>NZ_JAAKZY010000001.1 GCF_011045015.1 Streptomyces scabichelini | reverse complement strand
GCGGGCGGGCGGGTGAGCGTCCCGAACCCGGGTACTCGGCGAGCGCCTCCGGCAACGACGAGCAGCCGACGACGGACGAGCCGACGACGAGCAGCGGCGAAGGGAGCGCACGATGAGGGCCGTGACCTGGCAGGGCAAGCGCGAGGTGCGGGTGGAGACCGTACCCGATCCGGTGATCGAGGAACCGACGGACGCGATCGTACGCATCACCTCCAGCGGGCTCTGCGGTTCCGACCTGCATCTGTACGAGGTGCTCACCCCGTTCATGACCCCGGGGGACATCCTCGGGCACGAGCCCATCGGCGTGGTCGAGGAGACCGGCTCCGGGGTGACCGAGCTGAAGCCCGGCGACCGGGTGGTCGTACCCTTCCAGATCGCCTGCGGGCACTGCTGGATGTGCGGCGCGGGGCTGCCGACGCAGTGCGAGACCACCCAGGTGCACGACTCGGGCATGGGCGCGGCGCTGTTCGGCTACACCAGGCTCTACGGCGGCGTGCCGGGCGCCCAGGCCGAGTATCTGCGGGTTCCGCAGGCCCAGTTCGGGCCGATCAAGGTACCGGAAGGGCCGTCGGACGACCGTTACGTCTATCTCTCCGACGTACTGCCGACGGCCTGGCAGGCCGTGCAGTACGCCGACATCCCGCCCGGCGGTTCCGTCGCCGTCCTCGGTCTCGGGCCGATCGGCGACATGTGCTGCCGGATCGCCCGGCTCCAGCGGGCCGAGGTCGTCATCGGCGTCGACCTGGTCTCGGAGCGGCTGCGCCGGGCGCGCGAGCGGGGCGTGGAGACGTACGACCTGCGGCGGTACGAGGGGCGGAAGGAACTCGTCGAGGAGATACGCGACCGGACCGGCGGTCGTGGCCCCGACGCCGTGATCGACGCCGTGGGAACCGAGGCCCACGGCAGCCCCGTCGGGCGGACCGCCCAGCAGATGTCCTCGATGCTGCCCCGCGCCTGGGCCGCCCGGCTCGCCGAGCGGGCCGGCACCGACCGGCTGGCCGCGCTCCTCACCGCCATCGAGCTGGTGCGGCGCGGCGGCACGATCTCGCTGAGCGGTGTCTACGGCGGCATGGCCTCGCCACTGCCGCTGATGACGATGTTCGACAAGCAGATCCAGCTGCGGATGGGCCAGGCGAACGTACGGCGCTGGGTCGACGACATCCTGCCGCTGCTCACCGACGAGGACGCGCTCGGCGTCGACGGCTTCGCCAGCCACCGGCTTCCGCTCGAGGAGGCGCCGCACGCGTACGAGATCTTCCAGCGCAAGCAAGAGGAAGCGGTGAAGATCCTCTTCCAGCCCTGAGACACCGGTCCCGCCACCCCGCTCACCAGGTGTCGACGAACGAGCGCCCCGCCCCCTCCCGCGGCGGCATCTCCCCGTGCCCGTCCAGCGCCGACAGGATCCACCCCCGGGAGTCCGCCGGATCGATCACCGCGTCGATCTCCAGGGCGGCCGCGGCGTTCACCGCCTTGCCGTGCTCGTACAGTTCGGCGACGCGCTCCTCGAAGGCACGCGCGCGGGCCTGCGGATCGGCGATCGCCTCGAGTTCCTTGCGGTAGCCGAGCCGGACCGCGCCCTCCAGGCCCATACCGCCGAACTCACCGCTCGGCCAGGCGGCAGTGGCCAGCGGGGCGCGCGTCGAGCCGCCCATCATGGCCATCGCGCCGAGACCGTACGCCTTCCTGAGCACCAGACTCACCAGGGGGACGCGGAGATTCGCGCCCGTCACGAAGAGGCGGGCGAAGTGCCGTACCGTGGCGGTCCGTTCGGCGTCCGGGCCCACCATGAAACCCGGTGTGTCACAGAGTGAGACGACCGGGAGCCCGAAGGCGTCACACAGTTGCAGGAAGCGTGCCGTCTTGTCGGCCGCGTCGCGGTCGATCGCGCCGCCCAGGTGCGCCGGATTGCTGGCGACGAGGCCCATCGGCCGGCCCTGGATGCGGATCAGCGTCGTCAGGATGCCGATGCCGAACTCCCGCCGCAGTTCGAGAACCGATCCGGTGTCCGCCAGCCCTTCGACGGCCGCACGCATGTCGTAGGCCCGCCGCCGGTTCTCCGGGACGGCGTGCCGCAGCAGCCGCCGGTCCGGTTCCGTCCAACTGTCCTGCGGGCCCTGGAAGTACGAGAGGTACTGACGCGCCACCCGCACGGCGTCCGCCTCGTCCGAGACCGCGATGTCCACGACTCCGTTCGGCACCTGGACGGACAGCGGGCCGACGTCCTCCGGCCGGTACGCCCCGAGTCCGCCGCCCTCGATCATCGCGGGCCCGCCCATGCCGATGGTCGCCTCCGGCGTGGCGATCACGACGTCGCAGCAGCCGAGCAGTGCGGCGTTGCCCGCGAAGCACCGGCCGGACGCGATACCGACCAGCGGCACCAGGCCGCTGAGCTTTCCCATCTGGTGGAACGTGGTCACGTCGAGCCCGGCGATCGAGGTCGTGTCCGTGTCTCCCGGCCGACCGCCACCGCCCTCCGCGAACAGCACCACCGGCAGCCGCCGTTCCTCGGCGAGGTGCAGCATGCGGTCGGTCTTGCGGTGGTTCTGCAGGCCCTGGGTGCCGGCGAGGACGGTGTAGTCGTACGACATCGCCACGCACGGCTCGCCGTTCACGTGCCCGGTGCCGGTCACCATCCCGTCGGCCGGAGTCGAGCGGATCAGGTCGTCCAGCGACCGCCGCTGCCGCTGGGCGGCGATCGCGAGCGCCCCGAACTCGGTGAACGTGCCCTCGTCGCACAGGTCCTGGATGTTCTCGCGTGCGGTGCGGCGTCCGCTGCCGTGGCGTCGCGCGACCGCCTCGGGACGGTGCTCGTCAAGGCCGAACGCGTGCCGGCGCAGGGCTTCGGCCAGGTCGGGCCGGATCTCGTCGAGGTCCACCGACTCGGTGTGGTCGAGGGCCGGTGAGTCCGTCATCCCGTCCACGGCCACCAGGAACTGCCCCTCGGCGACGGTGTCGCCCACGCGCGCCCGCACGGCCCGTACGACCCCGGAGCCCGGCGCGCGCACGACGTGCTCCATCTTCATGGCCTCCAGAACCAGCAACTGCTGCCCGGCCCGGACCGGTTCACCGGGGGAGACGTCGACGGAGACGACCGTGCCGCTCATGGGCGCGGTCACCATGCCGTCGAGGGCAGGCTCCAAGACAACCGGGGAGTCCGCCAGATGCTCCTCGACCAGGCCCGCAAGGGCCCAGAATCCCGGCTGTGCGAGAACTTCCCGCAGCAGGGGAATCCCGGTCCCGACGCCCTCGACCCTGAACTCGCCGAGCGCTCGCCGGGCCCGTTCGCAGGCCGCGGTCACGCTGTCGTGCGGCACGTGGGCGATCACCTTCGCGAGCAACGAGTCGTAGCGCACGCCGATTTCGACGCCTGCGCGGGCCGCCGTGTCGACGCGGACGCCAGGACCGGTGGGCACGTCGAAGCGCGTGAGCCGCCCGGCCGACGGCCGCACCGTCCCGTCGGCCGCGGCGACCTCGGCGTTGACGCGCGCCTGCACGGCGAATCCGCGCGGCGGCGGGGGCGGTCCTGCCAGGCCCAGTTCCTCCAGCGACTCGCCCGCCGCCAGCCGCAGTTGTACGGCGACCAGGTCGACGCCCGTCACCTCCTCGGTGACCGTGTGCTCGACCTGAAGCCGCGGATTGGCCTCGATGAAGTGGAACTCCTCGCCCTGGACGAGGAATTCGAAGGTGCCGAGCCCCGAGTAGAAGCCAAGTCCCGAGGAGTGGGTGGCGCGCGCCATCCGCAGGGCGCTGTCCAGGAGCATCTCCCTGACGCCGGCCGGCAGTTCGGGCGCCGGAGCGATCTCGATCAGCTTCTGGTGACGACGCTGGGCGGTGCAGTCACGCTCCCACAGGTGTGTGACGGCCCCCGTCCCGTCCCCGACGACCTGCACCTCGATGTGCCGGGCCCCCTCCAGCAGCCGCTCGACGTACAACTCTTCCCGGCCGAAGCTCTGTCGGGCTTCCGAACGGCACCGCTCCCAGGCCTCGTCGAGCTCGTCGGGTGAGCGGACGACCCGCATGCCACGGCCGCCGCCACCGCTGATGGCCTTGAGCATCATGGGCCCGCCTGTCAGGAAGTCCCGAGCCTCCTCAAGGTTCGTGGCACGCCGCGTCCCCGGGAGAACCGGCACCCCCACCAGGAGGGCCAGTTCCCGTGTGCGTCCCTTGTCCCCGAAGAGAGCGAGGACTTCGGGCGACGGCCCGACGAAGGTGATCCCGGACTCGGCACACTGCTGGGCGAAGGCGGAGGACTCGCTCAAGAACCCGTAGCCGGGGTGCAGGAACTCGCAGCCCGTGTCGTGAGCGGCGGCCAGCAGGGCGTCGGCGTCCAGATAGCCCGAACCCTTCAACGCCACGGCTTCGTCGGCCAGTTGGACATGCGGGTCGTCGCCCTCCGCGTACACCGCGACCGTCCGCAGCCCGGCCTCGGCGGTGGCGCGCAGGATGCGTACGGCGATCTCCCCGCGGTTGGCGACGAGCACGGCGGCAGAACCCATGGAGCGCCTCCGGGGCGTGGCGGTCGGTCCCGCCATGCTCATTGACGCTGATATCAACGTCAACGGGACGGAGCCGAGCGCACCAGCCAGTCGTACGCGGTCCGCGCCGTGAACTCGGCCTGACCGCCGCGCAACAGCAGCCCCGCGGTGGCGAACGCCGGATCGTCGGCCTGCGCGGCCACGTACGGGATCGCGATGCAGCGCATCCCCGCCGCGTGCGCCGCCGCCGCGCCCGGGGCGGCGTCCTCGAGGACCACGCAGTCCTCCGGGGCTGCTCCCAGCCGCCGTGCCGCCTCCAGAAAGACGTCGGGGGCGGGCTTGCCGTGGGCGACCTCGTCCGCCGAGACGACCGTCCGCAGACTGGTGTCCAGCCCTGTGCCCGCCAGGACCACCTCGATCGCCACACGCGATGAGCCAGAGGCGACGGCCATGGGCACGCCCTCGGCGGCCAGCAGCTCCACGAACTTCCGCATCTCCGGGTAGACGCGCGTGGAGGCGCGGGCCAGTTCCAGATAACGGCGGTTCTTCTCCGCGAGCAGTACCTCCGGTGAGGCCTCTATCGCGTGCCGCTCCTTCAGCAGTGCGGTCGTCTCCGCGGCGCTGATGCCGACGTACCCCTCGTGTTCCGCCCAGGTGAAGTCGGTGACGCCGTACTGGGCGAGCGTCTGCCGTGCTGCCTCGTAGTAGTTCGGCTCGCTGTCCACGAGCGTTCCGTCGAGATCGAAGATGACCGAAGTGGCGCCGAGTGTGCTCATGCGTTCCAGGATGCCAACGATCAGTTCACGGCCGCGCGTCCGATCGACTCCACCAGCGGCAGCAGCCGGTGCGGCACGCGCTCGCGCAACGCCACCTCCGTACGCGTCCGGACGACCCCCGGCAGGCTGATGAGCGCCTGGATCACATCCTCCAAGTGCGCGTTGTCCCGCGCGACGACCCGGGTGATCAGGTCCCCGCCACCGGTGATCGAGAACGCCTCGACGATCTCCGGCACGGCGGCCAACGCGTCGCCCACGTCGTCGAGATGCCCCTGGGTGACCTCGATATGGACGAAGGCGAGCACCGGGTGGCCGAGCGCGGCGGGGGAGAGCGAGGGACCTGTGCCGGTGATCACACCGTCCCGCTCCATCCGGTCGAGCCGCGCCTGCAGCGTGCCGCGGGCGACACCGAGGATGCGGGCGTACTCGCGCACGCTGGTGCGCGGCTGCTCCAGGAGGAGCCGCAGGATGCGGGTGTCGAGCTCGTCCACGGCCATGGTCCGTTGGCCTCCTCGTGGTACTGACTGATCGCTGCCGACTGTACCAATGGCTCAGCAGTTCACGAGCCTGTTGAGCCAGTGCCTCGGTGTTGCGTATCGTGTATCTATCGATGGCGCCGCGCAGCGCCGGACGGCGAAGATGCCGATCCGTGCCCGCGGCGCCATTCCCATGGTCTGAAGGTCATGTCCTGAAGGTGTGGTCAACGCGAAGAGGGGCGAGCTGCCGACGGTGAAGAAGATGTTCATGGCTCCGGATCCGGGCCTGGTACGGCTGCGGGTCTCACTGCGGGCGGTGCTCGGTATCGGCCTCGCGGTGACCGCGTCGGCACTCGCCGGGCTCTCGCTGCCCGCGTCGATCACGGGCGGACTCGCCGCGCTCCTCGCGCTGTTCACGGTCGGCGACCAGACCGTGCGCGGCCAGGCGGTCACCACCGCCCTGCTGCCCGTCGTCGGCTTCCCCGTGCTCGCCCTCGCGACCGCGCTGCACTCGGTGCCGGCCGTGCGCGACGCGACCTGGCTCGCCGTGATCTTCTTCGGGGTGTACGCCCGCCGCTGGGGACCACGCGGGCACGCGCTCGGCATCTTCGCGTTCATGACCTTCTTCATCACGCAGTTCCTGCACGCCGTGCCCGGCCAGCTCCCGCAGCTGTACGCCGCGATGGCGCTGTCGCTGGCCGCCTCCTCAGCGGTGCGCTTCGGCGCGTGGTGTATCGAGCGGCGCACTCCGCCCCCGGCGGTGCCCGCTCCGCTCGACGGCCGCGGGCTCGCCCGGCCGACCACCCGGCAGGCCTTCCAGGCCACGGCCGCCTGCGCGATCGCGATCGCCGCGGGCCAGTTCCTGTCGCACGAGCGCTGGTACTGGGCCGTCGGCACCGCCTGGTGGATCTTCGTCAACACGGCCTCGCGCGGCGAGACGCTGGTACGCGGCTTCCGGCGCGTCGTCGGCACGGTCACCGGTATCGCCGCCGGCCTGCTGATCGCCGTACCGCTGCACGGCGCCCCGGCGCCCACGGCAGTGATCGTCGCCGTGTGCGTCTGGGGCATCTTCTACACCGCGGCGCTCTCGTACAGCTGGATGATGTTCTTCGTCACCGTCATGGCGGGCCTGCTGTACGGGCTCCTCGGCGTGCTGCATCCGGGACTGCTGGGGCTGCGCCTCGCGGAGACCGCGGCCGGCGCGCTCGGTGCGGCCCTCGCCGTCGCGCTGATCCTGCCGGTCACCACGCACGCGGTGACGGATCGCTGGGTGGCCCGTGCCGTGCATGCCGTGCACGGCTGCACCTCGGCGGCGGCCCGGCGCCTGGCCGGAGACTCCGGCGCGGATCCCGCGACGCAGGCCGCGGAACTGGAGGCGCTGCTCGGCCGGGTCCGCTTCGCCCTCGCCCCGCTGGTCCACCCCCTCAACCCGCTGCGGGCGCGTAAGGCCCGGGCCCGGCAGGTGCTCGCGCTCCTGGACGACTGCGCCTGCGAGGCACGCGGTCTCGCGGCCGTCGCCGCCGATCCCGACGCCTCGCACGACGCCCGCCTCACCGCCGCCTGTGGACGCGTCGAGGCGGCGGTCGAGGTCCTGGTCGGCGCCGTTCCGGACCGTGCCGTGACGTCGGCCGCGCAAGGGCCGGGCACAGGGGTGTCGGTCGCGGGGCCCCCGGGCCGGCACCCGGGAGCCGAGCAGGCACTCGCCCACCTCCACGGCCTGGAACGGGCGCTCGCCGCACTGGCCACACCGCTGCGCGGCTCCTCTGCGGTGGGAGCCTGAACGTCCGCTCCGCCCTGCTGGGTTGGACACCCGGACCGTGAATGAGGCAGGTGCACCGGGCACTTGGAGGTGGATCAGGCCGACGGACGGGTAACCCCGCGGCTATCAGACGCACAGAGCCCGCGGGCCGTGCGGGAGCGGCCCGCGGAACGCAGCCGCCTGGGGGTGCGCCATGCTGAAGATCCCGCGCGGAACCGGAGGGTGGCCCGGGTGCGTTCGGGACGACGCCCTCTGCCTTGCCGCCGCCGATTTCATCACCCTTCACCACACCGAGGAGCGGCTCGGTGACCCGGCCCACCGGATTGCCGCGGCGCACGCGGAGATCGCGGACTCGGGAACGTACCGGCACACGACGGAGGAACTCGTCTTCGGCGCCCGAGTCGCCTGGCGCAACGCCAACCGCTGCATCGGGCGGCTCTACTGGCACTCCCTGCACGTACGAGACCGCAGGGACATGACCGAGGCGGAGGACGTCGCCGAGGCCTCGGCCGACCATCTGCGCGAGGCGACACGCGGCGGCCGTATCCGCGCGCTCATCACCGTCTTCGCGCCCGACACACCCGAGCGGCCGGGCCCGCGGATCTGGAACGAACAGCTCATCCGGTACGCCGGCCACCCGCGCCCCGACGGCGGCGTGACCGGTGACCCCCGAAACGTCGGCATCACCGCGCTCGCCCGCCGGCTCGGCTGGCCGGGCGGCCCCGGAACCCCCTTCGACATACTGCCGCTCGTGATCCAGGGCGCCGACGGGGCGCCCCGGTGGTTCGCGCTGCCGGAGGACGCGGTGCTCGAAGTGGATCTCGCCCATCCCGAGTACACCTGGTGGCGCGAGCTCGGACTGCGCTGGCACGCCGTGCCGGCCCTGGCCAACATGTGCCTGGAGATCGGCGGCATCTGCCACCCGGCCGCGCCCTTCAACGGCTGGTACATGGGCACGGAGATCGGCGCCCGCAACCTCGCCGACGCCGACCGCTACGACCTTTTGCCGCACATAGCCGACCGCCTCGGCCTCGACACCCGCAGCGACCGCTCCCTGTGGAAGGACCGCGCGCTCGTCGAACTCAACCGCGCCGTGCTGTACTCCTTCGACCGCGCGGGCGTCACGGTCACCGACCACCACACCGAATCCCGCCGCTTCCTCGCCCACCTCGGCCGGGAGGAACGCAGGGGCCGCCCGGTCGGCGCGGACTGGTCCTGGATCGTGCCGCCCATCTCGGGGAGCGCCACGCCGGTCTTCCACCGGACGTACGAGGCGGTGGAGCGGCATCCCGCCTATGTGCACCATCCGGAGGCGCGCGCCCGCGCGCGCGGGGAGACGGCCCCGGCTCTCGCCCGGCTGACGACCGGTTTGGTCTAGGCCTTTGATCGTCGGCTGCTACCGTCGCCCCGGACAGCGCGGTACCGAGAGGGGACGGCAGTGGCAGACGGCGGCAGGCGGCAACGACGGGCGTTCATCGGCTCCTTCACGGCGGCGGGAGGGCTGGGTGTCCTCACCGCGTCCGTGGACGAGGACAGCGGCGCGCTGACGGTGCTGAGCAGCGTGGATGATGTCCCCGACCCCTCGTACCTCGCGCTGTCGCCCGCCGGGGACACGCTCTACGCGGTCAGCGAGACGGCCGAGGGCGCGGTGGCCGCGTACCGCGTGAAGGGCGACAAACCGGAGCTCACGGGCCCACCCGTCCCGATCGGCGGCAGCGGGCCCACCCACCTCGGCGTCCACGCCGGACACGTCCTGACCGCCAACTACGGCTCCGGCAGCGTCACCGCCGTGCCCGTCCGCGCCGACGGCAGCCTGGAGGGCGCCGCGTCCTGCGTGCTCCGGCATTCCGGCTCGGGCCCGTACACGCCGCGCCAGCAGGGCCCGCACGCCCACCAGGTGCAGCCCGACCCGAGCGGACGGTGGGCCGTGAGCGTCGACCTGGGCACGGACTCCGTACGGGTGTGCGCGCTGCGGGACGGGGCGCTCACGGTCCACCGCGAGATCGCGCTGCGCCCCGGGTCCGGGCCCCGCCACCTCGCGTTCCACCCCGACGGCGAGCACGCGTACGTGGTCAACGAGCTCACGCCCACCGTCACCGTCTGCCGCTGGGACGCCGCCGACGGCACGCTGCGGCCGCTCGGCGAGACGCCGGTACTGCCGGCCACCCCGGACGGTGACGCCTATCCGTCGGGCATCGTCGTGTCGTCCGACGGACGCTTCGTGTGGACGGCCACGCGCGGCCAGGACGTCCTCTCCGTGCTGGCGGCCGACGGGGAAGGGCTTCGCCTCGTCATCACGGTGCCCTGCGGCGGCAACTGGCCTCGCGCCCTCGCCCTGCACCCCTCGGGGCGCTTCCTGTACGTGGCGAACGAGCGCTCCGGAGACGTGACCTGGTTCACGGTCGACCCGGACACCGGCATCCCACGCCGCGGCGGCTCCATCGAGGCGCCTGCGGCGTCGTGCGTGGTGTTCGACTGAGCCGACTTGTCGAAGTCCGGTGCAGTACCGCGCCCCTCAGGGAGGCCGCAGGCCTCTTAGGGGTGCGGGGCTGTATCAACTTGCGGCTCCGCAGCGAGGGCGCGACCAGCGCCCTTTAGGGGCGCGGGGAACTGCGCGACCAGCCACGACGAACCCGCAGCTTCGAACCGCGCCTAACCAGCGGAGCGTTTAGCGGACCGGCGCACCCTGCGGCTGCTGCGGCGCGATGCCCAACGCCGTCGTGTACTTGGCGAGGGCGAGCTTGCCGATCGCCGGGTACGCGCCGAGCGACTCGGCAGCGGAGCAGCCCGCCTCCTTCGCGGCCGCGTCGAGCAGAGCCGGGTCGAGCTCGGGACCGATCAGGTACGGCGCGAGCGCCAGATGCTGGGAGCCCGAGGAACGCAGCTGCTCGGCGGTGGCCGCGATCGCGCCCTCCTCGTCGAGTGCCGCCGCCATCACCGGCACGGCGAGACGGGCGGCGAGCAGCATGCCGGTGATCCCGGCCGCCTGCACGGCCTCATCGCCGCCCACGGACGCCAGAATGATGCCGTCCGCGGCGGTCGCCACCGTGAACAGGCGGGCGCGGTCGGCACGCGCCAGACCCGCCTCGGAGAGGCGCACGTGCAGCGCCTCGGCGAGCAGCGGGTGAGGGCCGAGCACATCGGTCAGTTCGGCCGCGATACGGCTCTCCATGACGGCCTGGCGGATACGGCGCAGCAGCGCGTTGTCCGGACCGGCGAGCAGCGGCACGACGACGGCGACAGGTCCGTCCGGCTCCGTCACGTCCATGCCGGCGGCGCGGGCCTGCTCGAAGCGGGCGGTGCGCTCCTCGGCGGCACGCACCAGCACTGACTGGAGCGTGGGGAACTCCGCGTCGTCACCGTCGAGGTACCCGATCCGGCCGTCGAGGCCGGGCAGCTCGGAGCGCGCGATGCTCACGACCTCGTCGGCGAGGCTGCGGACGGCGCCGCTGGGCGTGCCGGGCACCGCGAGGACGAGCGCGGGCGCGCCCTCGGGAGCCGCCAGCGGCTCGGGACGGCGGTGCCGCCCGGGCTGGCGGGGTCGCGGCATTCGTACTGGCAGGCCGGACGCGGGCCCAGTGGGGGAGCTCATGGCGCCGCATGTTACTGGTTTCCTGGGCTCCCTTGTTCGGGGAGGGTGCAGGTGAACGGTATACGTCCACTTTTGTCTGATGAGTTACGTACGGATTGATCTCATCGAGTACGTACGGGGTCAGGGCGAGCGTTCCGCCGCCACGACGTACAGCATGTTCACCTCGCGAGGAAGCGTCAGGCGGTCGTCGGCCAGGTCCACGGCGATGCGTACGGCGCCGACGAGCGGGTCGCCCTCGGGCGGGACCAGCCGCGCGTACGGCAGCCGGTCCGCAAAGGCGGCACGCAGGGGTACGAGAAGGGGCTCGCCCATCTTGAGCAGTCCACCCGTGAGGGCGACTCGGACCTCCCCGGAGACCTCGCCCTCGGTGGGGCAGACCGCGGCGGCGGAGTCGGCGATGTGCCGGGCGGCCTCGGCCAGGATGTCCGCCGCCACCGGGTCGTCGCCGGCGCAGCCCGCCACCTGGGGCGCGAAGGACGCGAGCAGGGCGGGGCGGTCGGTGCGCGGGTAGAGCTGCCCCGGCCAGGTGGCGGGCCGACCGAACATCTCCTCGGCGCGCACCAGCAGCCGGGCAGAGCCCCCGGACCGTCCGTCGTGCGAGCGCAGGGCCGCGTCGAGCCCGGCCCGCCCGATCCACGCCCCGCCGCCGTTGTCGCCCAGCAGATGGCCCCAGCCGTCCGCCCTGCGCCAGCTCGTCAGATCCGTGCCGATCGCGATCAGACCGGTGCCGGCCGCGACCACCGCGCCCGATCGCTGCCCGAGCGCACCCACGTACGCGGTGACGCCGTCGGCGGCCAGTGCGAGCCTGCGCACGCCGAGTTCGCGGGCCAGCGCCGACGGCAACTCGTCGCGCAGCGAGTCACCCAGTGTGGTGTAACCCGCGGCCCCGACGGCGACGGCTCGGAGCGCGTCGAGTCCCGCATCCGCCATCAACTGCCGGGCCATCGGCACCAGTTGCTCCACCAGATGCCCGGCGTCGATGCCACGCGGCCCCGTGCGCACCGGCTCCTTGGACTTCAGCGGAACCGTGCCCCCGCCGTCCCGGCCACCCTGGACCGACAGCACGGCACGCAGTCCCGAACCCCCGGAGTCCACACCCAGCACGCCCGACATCTCGTCGGGACCGGTCACGGCAGCCGCCAGTCCACGGGCTGACCACCCTGACGGACCAGCAGGTCATTGGCCCGGCTGAACGGGCGCGAGCCGAAGAAGCCCCGGTCGGCCGACATGGGCGACGGGTGTGCCGATTCCACCGACGGCAGATCACCGAGCAGCGGCCGGAGGTTACGGGCGTCGCGCCCCCACAGGATCGACACCAGAGGCCGTCCGCGCGCGGCCAGCGCCCGTATCGCCTGCTCGGTGACCTCTTCCCACCCCTTGCCCCGGTGCGCGGCGGGGCGGCGCGGGGCCGTGGTGAGCGCCCTGTTGAGCAACAGCACACCCTGCTGCGTCCAGGGCGTCAGGTCGCCGTTGGACGGCTGGGGCAGCCCTAAGTCGCTGTTCAGCTCCCGGTAGATGTTGATGAGGCTGCCCGGCAGCGGCCGCACCTCGGGCGCGACCGAGAAGGACAGCCCCACAGCGTTTCCAGGTGTCGGATACGGGTCCTGGCCGACGATGAGGACCCGGACGTCGTCGAAGGGCTGCTGGAAGGCGCGGAGCACATTCGGGCCCGCCGGGAGATAGGTGCGTCCCGCGGCGATCTCCGCACGCAGGAAGTCACCCATCTCGGCGATCCGTCCGGCCACGGGGTCCAGGGCCTTGGCCCAGCCCGGTTCGACGATTTCATGCAACGGTCGTGGTGCCACGGCGTCACCCTACTGCCGTACAGGCGGACGCGATCAACCGGTGGCCGAGGAACGACCAAGAGTGATACGTCCGTTGACTGCGAGGGGCGCCAGGCCCCGGCAGACGACCGCCAGGCCCCGGCAGACGACCGCCGGGGCTCGACCGACGACCGCCGGGGCTCAACCGATGACCGCCGCGCGTACGCACAGCACATCCGGCAGATGCGACGCCAACTGCTGCCAGCTGTCCCCGTCGTCGGCCGATGCGTACACCTCCCCGTTGCGGTTGCCGAAGTACACGCCCGCCCGCTCCGCGTCGTCCGTGCACATCGCGTCGCGCAGCACCGTGCCGTAGTGGTCCTCCTGCGGCAGTCCCGCGGAGAGCGGCTCCCAGGTCTTGCCCGCGTCCGCCGTGCGGAAGACCCGGCACCGGTGCTCGGCGGGAACCCGGTCCGCGTCGGCGTTGATCGGGAACACATAGGCCGTGTCCCCGCGGTGCGGGTGGGCGGCCGCGGCGAAGCCGAACGTGGACGGCAGGCCCTCGCCGATGTCCGTCCAGTGCGCGCCCGCGTCGTCGCTGCGGTAGACACCCCAGTGGTTCTGGAGATACAGCCGGTCCGGCGTCGCCGAGTCCTTCGCGATCTTGTGGACGCACTGGCCGAACTCCGGGTTCGGATCGGGCAGGAACACCGCGGAGACACCGGAGTTGGACGGCGCCCAGGTCTCCCCGCCGTCCGTCGTACGGAAGACTCCGGCCGTGGAGACGGCGACCGTCACCGCGTTCGGATCGCGCTCGTCGGTGATGACGGTGTGCAGGCCCTCTCCGCCGCCGCCGGGCACCCACTGCGAGCGCGTCGGGTGCTCCCACAGGGGACGGACGAGCTCGAAGGTCTCGCCGCGGTCCTCTGAGCGGTACAACGCGGCCGGTTCCGTGCCCGCGTACACCACGTCCGGCTCGGCCGCCGCCGGGTGCAGCTGCCACACCCGCTCCAGCGAAGCACCCGTGTCCTGGGGGAACTTGACCGCGGGCTTGGCCGGTTCCGTCCATGTGCGGCCCAGGTCGTCGGAGTGGAACACGGAGGGGCCCCAGTGCGCGCTGTCCCCGCCGGCGAGGAGCCGTGGCACGTCGCCGCGGGTGTCGATGGCGACCGAGTAGACGGCCTGCGCGTTGAAGTAAGGACTGTCGTCGAACTCCCAGGCGCCGCCGCGCCTTCGCCCGATGAACAGGCCCTTGCGTGTGCCTACCGTGAGCAGTACGTCGGCCATGCCGACCACCTCCGGACGTCATTGTCACCAGACACGGGTCAGTCTGCACCCAGGCACTGACAATCACCCCTGGACGCGCTGTCCAGGCAGGTCAGGGCATTTTCAGCGCCTGCCGGCGATGTGGGGAACGTCTCCGTGTGAGCACCGGGACGATCCCTCTCGTATGGGAGGGAGGGACTGGTGTGTCGGTTGAGGAGAAGGGGCGTTCGATGGCGGCATTCCGTGGTCCGAGGGTGTGGCTGTGGCGATGGCGGCGCAATCCGCTGCGGCGCCGCAGTGACGAACTGGAGGCCTGGATCGTGCTCGCCACCTGGGCCCTGACCCTGGCCACCGCGCTGCTCACCGGCTTCGCGACGGCACACGCGGTCAAGGACAGCCTCGCCCAACAGCGCGCCGAGTGGCACCCCGTCCTCGCGCTGACCAGCGAGAACACGCCCGCTCCCACCACGACCACGTCCAGTACCGAACGGGTGTGGGCAGAGGTGCGCTGGACCGCGGGCGACGGGTCGGCACACACGGGGCAGGCACGCGTCGCGCCCGGCAGCACGGCCGGTACCCCGGTCATGGTGTGGACGGACCGCGACGGCCGTCTCGTGACCAAGCCCGCCAGCGAGTCCCAGGCCGAACTGCGGGCCGGTCTTGCCGGGTCGCTGGTGGGGGCGAGCGCGGCCGCCGTGCCCCTCGGCGCCGGGCGGCTCTTACGCCAGCGACTGGACCGGCGGCGCATGGAGCAGTGGGACGCGGAGTGGGAGCGGGTCGGCCCTCAGTGGGGGTGGAAGACGGGCTGAGGGCACACCCGACCACGCTCGCTGCCGTCGCGGACGGTCGGTTCCGTACGGACCGGTGGTCGGTTCCGTACGGACTGCCAGCCAGACGGAATGCCGGTCAGACGGACCGGCGGTCAGACGGACCGGTGGTACTGGTCCGGTACATGCACGTCGTCCCCGATTTCTCGTGCCGCGTGCCGGGCCCACGACGGGTTGCGCAGCAGTTCCCGGCCCAAGAGCACGGCGTCCGCCTCCCCGTTGGCGAGGATCTTCTCGGCCTGCCCGGCGTCGGTGATGAGGCCGACGGTGGCGACCGGCATGGAGGTCTCGTTCTTCACGCGGGCCGCGAAGGGGACCTGGTAGCCAGGGCCGACGGGGATGCGCACGCCGGACGCGTTGCCGCCGCTGGAGACGTCCAGCAGATCGACGCCATGGGCCGAGAGTTCGGCGGCGAAGCGGACCGTGTCGTCGGCGGTCCAGCCGTTCTCCTCCAGCCAGTCGGTGGCCGAGATACGGAAGAAGAGCGGCTTGTCGTCCGGCCACACGGCTCGTACGGCGTCGACGACTTCGAGAGCGAGGCGCGTGCGGTTCTCGTACGAGCCGCCGTACGCATCCGTGCGCCGGTTGGAGTGCGGGGAGAGGAACTCGCCGATCAAGTAGCCGTGCGCGCCGTGGATTTCGACGATCTCGAAGCCGGCGGCGAGAGCGCGGCGCGCGGCGTCGGCGAACTGGTCGACGATCTCCCGGATCCCCTCGACCGTGAGCTCGGTCGGCACCGGGTGGCCGGCGTCGAAGGCGAGCGGGCTCGGCCCGAGCGGCTGCCAGCCATGGGCCTCAGGACCGACGGGGGCACCGCCCTTCCAGGGGCGGTCCGTCGACGCCTTGCGACCGGCGTGCGCGAGTTGCACTGCCGGGACCGTGCCCTGCCCCTTGAGGAAGCGCGTGATCCGGCGGAAGGCCTCGGTCTGCGTGTCGTTCCAGATGCCGAGGTCGTACGGCGAGATCCGGCCCTCGGGGCTCACAGCCGTGGCCTCGACGACGATCAGGCCCGTGCCGCCGGTGGCGCGCGCCGCGTAGTGGGCGAAGTGCCAGTCGTTCGGGGCGCCGGCCTCCGGGCCCTCGGGTGCTGCCGAGTACTGGCACATCGGGGGCATCCACACCCGGTTCGGGATGGTCAGATCGCGCAGGGTGTAGGGCTCGAAGAGCGCGCTCACGGCGGACTCCAATCGTCACGGGGCCGGTGTACGACTCGTACGATAAGCATCGTAGTACGGAGGATGTCAAACTACGAAGGGTCTCGTACAATGGACCTCTATGGACTTCTCCGGAGGGCAATCGAGCCCTCGGAGGCCTTCGGCCAGAAGGCCGGACCAGAAGGACTGGAGCCGCCGTGACGACCGCCGCCCCGACCAGCAGCAGCCGCGACCTCCCGCACCCCGTGCGCGAGGAGATCCGCCTGGAATCCGTGCTGCACGCGCTCTCCGACCCGATGCGGCTCCGGGTCGTGCGAGAGCTCGCCGCCGACGGCGACGAGCTCTCCTGTTCGCACTTCGACCTGCCCGTCACCAAGTCCACGACCACGCACCACTTCCGGGTGCTGCGTGAGGCCGGTGTGATCCGGCAGATCTACCGGGGCACCGCCAAGATGAACGGGCTGCGCCGGGACGACCTAGACGACCTCTTCCCGGGACTTCTCGACAGCGTCCTCGCTGCCACCGCCCGCCAGGCCGTCCGCCTCGGAGGCAGCTGAACCGCCCTTCCCGGGAAGGTGGTTGAAGAGCAGGTTCAGCACGATCGCCGTCAGGCATCCCGCGCTGATGCCGCTGTTCATCACCGTCTGGAACCAGTCCGGGAACTTCTCGTAGACCGTCGGCACCCCGACCGGCAGCATGCCCACGGCGACCGAAACGGCCACGACCGTCAGGTTGTCGTTGCCCTTGAAGTCCACCTGTGCCAGCGTCCGCAGCCCGCTCGCGGCAACCGTCCCGAACATCACCAGGCCCGCGCCGCCGAGCACCGGCGCCGGGATCGCCGCGACCACGGCGCCCAGCTTGGGCAGCAGGCCGAGCAGGACGAGGATGCCGCCGGCGACGGCCACGACCCAGCGGCTGCGGACCCGCGTCATGCCGACGAGGCCCACGTTCTGCGCGTACGCCGTGTACGGGAAGGTGTTGAAGACACCGCCGAGGACCGTGGACAGGCCGTCGGCGCGCAGACCGTCGGCGAGCGGGCGCGGCTCGACTTTGCGCCCGGTCATCTCGCCGACCGCGATGAAGTCACCCGTGGTCTCGGTCATCGTCACGAGCGCCACGACCAGCATCGACGCGATCGCCGACGCCTCGAAGGTGGGGGCGCCGAAGTGGAACGGCGTACTGATCCCGAGCCAGTCCGCGTCCCCGACCCCGCCGAAGTCCGTGAAGTCGAAGGGCACCGCGACCGCGAGGCCCACGGCGATGCCGATCAGCACCGCGATCCGGCTCAGGAACGCCGGGGCGAAACGCTGCACGCCGAGCACCACCGCGAGGACGAACGCCGCGAGCGCCACGTTCTTCGGCTCACCGAAGTCCGGCGAACCCACGCCACCCGCCGCCCAGTTGCCCGCCACCGGCAGTAGCGAGAGCCCGATGATCAGGATCACCGTGCCGGTGACCAGCGGCGGGAAGAAGCGCAGCAGCTTCCCGAAGACCGGCGCCAGAAGGATGATCGCGAGCCCGGCGACGATCACCGACCCGTAGATCGCGGGCAGCCCGCCGCCGCCCGTACCGATCAGCACCATCGGCGACACGGCCGCGAAGGTGCACCCCTGCATGATCGGCAGCCGCACACCGAAGCGCCAGAAGCCGACGCACTGGATGAGCGTCGCGATACCGCACAGCAGCAGATCGGCCGTGATCAGATACGCCATGTCCGCGGGCGACAACTTCATCGCGCTGCCGACGATCAGCGGGACCGCCACGGCGCCCGCGTACATCGCGAGCACGTGCTGCAGCCCGAAGGCGGCCAGGTGGCGGACGGGTGGGACCTCGTCCACGGGGTGCACTTGACGTGCGGAGGTCGTGGTTGGCATGGGCACTCCTGGAGCGGCGGTGGAGCGGGGACTGCACGAGACCGTAGGCGACTTGAACAGTTTGTTGATTTCCGGTCTGTTGCCGCTGGGTGTCCTACCCAACCGTGGTACGTAATCTGCGGATCCGCTGTGGCTGGTCGCGCCCACGCGGAGGAGCCGCAAATTGACACAGCCCCGCGCCCCTAAGGGGCCTGCGGCCTCCTTACGGCGCGCTACCCTGCCGCGCCGCTTCCCGCAGCGACGGCCAATCGGGGAGTTTGACCACGCTCCGGCCCAGTGAGGCCCCCAGCTCCGCCTCGGCCCGCTCGATCGCCTGCCAGCCCGCCCACTCGACCGGCTGCAACCCCTCCGCAAGCAGTGCGGCCAGCGGATCGTCCGGCAGCTCACGCCGTACGAGTACGGGCGCGTCCTCCAGCAGCGAGGTCACCGTCTCCTTCGAGCAGGGCCGGTTGGTGCCGATCACGCCGGTCGGACCCCGCTTGATCCAGCCCGCCACGTACTCTCCCGGCGCCACCGAGCCCTCCCGCAGGACCCGCCCCGCGAGATGCGGCACGGTGCCGTGTTCCGCGTCGAACGGCAGCCCTTCCAGCGGCACTCCGCGGTAGCCGACCGAGCGCAGCACCAACTGCGCCTCGATGTCCTCGTACCGCCCGGTGCCCGTCACTCCGCCGTGCCCGTCCGGCAGCGTCCGCTCGAAGCGCACCGCGCCCACGCGCCCTCCGTCGGGGAGCAGTTCCACCGGGCGGAGGAAGAAGCGGAGCCGGATCCGGTGGGAGCCGCCGCGCGGCGGCCGTTCGGCCCAGCCGCGCAGCACCTCCACGTTGCGGCGCTGGGCGGCGGGCAGCGCGGAGGGATCGGCGTACGCCGGATCGAGCGCCAACTCCTCCGCATCCACGACCACGTCGGTGTCGGGGAGCGCGCCCAGCTCCCGCAGTTCCTTGGTGGTGAAGCGGGCCTGCGAGGGGCCGCGCCGGCCCACCATCTGGATGTCCCGCACCTGGCTGTGGCTGAGCGCGGCGAGCGCCGCCTGCGGCATGTCCGTGGGGCTCAGCTCCGCGACGCCCCGGGCCAGCATCCGGGTCACGTCCACCGCGACATTCCCGACGCCGATGACGACCGCCGCCCGCGCGCCGAGGACGAAGCCGTCGGACACGGCGTCCGGGTGCGCGCTGTACCAGGACACGAACTCGGTCGCCGACCAGCTGCCCGGCAGCTCCTCACCGGGCACCCCGAGACGCCGGTCGGTGGCGGCTCCGACGCAGTACACGACGGCGTGGTACAGCTCCCGCAGCCGGGCGGTCGGCAGCCCGTCAGGGCCGACCTGGACGCCGCCCAGAAAACGCACCCGCTCGTGCTCCAGGACCGTACGCAGATTGTTCTGCAGCGACTTGATCTTCTCGTGGTCGGGCGCCACGCCGTAGCGCACCAGGCCGTACGGGCACGGCAGCCGGTCCAGGACGTCCACGTGGACGTCCGGCACCTGGCTCTGCTGGACGAGACTCTGAGCGGCGTACACCCCACTCGGCCCCGAACCGACGACGGCGACGTGCAGCACGGCAGAACTCCTTCCCCGCGGGAAAACGAGGAGATCGCTGATGCCTCCAGGATCGCACCGCGCCGCCCGCCATGGGAGGGACCGAACGGGTCAGGGCATGTCGCGCATCTTGTTGATCTCGGTCGTCTGCTGTGCGATCACGTCGTCGGCCATCTCGCCGATCTGGATGTTGTTGCCCTGTGCGAGCACATCCGTGGCCATGGTGAGCGCTCCTTCGTGATGGGTGATCATCAGCTTCAGGAACAGTTCGTCGAAGGCCTTGCCCTTCGCGGCGCGCAGCTTCTTCAGCTGCGCCTCGGTCGCCATGCCGGGCATCGCCTCGTGCTCGTGCGTCGTGCCCTTCTTGCTGCCGCCGTGGGTCTTCTGCCAGCCCTTCATGGCGTCGATCTCCGGTCCCTGAGCGGCCGCGATCCGCTCGGCTAGACGTTTCAGCCGGGTCGACTCGACGCGTTTCGGGGCGAGTTCGGCCATGTCCAGGGCCTGGGTGTGGTGCTTGATCATCATCTGCGCGTACGCGAAGTCCGCGGAGTTGGGGGTGTCGTCGTCGGAGCGCTGTTTCGCGGCGTCCTCGGCGGAGAGCGTCTGCGCCGCCTCGCCCGGCTTGCCCGGAGCGATCACCGAGGGGCCCTTGTCCGACGCGGAGCCGGTGTCGTCGTCCGAACCGGTGCAGCCCCCGAGTACGAGGACGACGGCCGTCACGGAGGCGGTGACCACGTGGCGGGACGTACGGGGTAAGAGCACGGCGACCTCCTGCGGCGCACGGGATGACAGACGCCTTGTGGGCGTTGAGAACCGTCCTAGCACGCTTCGGGCATGCTTCCGATCGTCAGTGATCAAAAAGATTCGTTACGAGTGTGTTGCCCTCTGTTGATCTGTGCATGATGAAGACGATACTTCCGTGGTACCTGAACCGTTCAACTGCGAACGGCTACAAGGGAGGAAGCAGTGACCCTGTTAATCAACCACCGAACGCGGCGCAGACGGCTGGGAGTTGTCGCCACCGCGGCCGGACTTCTGGCCGCGCTGCTCACAGCCGGTCCGGCGGTCGCGACCCCAGACCCCGGGGACACGCCGGCCACCCCGCAGAAGGTCTCCAAGAGCGAGGCGGCCGAAGCCAGGGCGGCGGTGGAGAGCGGCGAGATACCCGGACAGGACGAGATCGTCCACTCGGACAACATCACCCACCTCGCCAATATCCCCAAGGACGCGCTGCCGGGCACCAATTCGGACCTGGCCTTCCAGGGGAAGTACGCGTACGCCGGCAACTACGACGGCTTCCGCATCTTCGACCTCAGCAACCCGAAGGCTCCGAAGACGGTCTCCCAGGTGCTGTGCCCCGGCTCGCAGAACGACATCTCCGTGTCCGGAAACCTGCTCTTCCTCTCCACCGACTCCTCGCGCAGCGACAACTCCTGCAACAGCACCACGCAGCCCGCAACCGAGAAATCCTCGTGGGAGGGCATGAAGGTCTTCGACATCAGCGACAAGGCCAACCCGAAGTACGTGGCCGCCGTCGAGACCGCGTGCGGCTCGCACACGCACACACTGGTGCCGGAGCGCAGGAACGTCTACGTGTACGTCTCCTCGTACTCGCCCAGCGCAGCCTTCCCCGACTGTCAGCCGCCGCACGACGGCATCACGGTCATCAAGGTGCCGCGAAGTGCCCCCGAGAAGGCGGCGGTCGTCGGCTTCCCGGTGCTCTTCCCCGGTGAGGGGCCCGACGGCGGTGGCAACCCGGGCTCGCCCACCAACCCGGGCGTCTCCAAGACCACCGGCTGCCACGACATCACCGTGCTGCCCTCCAAGGACCTCGCGGCGGGCGCCTGCATGGGCGACGGCATCCTGTTCGACATCAAGGACCCGGAGAACCCGAAGATCATCGACCAGGTCCAGGACAACGTGAACTTCGCGTTCTGGCACTCGGCGACCTTCAACCAGAAGGCCAACAAGGTCGTGTTCACCGACGAGTTGGGCGGCGGCGGCGCGGCCACCTGCAACGCGGAGATCGGCCCGAACCGTGGTGCCGACGGCATCTACGACATCGTCGGCAAGGGCGACAAGCGCAAGCTCGTCTTCCGCAGCTACTTCAAGATCGACCGCCACCAGGCGGACACCGAGGTGTGCGTGGCCCACAACGGCTCGCTGATCCCGGTCAAGGGCAAGGACATCATGGTCCAGGCCTGGTACCAGGGCGGCGTCTCCGTCTGGGACTTCACCAACTCCTCGAAGCCCAAGGAGATCGCCTACTTCGAGCGCGGACCGCTGACCATGGACCGGCTCACCACCGCGGGCTCGTGGTCGGCGTACTACTACAACGGCTACATCTACTCGAACGACATCGCCAAGGGCTTCGACGTCCTGAAGATCAACGACCGGCGCACGGACCCGGCGAAGTGGGTCCGCATGCCTGAGCTGAACGTGCAGACGCAGCCCGATTACTTCGACTGATCGGCCTGACCTGCCGCGTCGGCTTCGCGGTCCTGAGGCGAGAAGAACCGTGAGAGGTCCTCGCCATACGTCCCGCCGGGCGCCTCGGCGTCCGGCGGGACACCCAGCTCCAAGTCGAGCCCGTAGCGCTGGAACAGCTCGGCCCGCAGGGACCGCAGGGGCATCGGGACGCCCGGCACCAGCGCCGCGTAGACCGCACCCATCAGCAGCGCCCGCAGCATCGAGTAATCGACGGTGGCGTCCGGCGAACCGTACCGGGCGACGGTGTCCCTGAGCAGTTCGGCCAGGCGCTGCTGCTCCGCGCACTGCATGAACCCCTCGGCCTGCAGGATGCCCGCCATGTGCTGGCGCATCAGCACGGGATGGTCCCGGGCGAGCCCCAGGATCGCGTCGATGGCCCGCGCCAGGAGCTCCCGGCCGTCCTCCGTGCGCGGCTCGCGCTCCAGCGTTTCCTGGAGCGTGCAGTGCATCAGCCGGTGCACGGCCGACTGCACCAGCTGCCGCTTGCTCGGGAAGTAGTACGAGACGAGACCGCGCGCGGAGCCCGCCCGGTCCGCGATGTCCCCAAGTGTTGTCGCCTCGTAACCATGCTCGCTGACCAGCTCAAGTGCCGCCTGCAGAAGCTTTTCCCGGGAACGCCGCCGCAACTCTTCATTGACCGACGGGCTGCGAGGGGACATCCTGTAACTCCTGCGTTGACTGGCTGCCAGCCAACTATACTCAGCGCGTCCGGTCCGTACCCCCGTCAGGGGATCTTTCCGGGCTGCCGTCCGCCTGGGCGACGCGGGGGATCGTCCAGGCGGACAGGCGGGATCCGGCTCCGGATCCCGGCCCACGCCTCCAGCGCTTCCAAGACCCCCGTCGGATCAGCCGAGCAGGCCCAGGACCGGGCGGAGCCCGTCCGGGCGCTGTGCCACCGGCAGATGGTCCACGAAGTGCACCCCGCAGCCCAGGGCCGCCGCGCCGCCGTCCGCGCGGCGGTTGTCGCCGACCATCAGCGCGTCCTGAGGGGCGACACCGAGGGCGTCGCAGGCGGTCGCGAACAGGCGTGGGTCCGGCTTCTGGATGCCGTGTTCGTACGACAGCACATACGCGCCGACGTACCGGTCGAGGCCGTGGTCACGGAAGACGGGCCGCAGGTCCCAGCCGATGTTGCTGACCACACCGACCGCGACACCGCGCTCACGCAGCGCCCCGAGCACCTCGGCCGCGTCGGCGTACGGGCGCCACGCGGCCGGTGTCATCTGGCGGTCGTACAGGGCGTCGTGCAGGGCGGGATCGGGCAGCGGCACCTGGCGGGAGAGCCCGGTGTACGCGGCCCGGTGCAGCTCGGCGCTCATGTCGCGGATGTCCCACACGGCGGCGACCTCGTCGGGAATCCGCCCCGCCGGGGAGGCCCCGCCCGGCAGCGCGCCCGCCGTCTCCAGGTCCCGGGCCGTCCGGATCAACTCCGGTTCCGGGAGGGAGACTTCGGCCTCGGCCAGTACCGCGCGCAGCCAGGACTCGGTGGACTCGATGCGGAAGAGGGTTCCGGAGAAGTCGAACAACACGGCAGCCATGGGCTGGACTTTACCGATCCTTCTGTCCAACGCCCGGCGGTTGGTGTCCCCGCGAACCCGGTCGTCCGGTCAGCGTGGCTCAGGGGTTCCCCGGAACCTCGTGTACGAGGACACCGCCAGTGCCACCGTCAGCGCCCCCAGCAGCCAGCCGCCCAGCACGTCCGTCGGCCAGTGCACGCCCAGCCAGACACGGGTGAGGCCCACGCCGAGGACGGAGACCGCCGCGACGGCCAGCGCGACACGCCACACGACAGGGCCGACGCCGTACACGCGCAGGAGCCAGAGCAGCAGACCGCAGACCACCGCGGCCGTCATGGCGTGCCCGGACGGGAAGGCGGAGTAGTGGGCCGAGTCCACGGGGTCGGGCCACACGGGCCGGTCCCGGCCGACCGCGGCCTTCAGCCCCTGCTGAAGCGCCGTGCCGAGCGCGGTGGCGGCCGCGAGCCACAGGGCGAGCCACCATGCCGAGCGCCGTACGGCCAGCCAGAGCACGGTCGCGGTGCACAGCGCGCGCATCGTCCAGGGGTCCCACACCCAGTCCGTCAGGATGCGAGACGTCTGCGTGACGTCGGGCTCGTCGACGGCCCACCCGTGCGTCGTACGCGCGATGTCGCCGTCGAGATCCATGAGCGGGTCCCAGGACAGGGCGACCAGTAGGAGCAGCAGCAGGGAGGGAACGGCAAGGGCGATCGTGGCGCGGACAGCGGTCCGGGGCCTCGGCGTGTGGGGCGGCGAGTCGACGGTGGGGGAGTGCATGGAATGATCCTCGCCGACCGATGGGGTCTCAGGCCAACTCCGATGCGTACGGCCCCTTGCGCGCTCGGTTACCCCAGCGCCCGCAGCCCCGGCACGAACGCGACGAGAACCGGAATCACCGGCACCAGCGCCGCGGCCGCCGTGAGCCGCAGCCGACGGACGGCCGGGAGGCGGTCCGGCGGAGTGAGCAGGCGGTTGACGCGCTGCGGGACGTGGGCCTGCGGGGTGGGGCAGGGGCCGAACACGCCCCGGTCCTCGTTGAGTTCCACCAGCGCGAGGGCGATCGTGAGGCGGCCGAAGCGGCGGGACGCCATGTCGTCGGCGGCGAGCTCGACCAGGCGGTGCATCTCGTCGCGGAACGCCGCGAACACGGGGACCTGCGGAAAGCCGTTGGCCAGTGCGGCCGAGGAGTGCAGCAGCCAGTCGTGCCGGGCCCGTGCGTGCCCCTGCTCATGGGCGAGCACGGCGTCCAGCTGGCTTCCCTTGAGGCGGCGCAACGCGGCGGTGGTGATGACGAGTTGGGGTGCCGCTCCGGGCAGCCACCAGGCGTCCGGACGCTCGCCCTCCAGGACGACGAGCCGGTCGCTTCCCGGCTCCTCGCCGGGCAACAGCGGGGCACGGACGAGGAGTTCGTCCCGCCGACGGCGGTGCCGCGCACGGGCCCGTACGATCTCGCGGACCAGCATCGTCGCGCTCCACGCACCACCGCACGCGAGCGCCACCGCGGTCGCCGCGGCCCACGGACCCGCTCCGGCGAGCGCGTAGGCGTCCACGACGGAGTTCGGGGCGGGAGCGAACACATGGCCGCGCACCGCCTGCCAGGCGGCGGCCGCGCTGAGCGTCATCGACAGCACGCAGCACATCAGAACCGCCACCACCACGCACTGCCACACCCACAGGGCGACCACCGGTTCGCGGTCCGCCCAGTCCGTTCGGGCGAGCAGCCGCGGAGCGAGAACGGCGGCCAGGGCGCCGAGCAGCAGCAGTGCCGCGGGGACCATCATGGGGGCAGCCTATGAGCGGGGCGGCGTCAGGGGATACGGGCGGCCGCGGCAAAGTGACGCAGACCACGGTTTCGTACAGTCGGGCAGTCGGACGGGCAGTCGGGTCACAGCGTGAGAAGCATCGCCAGCATCCCGATGCCCATCGAGAGCCGGCAGGCCAGCGCCAGCTCCGGACGGTCCCCCCAGCCGACCGTGCGGGTGCCCCCTTCGGGTCCGGTGACGACGGCCGGCACCAGGTGCGTCCCGGTCCACAGCACGTATCCGGTGAAGTACGCGAAGAGTGCCCCGGTGAGCACGGGCAGCCCCGAGTGTGTGCCGCCTGCCATCACCACCGCCATGTAGACCATCGCTGACGCGCCCACCAGATGATGCAGATGACGGCGGCAGGCCCGCGCCGCCCACAGGGCGCGCAGCGCGGCCGCGCCGAACACCGCCGCGCAGACGAGCCAGGCCCATCTCGGCGGCGTCAGCACCGCGGCGGGTACGGCCATCGCGGCCATACCGAATCCCATGAGCGCCTCATCGCCCGCCGTGCGGCGCTGTTCCTCGACGGAACTGCGCATACGCAGCAGGCAGTAGGCCCCGGTCGCCGCGCACAGCGCGACGAGCAGCCAGTCCGACGGCGCCGGTCCGTGCACGGCGCACCTCCCCCGGTCGACCTTCCCGGACAGTCCGGTCGAAGAGATGCCCGGGACGGCCGGTGCGCATACGAGCGCAAGGGGGTACGCGGGGGAGCGTGCGGGGGCGAACCGCAGATCAAAGGAGGTGCTTTACGAGTAAAACACATGTTAACCTAGTGCCATGAGCACCCCCGGACCTCCGCCTGTACGCCGACTCCCGCTCGCCGGTGTGCTGCGCGCCGGACGCCCCTCCGACATCTGGTTCAAGCCAGCTCTGAGCGTGGTCGTCGCGGTGGGCGTGCCGAACCTGACGCTGCTGGCGCTCGGCCGGCTCGATCTGGCGATGTACACGATGGCCGGGGCGCTCTGCGCTCTCTACGCCCACAACCTGCCGTATGCCGCCCGGTCCCGCACCCTCGCCGGGCTCGTGCTCGGCATGCTCGCCTCGGTCACGATCGCGCTGGTCACGGCGTCGCTGACGTCCTCCGCCGTGGTCCTGGTCACCGTGGGTGCCCTGCTCGCCGCCGCGCAGAAGGCACTGTGCGACGCGACGCGCATCGGACCGCCGGGGCCGGTGATCTTCGTCTTCATCAGCTCGGCCTCCCTCTTCGCGCCGCAGGCCCTGCACCAAGTCCCCGGCCATGTCGCCCTTGCCGCCGCGGCAGGCGCCTGGGCCTGGCTCGTCGGCATGGCGCCCGGGCTCCTCCGGCCGCACGGCCCGGAGCGCCGCGCCACCGCTCGCGCGCTGAACGCCGCCGCCGCGTATGCCGAGACGCGCGGTACCGGCCACGGCCACGAACGGACCCGGGCCGCCGGAGCCTCCGCCGTGCATGCCGCCTGGCAGTCGCTGCTCGCCACCGGTGCCCGCTCCGCGCCCCGCCGCGCCCTCGAACGCCTCGTCGTCCGGGCCGAGGTCGCGCTCGCCGCCCCCGCCGACACGGACCCGGAGCGGCTGCGCGCCTGGGCCCGCGCACTGCGCGGCACGGGGGCGGTGCCGCGCGTGGACCCGGCGGCCGACGAACTCCTCGGTGTGGAAGCCGAACTGGCCGTCGGCGAGCGCCCGTTGCTCAGCAGGCTCGGCCCGCTCCTCCCGCTGGCTCTGCGCACCGCGCTGGGCTGCGCCCTCGCCGGCTACGTCTCGCTCGCGCTCGGCGTCGGCCGCCCGTACTGGGCCCTGGTCACCGCCGCCTCGCTGTACCAGGCGAACATCACCCTGACCTGGAGTCGCGGGATCCAGCGCGTGGTCGGCAACCTCGTCGGCGTACTTCTCTTCGCGGCGATCGCCCCTGTCGCCCATCTGGGCCCGGCCGCCCTCGTGCTGTGCTGCCTCGCCTTCAACTTCGGCGCCGAGGCCCTGATGAGCCGCAACTACTGGCTCGGCAGCGTCTGCGTGACGCCCATGGCGCTGCTGATCACCGAGTTCGCGGGTTTCCAGAAGCCCGGTGAGCTCATGACCGACCGCGTCGTGGACACGCTCGTGGGCGCGCTCATCGGCTTTCTCGCGGCGGTCGCGGTCACCAACCGGCGGGCCGGCGACCGTATCGAGGACGCCCTCGCCGCCGTGGAGCACGCCCGTGAGCACGCCGCGCGGCTGGTCGCCGCCGACCGCCCCGAGGCCGGCGCCCTGGAGTCCGCCCGCCGCCGGCTGGCCGGTGCGCTCGTAGAGCTGCGCGCCACGGCCGACGCGGCGGCCGGCGAGTGGTGGCAGCGCGCCCTGCCGGAGGAGCGGGTGATGCTCGCCGAGCAAGCCGGACACCGTACGCTCGCGGCGACGGTACGACGGCAGGGACTGCACGCACTGGGGGGCGCACGGGCATGACGGCAGCGAACGGTCGGGCGACGGCGGGGGACACCGTCGCGGCGGTGGTACGGCAGTGGCAGACGGTCCACCCCGGCCTCGATACCGGGCCCATGGAGATCATCGGACGCATCAACCGCTGCGCAGCGCTGCTGCAGCAGGCCGAGGACGCCCCACTGCGTCATGCCGGACTCACCCGGCCCGAGTTCGACCTGCTGGCCGCCCTGCGCCGCACCGGCCGTGAGCTCACCCCCGGCGAGCTGGCCCGGGAGACCTTCTCCTCCGGCGCCGCCGTCACCAAGCGCCTCAAGCAGCTGACCCAGCGCGGACTCGTCGAGCGCCGCGGCGACAGCCGTGACCGGCGCGTCGCCCATCTGCGTCTCACGGACGCGGGACGCGACCTGGTCGACGGAATCCTCCCCGAACAACTCGCGTACGAGACGGTCGTACTGTCCGGTCTCGACGCCTCGCGGCAGGACGAACTCAGTGCGCTCCTCGGGGAATTGCTGGTCCAGCTCGAGGGCCGGCTGGGCGTCCCACGGGTCTGAGCGGTTCCGTCGGGTCAGAAACTTTGTGGTTACGGACCGTTGACATGAGACCTACGCCACTCCTACGTTCAGGCACGCCGGTTCGGGTAACCGGCTGACGTGCGAAATGTCGAACGACTGGTTGGCCGTGGAGGAGGTGTAGGCGCGATGTCGAACCGGTTCGACGAGATGGCCGAGAGCAGGCGCACCCCCGAGCACGAAGACAGCCGCACCGCCGTGAACAGAGACAGCCGCATTCCCGTGAACAGCGGCAGTCCCGCCCCCGTCAACATCGGGGAGATCGCCCGTCTCGCAGGCGTCTCGCGCAGCACGGTCTCGTACGCGCTGAGCGGCAAGCGGCCGATCTCGGAGCGGACCCGGCTGCGCATCCAGCAGGTCATCGACGAGTACGGCTTCCAGCCCAACGCCAGCGCCCGTGCCCTGGCCCACGGCCGTACCCAGACCATCGGTGTGGTGTTCCCGCCGGCCGGCCGCCGCTACACCGACATGCAGCTCGACTTCCTCAGCGCGGTGATCGACGCCGCCGCCGTGCACGACCACGACGTACTGCTGTCCCGCAGCGGCGAGGGTTCGGACGAGGCCTTCGACCGGCTGGTGGGCCAGCGGCGCGTCGACGGCGCGATCCTGATGGAGATCCGCGTCCAGGACTCACGGGTGGACCGGCTTCTCGGCAGCGGGTTCCCCTTCGTCACCATGGGGCGGACGGCCGATCCCGACGCCCTGTCCTGGGTCGACATGGACTGGACGGAGCTCACCGCACGCTGCGTACGGCATCTCGCCGAGCTCGGCCACCGGCGGCTCGCCCTGGTGAACCGGCCCCGGAAGCTGTTCGCCGTGGGATACGAGGCCGCGCACCGAGCCGTCGACGGCTTCCGTGCGGCCGTCGCCGAGCTGGGGCTGACCGGCGAGATCCATCACTGCGGGGACGACGCTGCCTCCGGCGAGAGAGTCGTCCGGGAAATCCTCGACCACGACCCGCTGACGACCGGCCTCGTGGTTCTCAACGAGGCGGCGCTCGTGGGCCTGTACCGCGGGCTCGACCGGGCGGGCCTGTCCGTTCCCGGCGATGTCTCCGTGACCGGTGTCGTCGGCGCCCGCTGGGCCGAGACGGTCACCCCGATGATGACCGGCTTCGACAACCCGTCGGACGTCATGGGCCGGCTCGCCGTGGACCTGCTCCTCGAACGGCTCGCGGGCCCCACCTCTGCACGGCCCCGGCAGCACCTGCTCACCCCCGAACTCACGGTCCGCGCGAGCACCGGCCCCGCGCAGACGCGCAGTTGATCCACGCACCCCTGGGAGACGCACATGTCGAACCGGTTCGACCGACGCTCGTTCCTGCGCATATCGGGTTCAGGACTCCTCGCCGCGGGACTTGCGGGCCCGCTCACCGCCTGCGGCGGCTCGGACAGCGGCTCGTCCGGCGGGAAGAACGAGCTCATCTGGTGGGACTACCTCGTCGAGGAGGCCCGCCAGCCCGGTATGAAGGCGCTCATCGCCGACATCGAGAAGCAGGTCGGCGTCAAGATCACCCGGCGTACGTTTCCGTTTGCCGAGCTGGAGCCCGCGATCATCAAGGGCGCCGCCTCCGGGGACCTGCCGGACATCGCGATCGTCGACAACACCTCGATGAACTCCTTCGTCCCGCAGGGACTCCTCACCGACCTCACCGACCGCGTGAAGGAGTGGGGCCAGTCTGACGCGTACTACGAAGGCCCCTGGAACAGCGGCGTCATCGACGGCAAGACGTACTCCGTCCCGAACAACTCCAACTGCCTCTGCCTGTACTACAACACCGAGATGCTCGAGGCGGCGGGCGTCGAGCCCCCGAAGACCTGGGACGAGCTCGCGGCGGCGGCGAAGAAGCTCACCAGGGGCGACACGTTCGGGTTCGCGATGAGCGCGATCAAGACCGAGGAGGGCGTCTTCCAGTTCGAGCCCTTCCTGTGGTCCACGGGCGGTGACCTGGACACCTTCGCCAAGGACGGCTCCACCGCACTCGCGTTCCTGAAGGAGCTGGTGGACGCGGGTTCGCTGTCGAAGCAGTGCGTCGGCTGGACGCAGCAGGACGCCAACAACCAGTTCGTCTCGGGCCGCGCGGCCATGCAGATCAACGGTCCCTGGCAGCTGCCCGCCCTCCAGGGACAGAAGAAGGTCAAGTGGGGCGTCGTGCCGATCCCGGTCGACAAGGAGCCGGCGAGCTGCCTCGGCGGTGAGAACTGGGTGATCCTCAAGACCAGCGGCAAGGCCGACCAGTGCTGGCAGGCCATCAGGCGCAGCCAGGAGAAGACGGTCCTCGCCAAGTACCTCGACGGACTCGGGCTGCTGCCCGCCCGCTCCGACATGGCCGACGCGGGCAAGTGGGCCACCGACCCCACGCTGAAGGTCTTCGTGCAGGAGTTCAGCAACGCGCGCCCGCGCTCGTACGGCCCGAACTACCCGCAGATGTCGCAGGCGATGGCCGAAGCCCTCCAGGCGTCCCTCACGGGCAGTTCCAGCCCGGGGGACGCCGCGAAGAAGGCCGCGGACGCCATCACTCCCAAGCTGCAGAAGTAGGGCAGGGATGAGCCTTCAGGTGAAAGCCCGCGAGCCGCTGAAGGCGGTGGCGAAGACCGAGACCGTGCGGCGGGGCCGTTCCCTGGCGGCCCGCCGCACCCGGGCCGGGTACCTCATGTCGGCCCCGGCCCTGCTGTTCCTCGGTGCGACCATGCTCTTCCCGCTCGCCTACAACTTCTGGACCTCCGTCCACGACGTCGCCATCGGTGATCTCCTCACCGGGGACTGGCAGTTCAGCGGCGTCGACAACTACGACAGCGTCGTCTCCGAGAGCGCCTTCTGGCACGCGGTGCGGGTCTCGCTGGTGTTCACGGCGGGCTCGCTGTTCTTCCAGTTCACGATCGGCTTCGCGCTGGCGCTGCTGTTCGTGAAGCAGTTCCCGCTCGCGGGCCTCTTCCGCTCGCTGATGCTGGTGGCCTGGCTGCTGCCGCCGATCGTCAGCGGCACCCTCTTCCGCTGGATGCTGGACGCCGACGCGGGCGCGTACAACGAACTCCTGCGCGTCGTCGGCCTGGACTCCCTCGCCCACAACTGGCTGACCGACCCCAGCACCGCCCTGCCCGGCGTCATCGCCGCCAACATCTGGGTGGGCGTGCCCTTCAACATGCTGCTGCTCCTGGTCGGCCTGCAGTCCATCGACCCGACGCTGTACGAGGCGGCCGAAATCGACGGCGCCGGGCCCTGGCAGCGGCTGCGGCACATCACGGTCCCGCTCATGCGCCCCGTGTCCGCGGCCGTGCTGCTGCTCGGCCTGATCTACACCTTCAAGGTCTTCGACCTGGTCTTCGTGCTGACCGGCGGCGGACCCGTCGACAGCACGAGAGTCCTGCCGCTGTACGTGTACGAGGTCGCGTTCAAGCTCTTCCAGCTCGGCCGGGGTGCGGCGGCGGGCACACTCCTGCTGGTCATCCCGCTGATCGTCGCCATCGTCTACGTACGCCGCCTGCGCAAGGAAGGAGCCGCCTCATGACCGGTACCAAGCGGCCCTGGCTGCTCACGCTCATCGCGGGAGTCATCACGGCGTTCTTCCTGCTGCCGCTGTACTGGATGATCGCCACCTCGCTGAAGAAGCCCGACCAGGTGCTCGTCTCACCACCGCAGTGGATCCCCTCACCGTTCACCGGCGAAAGCTACTCGCGGGCCCTCGACAAGCCGATGCTCGGCCAGGCGCTGCTCAACAGCGTCGTCATCTCCCTCGGCGTCGTGGCGCTGACGCTGCTGCTCGCGGTGCCCCTGACGTACGCGGTCGCCCGGATCCGGATGCGGGGCTCCGGTGCGATGGTCCTGTCGCTGCTGGTGGCGCAGTTGCTGCCGAGCATCGTGCTGGCCGCACCGCTGTTCATCGTGCTGCGACAGGTGGAGCTGACCAACACCCTCATCGGGCTCGTCATCGCCGATACGACCCTGACGCTGCCCTTCGCGGTCATCGTGCTGCGGCCACTGGTGCGGGCCATGCCCGTCGAGGTGGAGGAGGCGGCGCTGGTGGACGGCTGCGGGCTGCCGGGAGTGCTGGGGCGGATCGTGCTGCCCGTGATGCGGCCCGGACTGATCGCGATCGGTGGCTTCTCCTTCCTGCTCGGCTGGGGCGAGTTCGTCTTCGGGATCACGCTCAACAGCGATCCGAAGGTGCAGCCGGTGACCGTCCTGCTCAACACCTTCGTCGGCCAGACGGGTACCGACTGGGGACCGCTCATGGCGGTCGCCACGCTGGTCAGCATCCCCGTGGTATGCGTCTTCGCGATGCTCCAGCGGTTCATCGTCGGCGGGCTGACCGCCGGGAGCGTCAAGTCCTGAGTCCCATGACAACTCCCTGAGATCCATAGCAACTCCCTTTGTACGCAAGGAGTTTCATGCCTGTCTTCCGTGTGCTCGACGATGCCCTGGAGGTGCGGCACCGGCACGAGGTACTGCGTGTCGAGGCCTGGGGCACGGACAGCGCCCGCGTCCGGGTCGCCCAGTACCGCATCCCCACGGACAGCGTCGGGGCACTCGAGGTGCCACCGGAACACAGCGGCACCGTGACCGTCGGCGCGGAGAAGACCTCGGCCCGACTGGTCAACGGTGAGCTGACCGTCACGGTCGACTTCCACGCCGCCGCCCACCCCGAGTCACAGCTGACCTTCACCCGCACCAGCACCGGCGAGGAACTGCTCGCCGAGCAGCGGGAGCACCCATGGGCACCGGGCGCCCGGGACTTCAAGGGCAACCGGTCCGGCGCGTACGAGATCCACCAGCGTTTCGCGGCGTACGACGGCGAGCGGCTCTACGGTCTCGGCCAGCACACCCACGGCCGCCTCGACCACAAGGGCCTGCGCCTCGACCTCGTCCAGCGCAACGGCGAAGTGACCATCCCCTTCGTGCTCTCCAGCCGGGGCTACGGCTTCCTGTGGAACCAGCCCGCCCTCGGCCGCGTCGAGTTCGCCGGGAACGCCACCCGCTGGACGGCCGACCAGGCCCGGGGAATCGACTACTGGATCACGGCCGCGCCCACCCCGCGCGACATCCTCGCCCGATACGCCGACGCCACCGGCCACGTGCCCGAACTCCCCGACTGGGCCAGCGGTTTCTGGCAGTGCAAGCTCCGCTACCGCACACAGGACGAACTCCTCGCCGTCGCCCGCGAGCACAAGCGGCGCGGCCTGCCCATGTCCGTGATCGTCACGGACTACTTCCACTGGTCGGCCATGGGTGACTACCGCTTCGACCTCGACGAGTGGCCCGACCCACAGGCCATGGTCGACGAACTGGCCGAGCTCGACATCCAATTGATGGCCTCCATCTGGCCCACCGTCTCCTCGCTCTCCGAGAACTACGAGGACTTCCGCGACCGCGGCCTGCTCCTCGGCTCCGACCAGGGCGCCGAAGTACACCACCTCGTCCAGGACAAGGGCATGGCGGCCCGGATGCCCGTCTCCGTGTACGACCCGACCAACCCCGAGACCCGTGCGTACGTCTGGGACCTGATCCGCCGCAACTACCTCGACCTCGGCATCCGCGTCTTCTGGCTGGACGCCTGCGAGCCCGAACTCGACCCGGCCCACCACGCCAACACCACCCTGTACGCGGGTCCCGGCGCCCAGACGGTCAACGTCTACCCCCGCGACAACGCCCGTCTCTTCGCCGAGGGCATGGCCGCCGCCGGACAGCCCGGCACCGTCCTGCTGTCCCGCTCGGCCTGGGCGGGCTCCCAGAAGTACGGAGCGGCCGTCTGGTCCGGCGACATCCCCGCGACCTGGGACTCGCTGCGCTCACAAGTGCGGGCGGGACTCTCCGTCGCCGTCTCCGGCATCCCCTGGTGGACCACCGACATCGGCGGCTTCCACGGCGGCGACCCGGACGACCCGGCGTACCGCGAACTGATGATCCGCTGGTTCCAGTACGGCGTCTTCTGCCCCCTCTTCCGCCTGCACGGCGACCGCGAACCCCGCATGCCCTGGGGGTACGCGCAGACCGGCGGCCCCAACGAGGTCTGGTCGTACGGCGAGGAGGCGTACGGGATTCTGAAGGGGCAGCTGTTCCTGCGCGAGCGCCTGCGGCCCTACCTCCATGAGCAGATGCGGGTCGCGGCGGCCGAGGGCGTGCCGCCCATGCGGCCGCTCTTCGTCGACTTCCCGCAGGACGAGGCGAGTTGGGCCGTCGAGGACCAGTTCCTCTTCGGCCCTGACATCGTCGTCGCACCTGTCACGGAGCCGGGCGCGCGCAGCCGCGAGGTGTACCTTCCCGCGGGCCGCACCTGGACCGACGCCTGGACCGGCCACGATCACGAGGGCGGCCGGACCGTCACCGTCGAGGCGCCGATCGAGCGCATCCCCGTCTTCACCACTCAGGGAGCCGATCTCCCCCTCAAGGAGAGCGGGTGATTCGCAGGTAGAGGGCCTAGCCTTCCTCGCCCGCGTTGTAGAGACCGAACATCGCCCCCTGCGGATCCCGGGGCACGGCGATGCGCGGGCCGTCCGGGACCGAGGTGGGCTCCATGAGGAGGGTGCCGCCGGCCTTGATGCAGTCCTGCGCGGTCTCGTCGACGTTCTCGACGGCGAAGTAGGGCAGCCAATGGGTCGGCACCTCGTGCGGGAACTTGTCGCCCATCTCCAGCATGCCGCCGAAGTCGGCGCCTTCGAGACCCCATTGCGTGTACGACTCCGAGGCGTTGACGGTCCAGTCGAACACCGTCGTGTAGAAGGCGGTCACCGCCTCCGGGTCACGGGTCATCAGCTCGACCCAGCCGAGCGAACCAGGCGCGTTGAACAGTCCCGCGCCGGGGAAGGCCTGTGCCTGCCAGAGGTGGAAGGACGCGCCGCCCGGGTCGGCCGCCACCGCGTAGCGGCCCCGGTCGAACACGTCCATCGGTTCCATGAGGACCGCGCCGCCCGCGGCACGCACTGTCGCCACGGCCGCGTCCACGTGGGGCACCGAGAACGACACGCTCCAGGCGACCGGCTGCGACTCCTCGTCCAGCGGCGTCAGCGCCGCGACCGGCGCGTCGCCCAGGTGCGCGAAGGTGTAGCCGCCCGCCTCCGCGCGGAGGTCCGTCTCCGGGCGCCAGCCGAAGACGTACGTGTAGAACCGCTTGGCCGCCTCCAGATCACTGGTCCCCAGCTCGGTCCAGCAGGGGCCGCCGGGTACCGCCCTGTCCAACTTCATGGCTGTCCTTCCACCGGAAGCGCTTCTTCCAGCACGCTAAACCCGGCCCCGGGGTCCCGGCCATCCGACGGAAATCCCGTGGCGCGACCATCCGGCGCGGGCGTACTCTCGGCTTCGTACCGCACCTCATGGCGGCCTCCTCACGCTCAACGACCCGGAGGTCCCGTATGTCCGCGCTCAAGGTGCGCCCCTTCCACCGCAATGACCGCGACCAGCTCACCGAGCTCGTCAACGCCCATGTCGCCGCGGTCGTCCCCGGTGTCTCCGTCTCCGTGAACACCGTGCTGAGCGAACTGCAGCGGCAGCCCGACGAGTTCATCACCGACCCATGGGTGGCCGAGCGAGTCACCCTCGTTGCCGAGCAGCGCCAGTACGTGGTGGCCGGCGCGCATCTGCTGCGCTACCGCTCCGACGCCGAGGTCGGCGAGGACTACCGGGACGCGGGCGAGATCAACTGGTTCGTCTGCCATCCGACCGCTTCCTTCTGGCCGGATTCCACCGACGCCGCCGACCTGCTGATGACGGCCTGTCTGGCCCAGCTCGCTCGCTGGAATGTCCGCGTCCGGTACGCCGACGGCGCGCTGCCCGCGCCCGCCGTGTACGGCCTGCCCCGGCCCTGGCCGCACATCCGGGCCGCGTACGAACGGGCCGGCTTCCGGCACCAGGGCCACACGGAGGTCATCCTGATCGCCGAAGTGGCCGATCTGCCGCCGATGACCCCGCTGCCGGGCGTCTCCGCCGACCGCACCCTGGGCGAATGCGGCACCCGCTTCACGGCCCGCTCCGACGGACGGGCCCTCGGCTTCATCGAGGTCGACACCGCGCTGAGCCGCCCCGAGCGCCATGCCCGCAGCGGCGGTCTCGCCGACATCGGCAACTTCCACATCGACCATCCGTCGGAGGGCCTGGAGAACTGGCTTCTCGCCCAGGCCGCCCACTGGCTCCGACTCTCCGGAGTGGAGCGGCTCCTCGCGTACGAGCGCTCCGAGGACACGGAGGACATCAGGCGCCTGACCGCCGCCGGCTTCCGGGAGCTGACGCGTACGGACCGCGGCTTCACCCACATCTCCCTCTACGACAAGGAGCTGAGGATCACGCCCACCTCGCGATGAACGACATAGCGACGCGTACCAGCACCGGCCCCTGCTGCCGCATCAGCTCCGTACCCGCTGAATCGTGGCGCGGCTGGGCCCGGTGCCGGACATGTCGACCGGTACAGCGCACGGACCGCGTTTACCGAAAGACACAGGCCGGCGCCCGACGCTTGCCCGTCTGTTTCGTTCGCCCTTCCGGCCGGAACGGCGTCAGCCCTTCTCTGCCAGTTCGATCAGCTCGGTGGCGAAGTCGATGGCTCCGTCGACGCTGTGGACGGCGTACATGGAGTCGATCATGAAGTGGTCGATCCCGGTGCGCTCGTGGACGGACTTGAGGGCGTTCGCGATCTGCTGGGAGGGGGTGTCCGGGTCGATGTTGACCCGGAGGACCGCGTCGATCGCCGACGGGTCCCGGCCGGCCTCCCGGGCCAGCCGGTCGATGAGCGCCCGCTGGGCCACCAGGCCGTCGATGTCCAGATAGCTCGGCACCACGCACAACGGCAGCCAGCCGTCCCCGCGCTCGGCGACCCGCCGCAGCGCCCGCTCGGACAACGCGCCCAGATAGAACGGCGGACGGGGACGCCGCGCCGGCTTGAGTGGAGAGTGGTGCAGAGGTACCGAAACCAACTCACCCTGGTACGCGGCCGGGTCGGTCGTCCAGATGGCCTCCAGGGCGTCGAGCAGTTCGTTCATCCTGGCTCCGCGGCGGGTGAAGTCCTCGCCCGCGGCCTCGTACTCCTCGGGCGACCAGCCGATGCCGAAACCGGGCAGCAGGCGACCACCGCTGATCAGGTCGATGCTGGTCAGCGACCTGGCCAGCTGTACCGGCGGATACAGGGGAGCGATGAGTACGTGAGCGCCGAGCAGCACATGCTCGGTGGCGCTCGCGGCGACACCCAGGAGCACGAACGGGTCAGCGGCCGGGTTCAGTTCGGCCGGGATGGTGTTGCCCTGCCCGCCGTAGCCGATCTTCGGGTTGACAGCGGCGAGGTTGCGGTCGCCCACCCACAGACTGGCGGCCCCCGCATTCTCGACCTTCCGGGCGAATTCGGCGGTCCGGGCTATGCCTAAGGCCTGCTTGTGGAATTGCGGGAGGGCGAAACCGATCTTCATGGCTGTTCCTTCTCGAGTGGGGACCGAGTGGCGATCGAGCGTGCTGTTGCAAGATAGTGCGCCATGATCGGGTCCGCCTCATGGGGTCCGGGGAAGTGGCACGGCACATCGGTCAGTTGAGCGGAGTGCTCCCCCAGCCGCCGCGCCGGAGCAGAGCCTTGGACAGCGCCGTGACTCACGAGCACGCGGTTTGTGCGAGCCACCACGTCTGTCTCAGGAACGGGCCCTGATCAAGCGTCAGGTCGCCACTCCTCGAACGCTGGCACCGGACCCTGCGCAGAGAACTGCTCGCCGACTGCGGGCCGTTTGCAGGCCTCGCGGCAGCCCAGGCCGCCATCACTCCTGCGAGGCCGTGTCCGGGTCGATGAGGACACCGTCCACGTCCTCGTGAACGGCGAGGTGGTGAAGACCGTGCCGTCCAACCTCGACGCCGAGCACCTGCACCAGCTCAGGCTCCGCGGCGCCCGGCCGGCAGGACCACCATCCGCTCTTCCGGCTGTCGACCGCGTGGGCGACCTCCCCTCGCACCAGGCGCTCGAAGTCGAACGCACCGTGGATCCGAACGGCTGGTCGTGACATGCGTGTGGCCGACACGGGGCCGTCGGCCTCGATGTCAGCCCGTCGGGAGCACGCTTTATCGTCGTCGCATGGTGTTAAAGATCGATGTGCCGATGACCCTTGTGCACGGCGCGGTGGATGAGGGCTACGGTGCCGTCGCGGACGCGTTCCGGCGAAACTTCGCCGACGGCCGAGAGGTCGGTGCCGCGTGTGCCGTCTACCGTGACGGTGTCAAGGTCGTGGACCTCTGGGGTGGTTACCGCAACGGCCTGACACGAGAGCCGTGGCGGGAGAACACGATGGTGCCGGTGTTCTCCACCACCAAGGGGCTCGCGTCCCTGGCGGTCGCCGTCGCCCACGCCCGCGGACTGCTGAGCTACGACGAACGGGTGGCCGCCTACTGGCCCGAGTTCGCCGAGGCCGGCAAGAGTGACGTCACCGTGCGCCAATTGGTGTCGCACCAAGCCGGGCTGCCGGTCATCGACCGGCCGCTGAAGCTGGCGGACCTGGCGGATCCGCACGTGTTGTCCGCGGCACTGGCCGAGCAGCGCCCGGCGTGGACACCGGGGACGCGGCACGGCTACCACGGCCAGTCACTCGGCTACTACGAGAGCGAACTGATCCGCCGGGTGGACCCCCAAGGACGCAGCCTGGGCCGTTACTTCGCCGAGGAGATCGCCGCCCCGCTCGACGCGCAGTTCCACATCGGCCTGCCCTCGACGGTGGATCCGGAGCTGATCGCACACATCCACGGCTTCGCCGGTTTCGAGATGCTCCTGCACGCCGGCGAGATGCCGTTGCCGTTCGTGCTGGCGTTCAGCAACCCGCGCAGCCTCTCCGCCCGGGCGTTCGGCAATCCCCGGGAGCTGAGCAAGGTTGAGGCCTTCAACCGCCCGGACGTGCGCGCCCTGGAGATACCCGCCGCCAACGGCATCGGCGAGGTGCGTTCGATCGCCAAGCTGTACGGCGATGCCGCGACCGGAGGCAAGGCCCTCGGCCTGGACCCGGCCACCGTGGAGGCCCTCACCCGTGCCGCCCGGCCTCCTTCCCAAGGGCTGCGGGACCAGGTGCTGCGCGTGGACACCCTGTACTCCCTGGGTTACATGAAGCCCTTTCCCCGGTTCCGCTTCGGCTCCTCCACGGGCACGGCGTTCGGCACGATGGGGCTGGGCGGATCGTTCGCCTTCGCCGACCCGGACACCGGTGTCGGATTCGCCTACGCCATGAACCGGTGCGGCTTCCACTTGTGGGACGACCCGCGTGAGGTTGCGCTGCGCGACGCGCTGTTCGCCACCGTCCTGGGCGAGGCACCGCAGCGTCCGGACGCACGCCGGCGGTAGTCCGCCGGACGAGACTTGTGCCTAGTCGGCCCTGGCGGATCGCGGCCCGGCCGTGAACGAGGAGTTGGTCGAGCCGTGGTCAGGTTTGCCTGGGGCGGAGCTGCGCCGGCGGCGTGGTCACGAGCGCGTGAGGGCGGCGGGGCCGAAGCAGGAGCTGCTTTTCACGGACCGCGTCGTTCTCACCGCGGTCTACCTGCGCACGAACCTGCCGCATGCCGCGCCGGCCGAGTTGTACGACCTCGGCCGCTCGACCGTCGGCGAGGCGATGGGCCAGGTCGGGCTCCTGCTGGCCCGGCGTGGCTTCGCAGTCCCCGACCGGCCGGGACGGCGACTGCCTACCCCGGCGGATGCGTTCGCCTACGCCACCGCCGAGGGCGTCGAGCTGCGGATCGACGGTATGAAACACCCAGGGTCGCCCGCCCGAAGGCGCACCGGCCCGGACGCCGCGCGTTCGTCTCGGGCAACGGGGCCGCCTGCACCGCGTAGGACACCCCGGGGCCGGTGGGACGCACCCCACCGGCCCCGTGGAACTACCCCGCCCCACCCGGGAGCTGAGCGCCTGTCGCCGTGTCGTCCCCGCCGACGGGGTGCAGTACCCGTGGCGGCGCGGCATCGTGCCCGCGAAGGGAGGAGGGAGCCGTCCCGTCCCACCAGTCGGCGTTGCCGTCCTCGATGCAGCGGAGCAGGACTCCCTCGCGCAGCGCCCAGGGGCAGATGGTCACCTCGTCGATGCCCATCACCTTCATCGTGGTGTGCGCGACGATCGCCCCGGCCAGGGACTGGCTCGAGCGGGCGGGGGAGATGCCCGGCAGATCGGCGCGTTCCGCGGCCGGCAGCTCCGCGAGCCGGCCTGTGGCCCGGCGGAGGTCGGCCCGGGTCATGCCGCGCGGTGTGAAGGGACCAGACCGGCCGGGCGGCGCACCGCACAGACGGCCCAGCTGCTGGAACGTACGCGAGGTGGCGACCGTCGTGCGCGGCGCCTCCCAGCGGATGCGGGCCGCGACATCGCGCAGTTGGTGGCGCACATGACGGCGCAGCGCCTTGATCCTGCGCTCCGACGGCGGATCCTGGCCGCGGAAGCACTCCCGGGTCAGCCGGCTGGCGCCGAGCGGCAGCGAGATGGCGAAGTCGGGCAGCTTGCTGCGGCCGAACGCCACCTCCAGCGAGCCGCCTCCGATGTCCAGCATGGCGAGCGGTCCCGCACGCCAGCCCATCCACCGCCGCGCAGCCAGGAACGTCAGCTCCGCCTCGACCTCGCCGGGGAGGATGTGCAGCGGCACCCCGGCCTCCGTGGCGACCTGCCGCAGGATCTCCGCGCGGTTCGGGGCGTCCCGCACGATCGCGGTGGCGAAAGCGAAGGGCCGGGTCACGCCCCAGCGCCTGCCCTCGTCCCTGGCGGCCGTGACGGCGTCCACGAGCCGGGCCACCTGCTCGTCCGGCAGGTGGCCGCCACGCTCGACGTACTGCGACAGTCTCAGCCGCCGTTTCGCGGTGTGCACGGGCAGTGGAACAGCACCGTCCGTCTCCGCGATGACCAGTCGTACCGTGTTCGAGCCGACATCAAGCACTCCCATACGCATCCCCTCGAAGTACCCGGGGCGGCGGCCGCCATGCGATCGGCCCGCGTATGCCCGCGCGGGCGCCCCCCGAAGGGCTCCTGAGCACCGTTTCAGCTGTTCTCCGCGGGTACCCGAAGGACATGGACACCTTCGGTAGAGGTTTGGCCATCCCTCATGAAGTCGCGGCGGGGGCGATCCCCTTCGCGATGGGGGTGGTGATCGCGTCGATGCTGATCGTCGCGGTGTGGCTGGGCATGCGCGTGCGTGCCCGGGAACCCGAGCCCCCGCGTCCCGAGGACCAGCCCCATCTTCCCGAATCCGGCCCCGTTCACGAGATCCGCGAGATGCGCGAACTCGAAGAGATGCCGCACGACGGTGGGGTGCTCCTCCCGCACGAGCTGCGGGGCTTCGGCAACATCCGTTCACACCGCGCGAAGGACCAGACGCCGCCGCGCTGGAGTCCGAACAGCAGCGGCGGCTTCGGTAGCGGCAGCCCCGGACACCACTGAGGGCCGGCGGCCCGTCTGATCGAGGGGCGGGGCTTGTGACGGAGCCCCGTCCCACCGAAGGCTGCCCGCACGAGTGAGCTTGCGACCGAAAGGAGGCCGCCATGCCACGAGGATCGAGCTCAAAACGCGAGCGGCAGTACGAACACATCAAGAAGAGTGCCGAGGAACGCGGCCAGAGCGGTCGGGCGAAGGAGATCGCCGCCCGCACCGTGAACAAGGAGCGGGCCCGCAGTGGCGAGGCCTCGTCGTCGAGCCGTGGCGGAGGCGGAGGCGGACAGCGTTCGCAGGGCGGATCGGGCGGAACCACGCGCGACCAGCTGTATGCGGAAGCCAAGGACCGGGGAGTCAAGGGCCGCTCCCGGATGAGCAAGGACGAGCTTGCGAAGGCACTGGGCAAGTAGCGGGAGGCCCGTCGAAGGAAGGAGCGGGAAGCCCGTCGGAGGGAGGTCTGAGCCGCGTCGTGTCGTCCGAGGGTGCCCGCGTGCGGCTGCGGACCAGTGACCCGCACAAACCGGGCTTCCGCCGTGTGCGGCACGGCCGCGGCTTCCGGTACCTCGACCCGACGGGAACACCCGTCACCGACCGGGCGCTGATCGCCCGGCTGCGCGCCCTGGCCATCCCGCCCGCCTGGACGGACGTATGGATCTGCCCGTGGCCCAACGGCCACCTCCAGGCGACCGGCACGGATTCCGCGGGGCGCCGCCAGTACCTCTACCACCCGGAGTTCCGGACCCAGCAGGAGGAGGCGAAACACGAGCACGTACGCGAGGTCGCCGCGGCGCTCCCCGAGCTGCGCGAGCGGGTCGCCGTCGACCTGGCCGATCGCCGCCTGAACCGTGACCGTGTGCTGGCCTGTGCCGTACGCCTTCTCGACCTGGGGTTCTTCCGTATCGGTGGCGAGAGCTACGCCCGCGAGAACCAGACGTACGGCCTGGTGACCATGCTGCGCGAGCACGCGCTCTGCCGCGGCGGCGAGATCTGCTTCTCCTACCCGGCGAAGAACGCGAAGCAGCAGACCCGCGCGCTGGTCGACTCCCGGGCGTACGACACCGTACGGGCGTTGTTGCGCCGGCGTGGAGGCGGCGACCGGCTCTTCGAGTACTGGGAGGGAAGGGCCTGGCAGGAGGTCCGCAGCGAGGATCTCAACGACTGTCTGCGCCGCCTCTCCGGTGTGGACATCACGGCCAAGGACTTCCGCACCTGGCACGCGACCGTGCTGGCCGCGGTCGGCCTGGCCGTCTCCGCCCGCATGGCGGGTCAGTCGCCAGGGGCACGGAAGCGGGCCGTCTCCCGCGTGGTGCGAGAAGTCAGCCACTACCTGGGCAACACCCCCGCGGTGTGCCGCGGCTCGTACATCAACCCGCGGGTCATCGAGCTCTTCGAAGAGGGGCACACCATCGACGAGACCCTCGGCCAGCTGGGCGAGGACGCGGTGTTCGGGCGGCCCGCCACCCAGGGGCCCGTCGAGGAAGCCGTGCGGAAACTGCTCGGCTGACCTTGGATTGGGGGAGGGACTGTAGGCCAGTGTCAGCAGTGAGGGAGCGGCCGTGACCGCCATGCAGTCGTTCGTCGACCGGCTCGACCACCCCGTGTACGTGGTGACCGCCGCGGCCGACGGGGAACGGGCCGGCTGCCTGGTGAGCTTCGCCTCGCAGTGCTCGATCAAGCCGGCCCGGTTCATGGTCTGGCTGTCGACGCTGAACCGGACCTTCCGGGTGGCGCGGTCCGCCGAACGGCTCGCCGTGCATCTACTCGGGCGCGACCAGTACGCGCTGGCGGAACTGTTCGGCGGCGAGACCGGCGACCGCGTGGACAAGTTCGCGCGGGCGGCCTGGACGCCGGGGCCCGGCGGCGTTCCCGTACTGGACGACACCCTCGCCTGGTTCGTGGGCCGCGTGGAAGGCCAGGTCGAGACGGGCGATCACATCGGCTTCCTCCTCAGCTCCGTCGCGGGCGAGACCCGCGGGCGGCCGGAGCAGGAACTACTGCGGCTCAGCGACGTCGCCGACATCCCCGCCGGGCACCCAGTCACGTGAGCCCACGTGAGTTCACGTGGGCAGTTCGCAGACGGCGATGCCGTCCTCCAGGAGGCTGCCCAGGACCAGCGTGCCGTCGTGCTCGTACACGCTGGTCACCATCCGGTAGCCCGCCCTGATCCTCCTGAGGTCGTGGCGGACGCGGCCGTCCGGCCCGATTCCCATCACGCGCGCGACCGGGAGCGGGCGGATGTGCAGAGGGCGTACGGCCTGCCAGACCGCCCGGCGGACCTGGACGGGCGCGTGGCGCAGCCAGTCCAGAAGCGCTTGCCGCGGGCCCGCCAGGGCGACCCAGATCGTCCCGTCCGCGCCGCGGGAGAGGTTGTCAGGGAAGCCGGGCAGGTTCTCGATCAGGGTGTCGCGGCGGCCGGCCCGCGGGCCGGACAGCCACAGCCGGGTGAGACGGTACGCGCCGGTCTCGGCCACCACGACACAGGACTCGTCCTCCGACAGCACGACTCCGTTGGCGAAGTCCAGGCCGTCCAGCAGGATCTCCGGTTCGCCGCCGTCGGGCCGCAGCCGGAGCAGCCGACCGGTCGCCGTGTGCTCCATCAGGTCGCCCAGCCAGTCCTGAAGCCCGTATCGCCTGCTGGAGACGGTGAAGTACACGGTGCCGTCCGCCGCTGCGGCCACGTTGCTGCAGAACCGCAGCGGCGCGCCCGCCACGGAGTCGGCGAGAACCTCGACCTTCCCCACGACGGGCTCGATGGTGACGCGGAGCAGTCCGCGCTCCGCGTCGCACACCAGCAGCCGTCCGTCCCGCAGGACCTCGAGACCCAGCGGCCGCCCTCCGGTGCGGGCGATCTGCTGCACACGGGCGGGACCGTGCGGATGGACGCGCAGGATGCGGCCGTCCTCGACGCCCGTGACCACGCGGCCTTCGCGGTCGACGACCACGTCCTCCGGGCCCGTGCCACCGAGGGGGACCGGACGCAGGGCCGGCAGCACCCCGGGCCCGGTTCGTCGCGGTGTCATGAAGAGCGCTGTGCCCGGACGCAGCGCCTCAACTCCTCGGCGTACGGGAGAGCGACACCGGCGCCGACCACCACGCCGAGGCCCAGCAGGTACGGGGCGGACAGCGGCCTGTCCTTGGGCAGCAGCTTCCAGTCGTCGCGGCCGGGCCCGCCGCGCAGGGTCGCGCGTACCTGGTCCGAGTGCAGGCAGCCGATGAAGGCGAGCGCCGACAGCGGCAGCACTTCCAGGAAGCTGTGGATGTGCTGCTCGACGGGGCGGACTTCGCGCTTCTCGGTGGCCAGGGTCACGTCGTACAGGGCGGTGGCGCTGTGGGCCGCCGCGGCTGAGCCCATGACGGACAGGACAAGGGGGTTGACCCGGGCCAGCAGGCCCATGGCGACCGGGATCCCGCTCTCGGTCATCATGAGCGCGTGCACGACGGATTCCTTGGTGCCAGCCGTGTGCTCGATCCGGGTACGCCGGTGCATCCACCAGTCGGCGACCGCGGGCACGACCCACAGCGGCAGCACCCCGTAGAGCAGGAACCTCCGGTTCGCGTCCTCGACGTCCGTGGACGAGAGGGGAACCGACAACCGGGCGCGTCCCCGCCGCCAGTGCCGCCAGGAGCCGGTCAGGGACTTGCCGGGCAGAGCCATGGAAGACCTCCGTCGCAACACGAGGATGTGGCATGCCCGGCTCCGGTACCCGGCACCGGCCCGGGCACACTCGCCATCGGCGGCATGCGGCACACCCCGCGAAGGGGAGGTTTCGGGTACCCCTGCACGGCTACTGGGAACAACATGGTGCAAATCGGCTACACAATGATGACCGAGCAGGCCGGCCCCCGTGACCTCGTGCGGCACGTGGTGGCCGCGGAGCAGGCCGGATTCGACTTCTCGGTGACCTCCGACCATTACTTCCCGTGGCTCGATGAACAGGGTCACGCCCCCTACGCCTGGAGCGTGCTCGGGGCCGCGGCGCAGGCCACCTCCAGGATTCCCCTCATGACGTACGTGACCTGTCCGACGACCCGCTATCACCCGGCCGTCGTCGCCCAGAAGGCCGCCACGACGCAGCTGCTCGCCGAGGGCCGCTTCCGGCTCGGGCTCGGTTCCGGCGAGAACCTCAACGAGCATGTGGTGGGCGGCGGTTGGCCCGCCGCGCACATCCGCCTCGACATGCTGGAAGAGGCCGTGGACATCATCCGCGCACTGTTCGCCGGTGAGAATGTGAACCACCACGGCCCGCACTACGACGTGGAGAACGCCCGGCTGTACGACCTCCCCGACGAGCCGCCCCCGATCGGCGTCGCCGTCTCCGGCGAGCACTCCTGCGCCGTCGCCGGCCGGCTGGCCGACCTGATGATCGCCACCGAGCCGAAGTCCGAGCTCCTTGACTCCTTCGACCGGCACGGCGGCACCGGCAAGCCCAGGGTGGGTCAACTCCCCGTCTGCTTCGACCCCGACAAGGACGCCGCCGTCGCCCGGGCCCACGAGCAGTTCCGCTGGGCGCTCGGCGGCTGGCCGGTCAACGCCGAACTCCCCGGCCCCGCGAACTTCGACACGGCCACACAGCACGTACGCCCGGAGGACGTCGCGGAGACCATCCCGTGCGGTGACGACGTCGGCACCTTCGTCGAGGCCGTACGCCCCTACGTCACCGCGGGCTTCACCGAGATCGCCCTGGTCCAGGTCGGCGGCGACCACCAACTCCCGTTCCTCGACTGGGCGGAGAAGAAGCTGCTGCCGGCACTGAAGGACCTGTGAACGAGACCTGATGAACGAGACCTGATGAACGAGACCTGATGAACGAGACCTGAGCGAAAGGACTTTCCCCCATGGCCATCGCCCAGTACTGCCTGGTAGCCCTGGACTGCCCGGATCCCCCGGCCCTCGCCACCTTCTACGCGGGCGTGCTCGGCGGTGACATCAAGCAGTACAACGACGACTGGTACGACCTCTACGCGCCCGGCGGCCACCGCATCGCGTTCCAGCGCGCTCCCGGCTACCGCCCGCCCGACTGGCCGCGCGCCGACGACAACTCCCAGCAGCTGCATCTGGACTTCACCGTCCCGGACATCGACACCGCCGAGACCCAGGTACTGGCCCTCGGCGCCACCCCGCTCGACCTGGACGACGACAACGGCCGCCGCGGCTTCCGCGTGTACGCGGATCCGGTGGGCCATCCGTTCTGCCTGTGCAGGGAGGAGTGACGGGGGAAGCCTCAGGGCCGATAGCGCAGCGGATGGTCCGCGGGTACCTCCACCATCGCGATCTCGGTTCCGTCCGGATCGGTGAGCCACATTTCGATCAGGCCCCACGGTTCCTTGACCGGGGGCCGCCGGATCTCGACGCCCGCGGCCGTCAGCTCCTCGTACGCGGCTGTCACGTCCGCCACCTGGAGCCACAGCTTGACGGCGGGGGAGGGGGGTTCCTCCGAGCGGCCGGCGACTTCCAGGAAGCCGCCGCCGAGGAAGTAGACGGTGCCGCGCTCCGGGCCCGTGCCGAATTCGCGGTAGACGGCGAGGCCCAGCTGCTCACCGTAGAAGGCGCGGGAGCGCTCGGGGTCGGTGGGGCGGAGCAAGGTCCGGCTGCTCAGTACATGCACCATGCCGCGCACCTTAGTGGGAGGGCTACGCTCGTCGGTGCCCGAGCCGCGCCGATACCGGAGACCGTTCCCATGGACACCGCCGCCACTGGTCTGACCTTCCGAGAGGCCGCCGACGCCGACGTCGACGCCGTTGTCCTGCTCGTCGAGTCGGCCTACCGAGGGGACTCCAGCCGCATCGGCTGGACCACCGAGGCGGACATCCTGGAGGGACAGCGGACGGACCCGGAGGGCGTGCGCGAGGTCATCGAGTCGCCCGACAGCCGTCTGCTGACCGTCGAGCGCGACGGCACGCTGATCGCCTGCTGCCAGCTCGAACACCGCGGTGACCACGCCCACTTCGGCATGTTCGCGGTCAGCCCCGCACAGCAGGGCGGGGGCCTCGGCAAGGTGATCCTCGCCGAGGCCGAGCGGCACGCGCGCGAGATCTGGGGCGTCGCGGAGATGCACATGGCCGTGATCTCCGTGCGCGAGGACCTCATCGCCTGGTACGAGCGGCGCGGCTACCGCCGTACGGGAAAGATGATCCCCTTCCCGTACGGCGACGAACGGTTCGGCATTCCGCAGCGCGACGACCTGGAGTTCGAGCTCCTGGTGAAGCCACTTGTGCCGTGAGGCCGCTTGTGCTGTGAAGCCGCCTGCCCGGTGAAGTGCCCTACGCCGTGAAGCGTCCGGTGCGCTTGATCTCCGGGTAGTCGGTGGTCGCGCCGTCCAGCCCCAGGGCGCGCACCAGCCGCAGATGGTCCTGCGTGTTCACCACCCAGCCGATGATCCGCAGGTCCGCCTTGCGCGCGCACTCGACGATCTCCAGGGTCAGCCGCCGGATGTTCAGTACGAGACCGGTGGCGCCGACGGCGGTGGCGCGCTCGACGACATCGGTGCCGTACCGGCTGGCGACGAGCGCGGTGCGTACGCCCGGGACGAGCCGCGCGATCTCGGCGATCGCCTCGTCGTGGAACGACAGCACCTCGACCCGGCCGGCCAGATCCCGCCGGTGCATGACCTCGGCGAGCGCCTGGGCCGCCGCGACGTCCTTGATCTCGGCCTGCAGCGGCGCCGTGACGGCGTCCAGGACCTCCTCGAAGACCGGGATGCGTTCCCCGCGTCCCGCGTCCAGCGCCCGCAGCTCCGCGAGGGTCTGCTCGGCGATCGGGCCCGAACCGTCGGTCGTACGGTCCACGTCGGCGTCGTGCATGACGACGAGCTCGCCGTCCTTGCTCAGATGCAGATCGAGTTCGATCACGTCGAGGCCCGCCTGCTCGGCGGCGACGAAGGAACGGAGGGTGTTCTCGGGTTCGACACCCATGATTCCGCGGTGACCGATGGTGAGGAAGTTCAACGTTGACTCCGCTTCCGTCGACGGCGGCTCGGCTGCCGCGCGCTGCGGTCCCGTGCCCACGCGGCCAGCCCGCAGCCTAATCGCCGGACCCGCTGATGAACCCGGTCCGACAGCGGGGAATGACGCCTTCCAGCCGCACGAACACGGACTGTCGCGGCTCCCGGCTCACCCCTGAGTGGGCGAGTCCCGGGAGCGTTGACCGACGGCGCTCCGGTAGCGCATGGAGGCCACCCGCGCCGCTACCCAGGAAGCGACGGAAGTATTCGCAACGACGGCATCCGGCAGGAAAAAGAGCGGTGAAGATGAGGTAACGCAGGATAATTTCCCGAGTCTCCACTTGTGAGGAGGAACGCCGCACGCATACGGTGTCCAAACGCGAGGTTCTTCTGTGAAGGATGGGTCATGACGGAAATTCTTGTGCAGGTGGGTGCGGAGGGGCAGGTTCCTCCCAGCGGCAGGGTGGTGGAGCACCCGGCTTGGCCCGTGCTCAAGGATGCCGTGGAGCAGATCCGGCCATGGCAGTCCAAGGACGGCTCGATCGACTTCGACTCCGAGGGCGCCCCTGATCCCGGGGACGCCGATCACGCCGTACGCCGTGTCGTGGGCGCCGTCGAGGCGCTCGCGCCACTGCTTCCGCACGACGCCGCGTACCACGAGGCGCTCGTCGGTGACCTGCGCCGCTGGGCGGACGAGGGTTTCAAGATCCCCGACTTCCTCGACTCGCTGCTGGCCTTCCAGCCCGCCGCACACCGCGAGGACGGCCTCCAGCACCTGGTCGTCTTCCCCATGTACACGCAGAACGGCAACCCGGACCGCAACCTGGAAGCGGTCGTGCTGCGCATGGTGTGGCCGGACTGGCTCGCCGAGCTGGAGCGCACCCGCTATGACAACCCGCTGTTCTGCGGCATCACCTTCGAGGACTTCACCTCGGGCTACGACACCAACTCGGCCGTCCTCTTCCCGGAGACCGTCGCCGTGCGCGAGGCCCCCGAGCGGTTCAGCTGGGGCGGCATCTTCTGCGACCGCGAGGCCGCCCGCTTCCGCCGGGTCACCGAGGCCGCCGTCGGCATCCTCGGGCTCGAACTGCCCGACGACATCCGGGAGATGGTCGGCGACCAGGACCGCTGCCAGCAGGCGTTCGTCCTGTGGGACATGGTCCACGACCGCACCCACAGCCGCGGCGACCTGCCCTTCGACCCGTTCATGATCAAGCAGCGCCAGCCGTTCTGGATGTACGGCCTCGAGGAGCTGCGCTGCGACCTCACCGCCTTCAGGGAGGCCGTGAAGCTCGCGGACGACGGCTTCCCGCAGGGCCGTGACGTGCAGTACGCGGTGCTGTTCGACCGGATGTTCCGCTTCCCGGTCACCGGTGAGCGTGTCCGCAACTACGACGGCCTCGGCGGCCAGCTGCTCTTCGCCTACCTGCACAAGCACGATGTCGTCCGCTGGACCGACAACAAGCTGTCCATCGACTGGCAGCGCGCCCCGCAGGTCACCAACGAGCTGTGCGCCGAGATCGAGAAGCTGTACCGCGACGGCATCGACCGTCCGAAGCTGGTCCACTGGTTCGCCGGCTATGAACTGGTCTCCAGCTACCTCGCCCCGCACCCGGGCTCCAAGTGGGCCAAGGGTCCGGACGCCCTGGATCTGAGCCGGCCGCCGCGAAAACTCGTCGATGACGTGCTTCCGGACGAGTTTCCGCTGAGCATGTTCTATGAGGCACTGTCCAAGAAGCTGAAGAACGTGATCGCCTCCGCCAAGGGCATCACGGCGGACAGTGCCCAGCGGGTCGCCGCGTGAGCGATCATGCCCGGAACAGTGCTCAGGAGGCGAGGACCATGCAGAACGGGGCTCTCAGCGGTGCGGTGGTCGCGGTGGCCGGCGCGGGCGGACCCGCCGGACGTGCGACGCTGCTGCGGCTCGCCGAGGCAGGGGCGACCGTCATCGGGGCGGACAACGACCCCGAGCGTCTTGCGGAGGCCGTGGACGCGGCGCGCTACGCGCACGGCGGCGCCACCGTCATCGGGGACACGGTCGACCTGCTCGACCGGGAGTCGACCCGCGACTGGGCGATTCACATCGAGAAGGACTTCGGCCGTGTCGACGGCCTGGTCCACCTCGTCGGCGGCTGGCGCGGCAGCGAGACCTTCACCAGGACCAGTCTCGACGACTGGGATCTGCTGGAGATGCTGCTGATCCGCACCGTGCAGCACACCTCCCTGGCCTTCCACGAGGCGTTGCAGCACAGCGATCGCGGCCGTTACGTCCTGATCAGCGCCGCCGGCGCCAGCAAGCCCACGGCGGGCAACGCCGCGTACTCCGCCGCCAAGGCCGCCGCCGAGGCGTGGACGCTGGCCCTGGCCGACTTCTTCCGCAAGGCCGGGGGTGAGTCCGGGCCGAGGGCGGCGGCTGCCATCCTGATAGTGAAGGCGTTGGTGCACGACGCGATGCGCGCCGAGCGCCCCAATGCGAAGTTCGCGGGCTTCACGGACGTCAATGATCTGGCCGAGGCCATCGTCGACGTCTGGGACGAGCCCGCCGCCGAAGTGAACGGAAAGCGTCTGTGGCTGACCGAGAAGCCGTGAACCCTCCGAAGACCGACGCCCGGCGTCATCACGACCCGGAGGTCCGCGGCTTCGCCAGCGACAACTACGCGGGGGCCCACCCCGAGGTGCTCGCCGCCCTGGCCCTGGCCAACGGCGGTCACCAGGTCTCGTACGGCGAGGACGCGTACACCGAGCACCTCCAGCAGGTGATGCGCAGCCACTTCGGCGCGACGGCCGAGGCGTTCCCCGTCTTCAACGGGACGGGCGCCAACGTCGTATCACTCCAGGCGCTCACGGACCGCTGGGGCGCGGTGATCTGCGCGGAGGGCGCGCACATCAACGTCGACGAGGGCGGCGCCCCCGAGCGCATGGGCGGCCTCAAACTGCTGACGGTGCCCACCCCGGACGGCAAGCTCACGCCCGAGCTGATCGACCGGCAGGCGTACGGCTGGGAGGACGAGCACCGCGCGATGCCGCAGGTCGTCTCGATCACCCAGAACACCGAACTCGGCACCGTCTACACGCCCGACGAGATCCGCGCGATCTGCGAGCACGCCCACGCGCTCGGCCTGAAGGTGCACCTCGACGGAGCCCGGATAGCCAACGCGGCCGCCTCACTGAACGTCCCGATGCGGACGTTCACCGACGCGGCGGGCGTGGACGTCCTGTCCTTCGGCGGCACCAAGAACGGCGCGCTGTTCGGCGAGGCCGTCGTCGTCCTCAACCAGGACGCCGTCAGCCACATGAAGCACCTGCGCAAGCTGTCGATGCAACTCGCCTCCAAGATGCGCTTCGTATCGGTGCAGTTGGAGGCGCTGCTCGCCAAGGACCTGTGGCTGCGCAACGCCCGCCATGCCAACGAGATGGCTCAGCGTCTCGCCGAGGGCGTGCGAGCGGTGCACGGCGTCGAGATCCTCCACCCGGTGCAGGCCAACGCGGTCTTCGCCCGGCTGCCCCACGACGCGAGCGAACGCCTCCAGAAGCGGTACCGCTTCTACTTCTGGGACGAGGCCGCGGGCGACGTCCGCTGGATGTGCTCCTTCGACACGACGGAGGACGACGTGGACGGCTTTGTGGCGGCACTCAAGGAGGAGATGGCGCGTTAGCGCTCCGCTGGGGGTGCAGTACGACAGGTGCGGGTCGTCTGTGGTTGGTCGCGCAGTTCCCCGCGCCCCTAAGGGGCCTGCGGCCTCCTTAGGGGCGCGATACCCCGTCCGCGGAATCCTCGTCCGAGGCGCCCCTGGCCTCCCAGCGCAGCAGGTCTCCCGGCTGACACTCGAGTACCTCGCAGAGCGCGGCGAGGGTGGTGAAGCGGACCGCCTTGGCACGGCCGTTCTTGAGCACCGCCAGGTTGGCGGGTGTGATCCCGACGCGGTCCGCGAGCTCGCCCACGGACATCTTCCGCTTGGCCAGCATCACATCGATGTCGACGGCGATCGGCATCAGATCACCTCGGCCAGCTCGGCCTGCAGCTCTGTCGCCTGGATGTCGCGCGCGACGGCCTGGGCGAGCAGCATCCGCAGTACGAGCACGATGAGCGCGACCCCCAGGATGGCCACGCCAACTCCGCCCATGATGAGGGTGACTCCGGGGTCGTCCCGCTGGCCCGGCGCATTGATGGCCGTGACCGCGAACCACACGAGGGCAGCCGCCACGATCGCGCCGATCACGCCGTCCACGTACCGGAAGGCGGCGTGGGAGAACACGGTTCCGTGTCGCACCATCGTCACCAGCCGCCATACGCAGACCAGGGCGACCTGGACCGACACCATGCCCAGGATCGTGATCACGCGCAGCGGGGTCAGCGGGAGCGACCCGTCCTCCGGGTCGCTCCCGCTGACCAATGTCCACACCATCAATGCCTGCACGAACACGGTGCCGGCGAGCACCAACGCGAGCACGGCACGCAGCGCAAGCACAGTCAGCTTCCCCATCGCCTCTCCTTCGATCGACCTACGATGGAAACCTATCGATTCTCGATAGGTTCAGCAATGGTTTCGGCGGTAGGTTCTGGTCGGTAGGTCTGCATAGATATGCGCCTAGGAGAAAAGTCATTGACTCGCCATCGGTCGCATTCCTATGCTCTGCGGCCATGGAGCTGATCCAGGAAACCCCCGACCTGTCCGCCTACTTGGCTGCCGACGAGGTCATCGACCATCACCATCCGCTGGTGCGGCAGACAGCGGCGCGCCTCGCCTCGACGGTCGCCGACTCGTATGGCTATGCGCAGGCGGCGTACGAATTCGTCAGGGACGACATCCCGCACTCGGCCGACAGCGGCGACATGCGCGTCACCTGGCGCGCCTCGGACGTCCTGGAACAGGGAACCGGCATCTGTCACGCCAAGGCTCACGCGCTGGCCGCACTGCTGCGCGCCGAGGACATCCCCACGGCGCTGTGCTACCAGTCGCTGATGCACGACGACGGCAGTGCGCTCTGCGTGCACGGTCTGATCGCCGTGCGGTTCAACGGGGCATGGCACCGGCAGGACTGCCGCGGGAACAAGCCGGGAGTCGACGCCCAGTTCTCACTCGAGGGTGAGCGCCTTGCCTGGGTGCCCGACTCGAAGTCCCATGAGGTGGACTACCCGGTTCTGTGCGCCGAACCTCACCCTGTCGTAGTGCGCGCCCTCAAGGACGCCCCGGACCGGGAGTACCTGTGGCGGACCCTCCCCGCCGCACTCTGAGTCAAGTCACCGTCCTGGCGCCGGAGCAGCGGCTCAGCGCGCCTCGGCGGCCTTCACTTCTTCGGGCGTCGGGGCCGTGCCGCCGAGATGGGCCGGCATCCACCAGGTGTCGTTCGGGTCCTTGGGGCGTACGGGGTAGGCGCGCTGGGCTGCTTCCAGCAACTCCTGTACGCGCTCGCGCAGTTGACGGGTGATCGCGCCCGCGTACTTGTCCCGGGAGGCCTCGATCGCCTCGCCGACGCGGATGGTGATCGGGATGTGGCTGCGCTTGAAGTTCTTCGGATGGCCCTTCGTCCACAGCCGCTGCGTGCCCCACAGAGCCATCGGGATCAGCGGGACGCCGGCCTCCTGGGCCAGGCGCGCGGCACCCGACTTGAAGCTCTTCAGCGTGAACGACTGCGAGATGGTGGCTTCGGGGAAGACCCCGATGACCTCACCGGAGCGCAGGGAGTCCAGCGCGTGTGCGTACGCCGCCTCGCCCTGGTTGCGGTCCACGGGGATGTGCTTCATGTTGCGCATCAGCGGGCCGGAGATCTTGTGCCGGAAGACCGACTCCTTGGCCATGAAGCGGACCAGGCGCTTCTGCGGCAGGGCGGCGAGACCGTCGAAGATGAAGTCGAGGTAGCTGATGTGATTGCTCACCAGCACCGCACCGCCCGAGCGCGGGATGTTCTCCGATCCCTTGCAGTCGATCTTCAGGTCCCAGGCCTTGAACAGCGTGCGGGCGAGACCGATGGCGGGACGGTAGGCAAGCTCAGCCATGAACGGAGTGGACCCTTCTCTCTGCCTGGGAAGGGGGTATCCCGGCGGGAAAGTTACGCAGCCGTAGGTTTACGGCAATGCGCAGATCGTGCCCGAAGAACGGACGAGTAGCCAGTCCTGGTTCCTTCGAGTGGCGAGATTCTCATCACGTCGGCGTACGGTCCGGCTGCCGTGGCACCGGGAATCTCCGCGGTGCACCGGGAATCTCCGCGGTCTCGTGAGCGCTGAAGACGTGGTGGTGCTCACCGTGGCGGCCGCCTACGGATTCGTGCATCGACAGCTATGGAGTGCTGCATCGGCAGCGGAGCGGGAGGGTGAGCGTGCGCGGGCGGGATGGCGGAAAGCGCCTCGGGGTGGCCGAGTTGGGCGAGAATCTCGGCGAACGGGCCACGCTGGTCCAGTTCTCCAGCGCCTTCTGTGCGCCCTGCCGGGCGACTCGCCGAGTGCTCGGCGAGATTGCTGGAATGGTCCCGGGCGTGACCCACGTCGAGATCGATGCCGAGGACCACCTGGACCTCGTACGCGCACTCGACATCCTCAAGACACCGACCGTGCTGGTGCTCGACGCGGACGGAGCCGTCGTGCGCCGCGCGACCGGGCAGCCGCGCAAGGCGGATGTGATCGCCGCGCTCGGCGAGGCTGTTGGAGCGACCTGAGGGCGGGGGTGCGCCGGCGCATGCGGCTGCCGGTGACGCATCTCCCAGATGCCGGAACGCACTTGACTGCACGTGCCAACCATCGTCAGCCTGGCCGTGTGCCTCCGGAACTCCTTCTCTTCGAGCGTGTCCACGTGGACCTGGCCCGCACAGCGAGCGCGCGCTGTCCGGGCTGTTGAGCAGCCCAGAACCAGCTCATCGTCTCCCGCAGAAGGACAACTCCATGACGGCCACGCCCGGCCTCGGCACACCTCGACTCGCCTCTCCCGACCTGCTCCGCTCCGTCTTCCGGCGGCACGCGGCCGGAGTCGCCGTGATCACCGCACAGGGCGGCAGCAGCCCTGTCGGCTTCACCGCCACCTCGCTCACCTCGGTCTCCGCCGAGCCCCCGCTGCTCTCCTTCGGCATCGGCACCGGCGCCTCGAGCTGGCCGGTGATCTCCGAGACGGAGCACGTCGGCGTCCACATACTCGGGGAGCACCAGCGGGAGCTGGCCGCCACCTTCGCCCGCAGCGGCGCCGACCGCTTCGGTCCGGCCACGAGCTGGCGTGAGGGTCCCGAAGGCGTGCCCGTACTCGACGACGTCCTGGCCTGGCTCGTGTGCCGGATCGTCGCGCGGGTGCCCGCGGGGGACCACCGCATCGTGCTGGCCGAGGTCGTCCTCGGCGATCCCACCGGCGCAGGGCGCCCGCTCCTCTACCACCAGGGGCGTTTCAACGGCCTGCGCGAATGAAGAACACGACGGACGAATGCGACGGACTCGAGGGACCGGGCAGCCGGGGCCCCTGCGGAAGCGTCGAGTTCCGATTACGCTGCGTTGCAAAGGTCACAGTTCAAAGCGCTTGCTTAGCGGGCAGGAACTGGATGTACTGACGAGTAATATTTGGTTCGGAGGGCAGGCCGCCCCAACCGGGACGAGCCGCTCGAGGCGCCTATGCTGCCTGAAACAAAGCAGCTCGGAAATGACGATTGCAGTAGGAGAGCCGGCGTGAGCTTGAGGATCGTTGTCACTGTGAAGTACGTGCCCGACGCCACTGGCGACCGGCACTTCGCCGATGACCTGACCGTCGACCGGGACGACGTGGACGGTCTGCTCTCGGAGCTCGACGAGTACGCGGTCGAGCAGGCACTGCAGATCGCCGACGAGGCCGACGACGCTGAGATCACCGTCCTGACGGTGGGCCCGGAGGACGCCAAGGACGCGCTGCGCAAGGCGCTGTCCATGGGTGCGGACAAGGCCATCCACGTCGAGGACGACGACCTGCACGGCACCGACGCCATCGGTACGTCGCTGGTGCTGGCCAAGGCGATCGAGAAGGCCGGCTACGACCTGGTCATCTCCGGCATGGCCTCCACCGACGGCACCATGGGCGTGGTCCCGGCGCTGCTGGCCGAGCGGCTGGGCGTCCCGCAGGTCACGCTGCTTTCCGAGGTGTCGGTCGAGGAGGGCACGGTCAAGGGCCGCCGCGACGGCGACTCCGCCTCCGAGCAGCTGGAGGCCTCCCTTCCGGCGGTCGTGTCCGTCACCGACCAGTCGGGTGAGGCGCGCTACCCGTCCTTCAAGGGCATCATGGCCGCCAAGAAGAAGCCGGTGACCTCCTGGGACCTGTCCGACCTCGACATCGAGGCCGAGGAGGTCGGTCTGGAAGGCGCCTACACGGTCGTCGACTCCGCCGCGGAGCGCCCGGCGCGCACGGCCGGCACGATCGTCAAGGACGAGGGCGAGGGCGGCAAGCAGCTCGCTGAGTTCCTCGCGGGCCAGAAGTTCGTCTAAGGCCCAACCCGCTTACCGCCCCTCATCTTTCGCAAGCAGGAGAGAAGAAGTCCCATGGCTGAAGTTCTCGTCTACGTCGACCACGTGGACGGTGCCGTCCGCAAGCCCACCCTGGAGCTGCTGACGCTGGCCCGCCGCATCGGCGAGCCGGTCGCCGTCGCCCTCGGCGCGGGTGCCGAAAACACCGCCGCCGCGCTCGCCGAGCACGGCGCGACCCGCGTCCTGACCGCCGACGCCCCCGAGTTCGCCGACTACCTGGTCGTACCGAAGGTGGACGCCCTCCAGGCCGCCTACGACGCCGTGTCCCCGGCCGCCGTGCTGGTCCCGTCCTCCGGTGAGGGCAAGGAGATCGCCGCCCGCCTCGCGGTCCGCATCGGCTCCGGCATCATCACCGACGCCGTCGACCTGGAGGCCGGCGACGAGGGCCCGGTGGCCACGCAGTCGGTGTTCGCCGCCGCCTTCACCACCAAGTCCCGGATCTCCAAGGGCACCCCGGTCATCACGGTCAAGCCCAACTCCGCCGCCGTGGAGCCCGCCCCGGCCGCGGGTACCGTCGAGGCACTGTCCGTGACCTTCTCGGACAAGGCGACCGGCACCAAGATCACGTCCCGTACGCCGCGCGAGTCGACCGGCCGCCCGGAGCTGACCGAGGCCGCGATCGTGGTCTCCGGCGGCCGCGGCGTCAACGGCGCCGAGAACTTCGCGATCATCGAGGCGCTCGCCGACTCCCTCGGCGCGGCCGTCGGCGCCTCGCGCGCCGCGGTGGACGCGGGCTGGTACCCGCACTCCAACCAGGTCGGCCAGACCGGCAAGTCCGTGTCCCCGCAGCTGTACATCGCCTCCGGTATCTCCGGTGCGATCCAGCACCGGGCCGGCATGCAGACCTCGAAGACCATCGTGGCGGTCAACAAGGACGCCGAGGCCCCGATCTTCGACCTGGTCGACTACGGCGTGGTCGGCGACCTCTTCGAGGTCGTCCCGCAGCTCACCGAGGAGATCAAGACCCGCAAGGGCTGAGCGTCTCCGAACAGTACGAGGCCCCTGGGACCGGCGACACGGTCACAGGGGCCTCGACTCATCCCGGACTCCCCGGACTCCCCGGACTCATCCCAGGCTCAGCGACGCCTGTACGGGCAGATGGTCGCTCGGGAACTGGCCGTTCACGGAGAAGGTGTTGATCGAGGCACTGTGCGCGGTCACGCCGGGTGTGGCGAGGACCCAGTCGATGCGGTCGCCGTCCGGGATCAGGGGCCGGTAACCGTGGAAGGTCGCGTACAGCTTGCTCCGCTTGGCGGCCGTGTCCCAGGTGTCGACGAGACCGGCGCCCAGCATGGTGTCGTAGACGGGGTTCTTGTGTGCGGCGACGTTGAAGTCGCCGGTCACGACGAGCGGCAGTGAGCGGTCGAGGCCCGCGATGCGCTGGGCGGTCAGATCGGCGGCACGCGCGCGTGCGTTCTGACTCGCGTTGTCGAGGTGCGTGTTGAGGAAGTAGAACTCCCGCTCCCCGTCGGCCAGATCGCGGAACCGTACCCAGGTCACCATGCGGATGGACCCGCCGCCCCAGGTGTTCGAGCCGATCACGTCGGGCGTGTCGGAGAGCCAGAAGTGGTCGTACTCCACGGGGGCGAGCCGGCGGGTGTCGTAGAAGATCGCCATGAACTCGTCGCGGCTGCCGCCCGCGCGACCCGTGCCGATCCAGTCGTAGTGCGGTCCGAGATCCGTCTCGATGTCGCGCACCTGCTGGTAGAGGCCTTCCTGGGTGCCGATGACGTGGAGCCGCTCGCGGCGCAGCAGTTCGCGCATCACGGGGCGGCGGGCGGCCCAGCTGTTGGGTTCGGCAGTGCTCGCGTAGCGCAGGTTGAACGACATGACCTCCAGGCGGCGGCCGGATCTGTCCACCGGCGCGGCGGTCGCGGTGATGGGTGCTGTACTGGTCAGAGGCAAGGCGATCGCGGCGGCGACGGCGGTCTTCAGGCCCAGACGTCGCGAGACTCGGTTGTGCTTGGTGGGCACGGGAGGGCTCCTTCGGTGGCGGATGCCGGGTGAGTCGTGCGCACCGCAGTGTCGAAGTTGGGCGTGAACATGTCGAGAGCCCGCGGTGGCCATGGAGGGAAGTCCCGGGGTGCACCTCGGCGGAAGGGGTGTTGACCAGCGGGAAGGTCCCTGGATAACTTCGCTCTACGGATTGTTGATTCCGGTTGGCGGAAAACAGAGAGGTGTCGGGATGGGCCAGGGGCAGCAGGAGAAGGTGGCGACGAGCCTCGCGGGCGCCGTCAGCGAGGAGATCAGCGCCTCCCTCGCCCCGGTCGACGCCGAGCTGGAGCGCCGCTACCCCGGAGACCCCGGCACCCGCCAGCCCGTCCACACCGTCTACGTCCCCGGGGACGTCTTCGCCGCCGACACCATCCGCTCCTGGGGCGACCTGGCCCTCGCCGCCCTGGACGAACACGCCCCGGACGCCGCGTCCTTCGCCGCGGTCCTCGGCCTCGCCGACGAGCTGGCCGGGCCCGTCCACGACCGCGTACGCGCCAAGCTGGAGCGTGAGCCCATCGAGGACCTGCGCGTCGACTTCGAGGACGGCTACGGCCCGCGCCCCGACGCCGAGGAGGACGAGGCGGCCGCCCGTGCCGCACGGCTGATCTCGGAGGCGTACGAGAACGGCACGGCCGCCCCGTACATGGGTATCCGGATGAAGTGCATGGAGGCGCCGGTGCGCGAGCGGGGCATCCGGACCCTCGACATCTTCCTGACCGGGCTGATGGAGGCGGGCGGACTGCCGGACGGTCTGGTGCTCACGCTGCCGAAGGTGACATACGCCGAGCAGGTCACCGCGATGGTGCGGCTGCTGGAGGCGTTCGAGAAGGCGCGCGGGCTCGAGCATGGGCGGATCGGGTTCGAGATCCAGATCGAGACCAGCCAGTCCATCCTCGCCACCGACGGCACCGCGACCGTCGCGCGGATGATCCAGGCCGCCGAGGGCCGTGCCACCGGGCTGCACTACGGGACCTTCGACTACAGCGCCTGCCTCGGCGTCAGCGCCGCCCACCAGGCCAGCGACCACCCGGCCGCAGACCACGCGAAGGCGATCATGCAGGTCGCGGCGGCGGGCACCGGCGTACGGGTCTCGGACGGCTCCACCAACGTCCTGCCCGTCGGCCCGACTTCCAGGGTCCACGACGCCTGGCGGCTGCACTACGGCCTCACCCGGCGCGCCCTGGCCCGCGCCTACTATCAGGGCTGGGACATGCACCCGGGCCACATCCCGACCCGGTACGCGGCCGTGTTCGCCTTCTACCGCGAGGGCTTCGAGCAGGCGGCCGCGCGCCTCGCCCGGTACGCCAACCGCGCGGGCGGCGACGTGATGGACGAGCCCGCGACCGCCAAGGCACTCAGCGGCTATCTGCTGCGGGGCCTGGACTGCGGGGCCCTCGACATCGCGGAGGTGGCGCGTGTGACGGGCCTGACCCGCGCGGACCTGGAAGGCTTCGCGATGCCCAGGCGGGGCGGCCTGACCGTCTCCGCCCAGTGACTCCGACTGTCTTCGCCGAGTAGCGGGCCTGTCACAGCCATCGCCTTGGGTCCGCGCTGTCACTCACGCCCCCCTAGGCTGTTAGCGACTTGATCGGCGTGTGACAGGAACGGGGCAGGGGTGTCTTCGGGGGAGAACGAACAGACGGATGGGATCGGCCGGCTCCTGGCCGGGCGATACCGAATCGTGGCCCAGCTCGGGCGCGGCGGCATGGGCGTCGTCTGGCGGGCCCTCGACGAGGTACTCGGCCGCGAGGTCGCGGTCAAGGAACTGCGGACGTACACCGACGCTGCCGCTCCCGAACTCGCCGACCTGGGGCGCAGGATGCAGCGCGAGGCGCGCGCGGCGGCCCGGGTGCGCCACCCCGGAGTCATCGCCGTGCACGACGTGGCCGAGGTCGAGGGCCGCCCGCTGATCGTCATGGAACTGGTCGACGGGCCCTCCCTCGACGACGTGCTGCGGGAGCGGGGCCCGCTCGACCCGCGCGAGGCCGCCGAGATCGGCGCGAAGGTCATGGACGCGCTGGCCGCGGCCCACCGCGCCGGAGTCCTCCACCGCGACGTCAAGCCCGGCAACATCCTGCTCGACCGCTCCGGCCGGATCGTCCTCACCGACTTCGGCATCGCGACGATGGACGACCCCGGCGACGGCTCCACCACGCACCTGACGCGCAGCGGCGAACTGGTGGGTTCCCTGGACTACTTGGCGCCCGAGCGCGCCCAGGGCCAGGACCCGGGACCCGCGTCCGACGTCTGGGCCCTGGGCGCCACGCTGTACGCGGCAGTCGAGGGCACCTCACCGTTCCGCCGTACGTCGACGTGGTCCACACTCACCGCGATCGTCGTCGAACCGCTGCCGGAGGCGCGGGGCGCCGGGCCGCTGGGTCCCGTACTGCAGGAGCTCATGCGGAAGCAGCCGCAGGACCGGCCGGACGCCGACCGGGCACGCGAACTGCTGGAGGCGGTGGCGGCGGAGACGCCCGACCAGGACTCCGCGACCACCGGCCTGCGCGGATCCGCGCCGAAGCCACGCGAGACCACCGAGCGGAGTGTGCCGTCGGTACCGCCCGGCTTCGGGGCGCCGGGCTCGGGCGGACCGGGCTTCGGGGCGCCGGAGGCGGGGCACGCCGCACCGCCGTCGATGAACGGGCCGGGGGACGGGCCGCCGGAGTCCGGTGGAGCGGAGTTCGGGGCTGCGGGCGTGGCTGGATCGGGCGCGGGGACTCCGGGTGCGGACGGACCGGGCGCGGGGACTCCGGGTGCGGCCCAGCAGGCGTTCGGAACTCCGGAATCCGGCCTCCCCGCATCGCCACCTCCGGCCGGACCGGGCTTCGGAGCGCCGGGCTCAGGCGGACCAGGCGTCGGAGCCCCACAGCCGGAGCTCCAGACCCAGGTCACCACTTCCGGAGCTCCCCGGCGTCGTAAGACCCGAGCGCTGCTCGCCGCCGCGGCGGTCACCGTCGTCCTGGCCGCGACCGGCGTCACCGTGGCCCTGCTGAACGACTCGGGTGACTCGAAGACGGCCTCCGGGGCACCTGCCACTCCAGAAGCCGGCGACTCCCCGTCCTCGGCGGACGCCAGTCGCGGCTCGGTGGACCCGTCGGACGACCCCGAGCCCACCGAGCAGGGCGACAAGAATCCCCCGCCTGCGCCCAAGGAGCCGGAGGGCACGGAGGACTCCGAGCCGACGACGAAGGCCCCCGCCCCCACTCCCAGGCCCACCGACGACGGCGGAACCACGGGCGGCGGTGGCACGCCGGGCGGCACCAGCGGCGGCGGAGACGATCCCAGCCCCGCCCCCGTCTGCAATTCCATCGGCGGCGGAAAGTACAACTGCGAGGTCTGGCGCACCGCCACGTCCTACACCGCCGACGGAGCCGAGGCCGGCACCCTCAACGCGGGCACCAACTACTTCTACTGCCAGCAGAACCTGGGCCGCCGCGAGACCTACGGCGAGTGGACGAACATCTGGTGGGCGAAGACGGACGACGACAGCGGCAACACGAACGTCTTCGTCAGCGACGTCTACATCAAGGGCGGCGACAACGACGCACCGGTGCCGGGACTGCCGGTCTGCTGAGCGCGTACGTACTTCTCCAGACCGGAGGCCGTCGCCCGCCCCTCCTCGGCGAACAGCCGGGTGCCCCGCATGCAGAGCGCCCGGTCGCCGCGCGCCCGCGTGCAGAACTCCTCGGGCGTGGAGCCGAACAGTTCCCTCAACCGCGGTGACTCGGCGAGGAGTTCGGTGAGCAGCGCGTGCTGGCCCTGATGCCGGCGCGGCGTACCGGTGCCGTTGTGGAGAACGCCCCGCCGGTTGACGTAGAGATGGGCGCCGTCGAGCAGCTCGCCCGATTCCAGCTCGACCGCCACGTCGGAAGCGGGCAGCAGGACACGGTCGTACGCACCGGACGGCGCCGTGACTCCCTCGCTCGCGTCGATCGCCGTGAGCTGCGCTGAGTTCAGCCAGGTGAGGAACAACTCCCGGGTGAGCCCGGGAGCGCGGAAGGGCGACGCGGACATGTACCCCATCCCGCTGACATGCGCGGAGACACCGACCTCGATGCCCGTGACCTTCGCCTTCACCAGGGGGATGGGCGACTCGATCCCGAACTCCCGCATCTTGTGCCGGAGTTGCGCGGGGCAGGCGTTGGAGCCGACCGCGAGGACGGGGACGCGATCCTCGAACGTGAGGCGGCTGAGGGGCAGCAGCCGGTCGCCGTCCAGGAGCCCGGACTGTTCGGGCCAGGCGCCCGGATAGGTCAGAGGGTGATCGCGCGGGGCTTCGGCGAGGCCGAGTGCCGCGAGCGTGCGACGGTCCGCATACGTCATGGGTCAGCCCGCCGGCGGCAGCTCGCCCGAGCCGCGGGTGATCAGCCTGGTCGGGAGTTCGATGCGCTCCGGAAGGACGAGCGTGCCGTCGAGCTGGCGGAAGAGACGCTCGGCGGCGGTGCGGCCGAGCTGGGCGGAGTCCTGGGCGACGACGGTGACGCCGGGCTGGAGGAGGTCGGCGAGTTCGATGTCGTCGAAACCGACGAGGGCGACGGGGCCGGAGCGCTCGGCGAGGATGCGGACGACGGTGACCGTCACACGGTTGTTGCCCGTGAAGATCGCGGTGACGGGAGAGGGGCCCGACAGCATGGCCTCGGCGGCCCGGCGGACCCGCTGCGGATCAGTGACGCCCAGGGACGTCCAGGCGTCCTCGACCGGGATGCCGGCGTCCTCCATGGCCGTGCGGTAGCCACGCAGCCGCTCCGCGGCGGTGTGGATGCGGGGCATGTCGCCGATGAACCCGATGCGGCGGTGGCCGTGCGCGATCAGATGGGCGACGCCGTCCCGCGCGCCGCCGAAGTTGTCGGACAGCACGACGTCCGCGTCGATCTGACCGGCGGGGCGGTCCACGAAGACCGTGGCGACGCCCGCCTTTATCTCCGGCTCCAGATAGCGGTGGTCGTCACCGGCCGGGATGACGACGAGCCCGTCCACGCGGCGCGCGCACAGCGCCAGGACCAGCTCCTGCTCGCGGTCCGGGTCCTCGGCGCTGGAACCGTTGATCAGCAGGGCGCCGTGGGCGCGGGCCACCTCCTCGACCGCGCGGCTGAGCGGTCCGTAGAACGGATCGGAGAGATCCTCCAGGACGAGGCCGATGCTCGCGGTGCGGCCCTTGCGCAGCACCCGCGCGCTGTCGTTGCGGCGAAAGCCCAGCGCGTCGATCGCCTCCTGCACCCGGCGCTCGGTGTCCGGGGTGACGCCCGGCTCACCGTTGACTACACGCGATACCGTCTTGAGGCCGACTCCGGCACGCGCCGCGACGTCCTTCATGGTCGGACGGTTGCCGTAGCGGTTGTCGGTTCGGCGGGCGGTCTCGGCCACGATGCGCTGTCCTGTCCTGTAGTCCACGGGGTACGTCGGTCCTGATGACGTGCTCATTGGTGATGTGGCGTCGAGCATAGAGCCTGGACAACGTTGTCAGATGCAGGGGACACTGTCCATCGCATTCTCCGGCCTGCCCTCCCTTCGGGGCCAGTCGTGCTGCCTGTTCGTCCGGCCGGGGGTCCGGGGGACACCCCTGGTAATACTTCGGGGGTCGCCCCTCGGAAAGACACCACAGCGGGAGATCAGACACTGATGCACACCGACCTCGTGGCCGCGCTCGACATCGGCGGCACCAAGATCGCCGGAGCGCTGGTGGACGGCCATGGCCGCATCCTCCTGCGCGCGCAGCGCGCCACGCCCGCGCAGGAGGACGGCGACACCATCATGCGGGCCGTCGAGGCCGTGCTCGGCGAGCTGACCGCCGCGCCGCTGTGGAGCCGCGCCACGGCCCTCGGCATCGGCAGCGCGGGCCCGGTGGACGCCTCGACGGGCACCGTGAGCCCCGTGAACATTCCGGGCTGGCGCGACTACCCGCTGGTCGAGCGGGTCCGCACCGCCACGGGCGGGCTGCCCGTGGAACTGATCGGCGACGGCGTGGCGATCACGGCCGCCGAGCACTGGCAGGGCGCGGCCCGCGGGCACGACAACGCGCTGTGCATGGTCGTCTCCACGGGCGTCGGCGGCGGTCTCGTCCTGGGTGGCCGACTGCATCCCGGACCCACGGGCAACGCCGGCCACATCGGTCACATCAGCGTGGATCTGGACGGCGACCTGTGCCCGTGCGGGTCCCGTGGCTGCGTCGAGCGCATCGCGAGCGGCCCCAACATCGCGCGCCGCGCCATCGAGGGCGGCTGGCAGCCCGGCCCCGACGGCGACACCTCGGCCGCCGCGGTGGCCGCCGCCGCCCGCGCGGGCGACGCCGTCGCTCTCGCGTCCTTCGAGCGCGCCGCCCAGGCCCTGGCCGCCGGTATCGCCGCGACCGCGACCCTGGTGGAGATCGACATCGCGGTGATCGGCGGGGGAGTGGGCAAGGCGGGCGACATCCTGTTCACGCCCCTGCGCGCCGCCCTGCGCGACTACGCGACGCTGTCCTTCGTCCAGCGCCTCACCATCACTCCTGCCCAGATGGGGACGGACGCGGGTCTGGTCGGCGCGGCGGCGGCCGCGCTCAGCCGCAGGCCGAGCGCGACGGCGGCGGGGGTCGGCGGCTGAGCGTCGAACGGGGCCTGACGGGGTGCCCTCGTGCGGCCGACGCGAGAGCACGAGGGCACGAGTGCACGAGGGCACCCCGACCAAGGGACCTCAGCAGCTGAGTTGTGCGTCCGCCCAGTCGGCGTGGTCCGAGGTGACGTCGTCGCCGCCGTCCGTGACGACGAGGCGCACCACCTGCGCCCCGCTCACATCGGCCGACATCGCCTGTGCGGGCTGGGCGTTGGTCAGTACGCCGGTCGAGGCGACCTTCGCGTCGTCCGCCCAGATCTCGAACGCGACGGAGCCCTCGGCGCCCTCCTCGTCATCGACGCCCACCTGCGCGGTGACCGTCTCGCAGGCCTTGCCGGTGTAGTACTCGACGGCGCTCTCCGCGTGCACGCCGAGCCCCTTGGCGTACACGACCCCGTCGATGGTGAGGGGATTGCCGTCACCCGCCGCGCTCTCCCCGTTGCTGGTGTTGCGCTCGACAGGGCCCCAGCCGTTGGCCGCTGAGAGCCACGGCAGATCGCCGAGGTGGGACGTGCCCGACGGTGGCGCCGCCACGACGGACACCGTCAGCGGCAGCACACTCTCCGCCCGTATCCCGGTCGGCGAGCGATAAGTCGCCTTGAGTGTCAGGTCGTACGATCCCGTCTTCGCATCCGCAGGCGCGGTCACCGTCCACTTCGTACGGAGCGCGCGACCCGTCGGCAGGGTGCCCGCGGTGGTCGGCGAGTTGGCCTTCACGGTCCAGCCCGAGGGTCCGCTCAGTGACACGGAGACGCGCGTCGCCGGAGTACGGCCCAGGTCGGTGACCGACGTGGTCAGTGCGGTCGGCTTGCCCGCCTCGACCAATTGGCTCCCGGCCAGGCCGAGTTCGACGGCAGGCGGGTTCTTGGCCCACTCGGCGTCGGCCGAGACGCGGAGGAGGACGGTGCCGTGCGCGGGGACGGTCGCCGAGATCGTGCCCGCCGTGTTGTAGCTCTTGTGCTGCCACAGGTCGCGCATCGTGTACGCGTCGGCCTTGGGAAGGCCTACGGCCGCGGCGGTCGTGGCGATGCGCTGCGCGCTGCCCGTCTCGTTGAAGAGGGCCACGGCCCGGCTGCCGTCCTTCATCTCCTTGGCGACGACCCAGCGTCCGCCCTCGGAGGAGACGACCGCACCCTGCTTGCCCAGCGGGTCCTGATCGACCGCGATGACTTCCTTGTTGCCGAGGATCTCGAAGGTCTCCTCGGACACCGACCGCAGATCGGAGCCGATGAGCAGCGGCGCGGCCATGATCGACCACATCGAGAAGTGCGTGCGGTACTCCGTGTCCGTCATTCCGCCGTTGCCGACCTCCAGCATGTCGGGGTCGTTCCAGTGCCCGGGACCGGCGTACTGGTCGAGCGGCAGGTTCTGCTTCATGATCGACAGCATCGAGCCCCAGTTGTCACTGATGTCGCCGGTCGTACGCCACAGATGTCCGACATCCGCGGCCCACTCCCAGGGCTTGTTCTGGCCCCACTCGCAGATGCTGTAGACGATGGGACGGCCCGTCTTCTCAGAGGCGGCCTTGAGCGCGTCCCGCATCGTCGTGTAGCGCTGTTTGGCGTCCACGCCCTGGTTGTTGCAGTTGTCGTACTTGAGGTAGTCGACGCCCCAGTCCGCGAACTGCTGGGCGTCGCTGTACTCGTGGCCGAGCGCGCCGGGGAAGCCGGCGGTGTTGCAGGTCTTGGTGCCGGCGCTGGTGTAGATGCCGAGCTTGAGTCCCTTGGAGTGGACGTAGTCGGCAACCGCCTTGATACCGCCCGGGAAGCGGACCGGGTCGGGCACCAGCTTGCCGTTCGCGTCGCGCTGCGGCAGGGCCCAGCAGTCGTCGAGGTTGACGTACTGGTAGCCGGCGTCCTTGAGTCCTTTCTCGACGAAGATGTCGGCGATGCCCTTGACCATCGCTTCGTTGAACTCGGCGCGGCAGTGCGTGGCGTTCCAGTTGTTGAAGCCCATCGGCGGGGTGAGGGCCTGCCCGTCGTCGAGGAGCGGGGCGGCGGCGTTGCCCGTCGGTCTGTCCGCCTCCTGTGCCGTGGCGGATGCCGTGAGCCCGGTGGTGCACAGTGCGGCTGCGGCAAGCGCTCCGACCACTCTTCGGCGGGTAGTGCGGGTTGGGAGATGACGCATCGTTACGTTCCTCCGTACTCGCGAAAGATGGGATGACTGCGGCTCGGGAGCCATCGGCGCGCGCTTACGGTAGGCCGTGTTGGACTGTGTTGGAAGAGATGCGGTAACGCTTGTTCGATATCCCGTCAGAACCCTTGACGGTGCCCTCTATGAGGAGTGAGATCCCAACCGCGTTCGGTTGTGTTGGGTTGCACCCCGAGGAGGGGGACATGGCACAGTCATCGTTCAATGGTTCTGGCGTGCGCCGAAGCGCCGCGGAACATCGGATGTCCAGGCGCAATCTCCTGCGTGGTGTGGCCGCCGGAGCCGGGGCGGTCACGCTGCCCGCACTGCTCTCCGCCTGCGGTGAGGGTCCCGGCGGTGACGGCAACACGGTCACCATGGGGTCCAATGCGTCCGACCCCGTGCCCAAGAAGGCGTACGCGGCTGCCTTTCAGCGCTACGAGAAGAAGACCGGGAAGACCGTCAAGGTCAACACCAAGGACCACAACGACTTCCAGGAGAACATCAACCGCTATCTGCAGGGCCGGCCGGACGACGTCTTCATGTGGTTCGCCGGCTACCGCATGCAGTACTTCGCGGAAAAGGGTCTGCTCACCGAGATCAGCGACGTGTGGCAGGACTTCAAGGGCTTCTCACCGGCCTTCAAGGACCAGGCCACCTATGACGGCAAGCAGTACTTCGTGCCGTACTACTACTACCCATGGGCGGTCTTCCATCGGAAGAGCCTCTTCGAGGAGCGTGGATACGAACAGGCAAAAACCTGGGACGAGTTCATCGCGCTGGCCAAGAAGATGCACGGCGACGGAATTCCGGTCGCCTTCTCCGACAAGGACGGCTGGCCGGCCATGGGCACCTTCGACTACATCAACATGCGCGCTAACGGATACGACTTCCACAAGAGCCTCATGGCCGGCGAAGAGGCGTGGACCAGCCCCAAGGTCAAGAACGTCTTCGACCTGTGGCGCGAACTCATGCCCTACTACCAGAAGGGCGCCCTCGGCCGCACCTGGCAGGAGGCCGCCCAGGGTCTGCAGAAGCGCACGGCCGGCATGGCGGTCTTCGGAATGCCGCACCCCGGGCAGCAGTTCCCGGAGAGCGAACGCGACGACATCGACCTCTTCGCCTTCCCTGAAATCGACCCGCAGTACGGACAGGACGCGGTGGAAGCACCGATCGACGGCTTCCTCATCGCGAAGAAGTCGAAGAACGTCGACGCCGCCAAGGACCTCCTGAAGTTTCTGGGCACGCCCGAGGCCGAGGAGCTCTATCTGTCCGTCGACCCCAACAACGTCGCGGTCAACGAGGGCGCCGACACCTCCAAGTACTCCGCCCTGCAGAAGAAGTCCGTGGACCTCATGGCGAACGCCAAGCAGATCTCGCAGTTCATGGACCGGGACACCCGTCCCGACTTCTCGTCGACCGTGATGATCAAGGCGATTCAGGACTTCATCGCCAACCCGAATGACGTCGACGGACTGGTCAACGGTATCGAGCGGCAGAAGAAGACCATCTTCTCGCAGCCCGTGGGCTGAGCATTGGGGGAATACGAACCGTGCCGCTGAACATCACGCGGCACGCCGGACGGCGAGGCCTGCGGCGTTTCACGCGCCGTGACCTTGCCGTCCTCGGCGTGCTCCTGGGCATTCCGATCCTCATCGACATCTTCATCATCTGGGGGCCCACGCTGGCCTCCATCGGCCTGTCCTTCACCGCATGGGACGGGATCGGCGACGTGCACTGGGTGGGCGGTGAGAACTACGACAACCTGGCCAACAACTACCCGGTGTTCTGGCCCGCGGTCCGCCACAACCTCCTCTGGCTGGCCTTCCTCGGGCTGATCGCCACACCGTTCGGACTCTTCCTCGCCATACTCATCGACCGCGGCGTGCGGTTCAGCCGTTTCTACCAGTCCACGCTCTACATGCCCGTGGTGCTCTCGCTCGCCATCGTCGGCTTCATCGCACAGCTGGTGCTCGGCACCGACCAGGGCGCGATCAACACCATGCTCGCCAACCGCGACGACCCCATCGACTGGCTCGGCAACTCCGATCTCAACCTCTGGATGATCATGATCTTCGCGAGCTGGCGGCATGTCGGCTACGTCATGATCCTCTACCTGGCCGGACTCAAGTCCGTGGACCCGGAGCTGAAGGAGGCGGCGGCGATCGACGGCGCCAACGCCCGCCAGACCTTCTTCCGCGTCGTCTTCCCGACCCTCCGCCCGGTCAACGTCATCGTCGGCGTGATCACCGTCATCGAGGCACTGCGCGCCTTCGACATCGTCTACGCCGTCAACAAGGGCCGCAACGGCCTCGAACTGCTCTCCGTCCTCATCACGGACAACATCATCGGGGAGGCCAGCCGCATCGGATTCGGCTCCGCCATCGCGGTCGTCCTGCTCACCTTCTCCCTGGGGTTCATCGTGACGTTCCTGGTCCAAGAGCTGCGAGGTGCGCGCGACCGATGACCGCCGACATCCGCACCACCGCGCCCACGCGCCGGGTCGCCCGTCCGGCCAAGGCCCCCGCGCCCGGCCGGCCGCGCCGTGGCCGCTTCGGGACGCATCTCTTCCTGACCGTCGTCTCGCTGGCCTTCCTCGCCCCGCTGCTGCTCGCCGTCTACGCCTCGCTCAGGCCGTACGACGAGACGGCGCAGCACGGCTACTTCTCGTTCCCGAAGGACCTGTCCTTCGACTATTACCGCCGGGCCTACAGCGAATCCGGCATGGGCAAGTACTTCACCAACACCCTGCTGATCGCCGTACCCGGCGTGATCATCACGCTGTTCCTCGCCGCGTTCGTCGCCTTCGCCGTGTCCCGGCTGAGGATCCGCGGCGGCATCGTCCTGCTGATGTTCTTCACGGCGGGCAACCTGCTCCCGCAGCAGGTCATCGTCACCCCGCTGTACGTCCTGTTCAACCGGATCCCGCTGCCCTGGTGGATGTCCGACTCCCTGACGATGTACGACTCGTACTGGGCCGTGCTCATCGTCAACATCGGCTTCCAGCTGGGGTTCTGCGTCTTCGTGCTCGCCAATTTCATGCGGGCGCTGCCGCAGGAGATCCTGGAGGCGGCGATCGTCGACGGTGCGGGCGTGTGGACCCAGTTCTGGCGCATCACGCTGCCGCTGTGCAGGCCCGCTCTCGCGGCGCTCGGCACCCTCGAATTCACCTGGATCTACAACGACTTCCTCTGGGCCCTGATCTTCATCTCCAATCCCGACAAGCTCCCGATCACATCGTCGCTGAACAACCTCAGGGGTCAGTTCTTCACGGACTACAATCTGCTGGCCGCGGGCTCGGTCCTGGTGGCCCTCCCCACCATCCTCGTCTTCCTGCTCCTCCAACGGCACTTCATCGCGGGGCTCACCCTCGGCTCCACGAAGGGCTGACCGTGACTCCTGCCCGGTTTCGCAGTTGAGCCGGGCATGAAGAAGAGAAGCATGCTCGCCGTCGCGTCCCTCGCCACCGGATTCGTGGTGGCGGCGGTCACCCCGTCCCACTCCCTCGAAAGCGACGCCGTCGGCGTCGAACACGTAAAGGACACGCTCACCACGCTCAACCACGCGGTCAGCGACTCCGGCGTGGCCAGCGTCTCCGTGGAGAAAAACGTTCCGCAGCGCAAGGGCTGACCGACCCGAGCCCGCCAGGCTCCATCTCGACATCTCGACATCCCAACGTCACGACAGAAGCCCGGCCCGCCCACGGCCGGGCTTCCGCATGCGTCCGGCCCCGTGGAAGGCGGCCTCATCAGGGCCTGGTTTCCGTGGCAGGGTGGAAGGGGCAAGCCTCAGGGGGCCATCAGAAGAGGGGGGCAACGTGATCGTTTGGATCAACGGCGCGTTCGGTGCGGGGAAGACCACCACCGCACGGGAACTGATCGACCTGATCCCGGACAGCACACTCTTCGACCCCGAGCTCATCGGAGCCGGACTGACGCATCTGCTGCCGCCCAAGCACCTCGCCGAGGTCGGCGACTTCCAGGACCTGCCGATCTGGCGGCGGCTCGTGGTCGACACCGCGGCCGCGCTGCTAGCCGAACTCGGCGGCGTCCTCGTGGTCCCCATGACCCTGCTCCGCCAGGACTACCGCGACGAGATCTTCGGCGGGCTCGCCTCCCGCCGGATTCCGGTACGCCATGTGCTCCTCGCCCCGGCGGAAACGATCCTGCGGGAACGAATAGCCGGCCGGGAGGTGCCGGTCGACATGGGTGGCGCGCCGGATCTGCCCGACGGGGAGGTACGGGTGCGCCAGTGGTCGTACGACCACATCGAGCCCTACCGCGCCGCGCTGGCCGGCTGGCTCACCGCCGACGCCCACCTCGTGGACACCAGCGCGCTCACCCCGTACGAGACCGCGGAGCGCATCGCCGACGCCGTACGCACCGGCGCGGTGCCCGTCTGCGACATCGTGCAGACCCCCGAGCCCACCGCGGAGACCGTCGCCGCCGGGGTGCTCCTCTTCGACGAGCAGAACCGTGTGCTCCTCGTCGACCCCACGTACAAGGCCGGCTGGGAGTTCCCCGGCGGCGTCGTCGAACGCGGAGAGGCACCCGCCCGCGCGGGCATGCGCGAGGTCGCCGAGGAAACCGGCATCCAACTCGACGACGTACCCGGCCTGTTGGTCGTCGACTGGGAACCACCCGCACCCCCCGGCTACGGCGGACTGCGCCTCCTGTTCGACGGCGGACGCCTCGACGGCGCCGAGGCCCGACGGATGCTGCTGCCGGGCCCCGAACTGCGTGACTGGCGCTTCGCCACCGAGGAGGAGGCCGCCACTCTGCTGCCACCGGTCCGCTACGAGCGGCTCCGCTGGGCACTGCGCGCGCGGGAACGAGGGGCGGCGCTGTATCTGGAGGCCGGGGTGCCCGTCGGTCACGCGTAGGGCCGGGCGGCCGTGCGCAGCACCGCCGACGCGTCCTCGATCGTCGGATGGCCGGATCACCGCGACCGAGGCACGCCACTTCGGCGTATGCGATCAGCTCGCCGCGTAGTTGCGCAGGAACAGTGCCTCGGCGACCGAGAGGCGTTCCAGCTCCTCCGGAGACACGCTCTCGTTCACGGCGTGGATCTGGGCCTCCGGCTCGCTCAGGCCGATCAGGAGGATCTCCGCGCGCGGGTAGAGGGAGGCGAGGGTGTTGCACAGGGGGATGGAGCCGCCCTGGCCCGCGTACTGCATCTCCGCCCCGTCGTACGCGAGCCTCATCGCCTCGGCCATCGCCGCGTACGCCGGGCTGGAGGTGTCGGCGCGGAACGCCTGGCCCTGGCCGATCTGTTCGGTGCTCAACCGCGCGCCCCACGGCGTGTGCGCCTCCAAGTGGGCCTGGAGCAGCTTGGTCGCCTCGGCCGCGTCCACGCCCGGCGGCACCCGCAGGCTGACCAGCGCACGGGCGCCCGCCTGCACGGACGGGGTGGCGCCGACCACCGGCGGGCAGTCGATGCCGAGCACCGTCACGGCCGGACGCGCCCAGATACGGTCGGCGACCGTGCCGGAGCCGATCAGCCCGACGCCGTCGAGCACCTTGGCGTCCTCGCGGAAGCGGTCCTCCTCGTACTGCAGACCGTCCCACCGCGCGTCGCTCGTGAGCCCGTCGACCGTCGTCGAACCGTCCTCGGCGCGCAGCGAGTCCAGTACGCGGATCAGCGCGGCCAGCGCGTCGGGTGCCGCACCGCCGAACTGCCCCGAGTGCAGGTTGCCTCCGAGGGTGTCGATCCGGACGCGTACGAGCGTCATGCCGCGCAGCGCCGTGGTGACCGTCGGCACACCGGCCCGGAAGTTGCCGGCGTCGCCAATGACGATCGTGTCGGCGGCGAGCAGCTCCGGGTGTTCCTCGGCGTACCGCTCCAGGCCGCCCGTGCCCTGCTCCTCCGAACCCTCCGCGATCACCTTGACGTTGACCGGGACGCCGCCGTTCGCCTTGAGGGCGCGCAGCGCCAGCAGGTGCATGATGAAACCGCCCTTGCAGTCGGCGGCACCCCGCCCGTACCAGCGGCCCTCGCGCTCCGTCAGCTCGAACGGCGGTGTCAGCCACGCCGTTTCGTCGAGCGGCGGCTGCACGTCGTAGTGCGCGTACAGCAGCACGGTCTTCGCACCCTCGGGCCCGGGCAGGAAGCCGTACACCGACTGCGTACCGTCCGGGGTGTCGAGCAGCGCCACGTCCTGGAAACCCTCGGTGCGCAGCGCCTCGGCCACCCAGTTCGCGGCGCCCTCGCTCTCGCTGCGGGGGAACTGGCCGAAGTCCGCCACCGACTTGAAGGCCACCAGCTCGGTGAGCTCCGCCTTCGCCCTGGGCATCAGGGAGGCGACGGTCTCGGCGACCGGGTTCGACGACATGGGCACGCTCCTCGTAGGTGCGACGTTGTACGGATGGGTACGTGGGGGATGCACGCGCGTACGGGTGCGCGTCGTGCATACGCTGCCGATACTCCCACAGCGGTGTTCGCCGAGGCCCGCCGTAGGATGCGTGAGGCAGGAGCGGCAGGCGGCTGGATCGGAGCAGCAGACCATCGTGAGCAGCGAGAACTCTTCGGACGACGCACAGCGGGTATGGGACGTCGTCGTGGTCGGTGCGGGGCCCGCGGGCGCCTCGGCGGCCTATGCGGCAGCGGTCGCCGGGCGCCGCGTCCTGGTGCTGGAGAAGGCGGAGCTGCCCCGCTACAAGACGTGCGGCGGCGGCATCATCGGCCCCTCGCGCGACGCCCTGCCGCCCGGCTTCGAGCTGCCCTTGCGGGACCGGGTGCACGCGGTCACGTTCTCGCTCGACGGCAGGTTCACGCGTACCCGCCGCTCCAAGCAGATGCTTTTCGGGCTGATCAACCGGCCCGAGTTCGACCAGCGGCTTGTCGAGCACGCGCAGAAGGCGGGTGCCGAACTGCGCACCGGCGTCACGGTCGCGCGCGTGGAACAGCACGGCTCGGCCGTACCGGACCGGCGCACCGTGGCCGTCGTACTGCAGGACGGCGAGACCGTGCTGGCGCGGGCCGTGATCGGCGCGGACGGCAGCGCCAGCCGGATAGGAGCGCATGTCGGGGTGAAGCTCGACCAGGTCGATCTCGGCCTGGAGGCGGAGATCCCCGTCCCGGAGACCGTCGCCGAGGACTGGAAGGGGCGGGTCCTCATCGACTGGGGTCCCATGCCCGGCAGTTACGGATGGGTGTTCCCCAAGGGCGACACCCTCACCGTCGGCGTGATCTCGGCGCGTGGTGAAGGAGCCGCCACCAAGCGGTACTTGGAGGACTTCATCGCCCGGCTCGGCCTCGCCGGCTTCGAGCCGAGCATCTCGTCCGGGCATCTGACGCGGTGCCGCGCCGACGACTCGCCGCTCTCGCGCGGGCGGGTGCTGGTGTGCGGGGACGCGGCGGGGCTCCTCGAGCCGTGGACCCGCGAGGGCATCTCGTTCGCTCTGCGGTCGGGGCGGCTCGCGGGGGAGTGGGCGGTACGGATCGCCGAGGCGCACGACGCGGTGGACACCCGGCGCCAGGCCCTGAACTACGCCTTCGCCATCAAGGCGGGTCTTGGCGTCGAGATGAGCGTGGGCAAGCGCATGCTCATGGCCTTCGAACGCCGCCCCGGTGTGTTCCACGCCGCGATCACGGGCTTCCGGCCGGCCTGGAAGGCGTTCACGGGGATCACCCGCGGTGCGACCTCGCTGGGCGAACTCGTACGCAGCCACCCGATGGCCGGGCGCGCCCTGACCGCGCTCGACCGGTAGCCGGGCCGGGCCCCCAGTCCAGCCGGTCCCCAGTCCGGGCCGGGGGACCCGGGCTGGGGACCCCGGCGTACGGTCAGTTCTTCACGGTGATCCGGAACACGGGGTGCTTGTGCGCGGCGGCGAGCAGTTCCTGGTCGCTGGACTTGTCTGTGATGTCACCGAAGAAGCGGCCCACCTCCCAGCCCCACTTCTTCAGGTACGGCCGCAGGACGACGGGCTTCTCCTCGTCGGGCAGCTCCACGGCGGTGAACTCCTGTGTTCTGCGGCCCACTTGGAGCCGGCCTCCGCCGGCCGCCCGCAGATTGCGCACCCACTCGGACTGGCCGCGCGCCGAGACGAGGTACGGGCCACCCTCGTAGGGGAGCGGATTGACCGGCACCTTCCGCCATTCGCCGCTCTTGCGGCCGCGGATGGAGAGCTCGGCGTGGCCGAGGATGCTGACGCCGCGGCGAGCGAGCCAGCCGACGAAGCGGTTCATGCCGGCTTCGAAACCGCTGGGCTTGACGTAGTGCTGCTGTGCCATCGGGGACCCCCCATTGAGTGGTGCCGGTTGCGAGAGCACTGCTCTCGCTTGAGAGCAGTGTGCACGAGATCGGTGATCCAAAGCAAGAGCAGTGCTCTCGAAAGTGGGCACCGCTCTCGAAAGTGAGCGTGGTGGCGAGCGCGAGAGCGCCGATCCGACATCGGAGCACCGCTCACGTTTGTGTGCACTGCTCCGAATTCATGGGACACTGCCTGACATGAGTACCGCCCGAGGAGCTCGTGCGCGAGCCAGGATCGAAGTCACCGCGGCGATCAAGGACGAGGCGCGCAGACAGCTCGCGAAGGAAGGCGCCGCCAAACTCTCGTTGCGGGCCGTGGCCCGCGAACTCGGCATGGTCTCCTCCGCGTTGTACCGCTACTTCCCCAGTCGTGACGACCTGCTGACCGCCCTCATCATCGACGCCTACGACTCGCTTGGCGAGAGCGCGGAGGCCGCGCACGGCAAGGTCGTCGACGCCGGCCCGATCCGACGCTGGGGCGCGGTGTGCGAGGCGGTGCGCGGCTGGGCGCTCGCGCATCCGCACGAGTACGAGCTGATCTACGGTTCGCCCGTGCCCGGATACGCCGCGCCGGACTCGACCGTGCCCGCGGCGTCCCGGGTCGCGCTGCTGCTCGTCGACATCGTCCGCGACGCACACCAGGGCGTGGGCGTCGCCCTACCGCGAGTGCCCGCCGAACTCAAGCCGGAGGCACGGCGGTTGGGGCAGGACATCGCACCGGATCTGCCGCCCGAGGTGGTGACGGCGCTCGTCGTGGCGTGGGCGCAGCTGTTCGGGCTCGTCGGCTTCGAGCTGTTCGGGCAGTTCAACCGCGTGGTCGAGGACCGTGAGACGTTCTTCCGGCACGCGGCGGCCCAACTCGGCCATGGCGTGGGCCTGGTGTTCCCTCAGGACACCGGCACGGGAGGCGCCGGCAGCAGGTCGGGGTCCTGACGCAGGATCCGTGCGTGCAGTGACCGCAGCGGCGGCCCCGGGTCCGCGCCCATCGCCTCCGCGAGCCGCTGCCGCGCCGCCTCGTAGGCGACCAGCGCGTCCGAGGAGCGGCCCGTCCGGTACAGGGCGAGCATCAGCAGCTCGACGAGCCGCTCCCGCAAGGGGTGCGCGGCGACGAGCCGGACGAGCTCGTGGACGTACTCGAAGGACCGGCCGAGTTCGATCGCGCCGGCCAGCCGCGCTTCCAGCACGGTGAGCCGTTTCTCGGCCCAGCGCAGCCGCTCCGCCGCCAGGTAGGGCGCCTGCAGGCCCTCCGCGAAGTCGCCGCGCCAAAACTCCTCGGCGCGCGTGGCCAGTTCACCCGCGCGCCGCAAGTCACCCGCGTCCCGCGCGGCGAGGGCCTCGTCGATCAACTGCCGCCGCTCGCGCAGGTCGTCGATGTCCGCGCCGGTGAGCCGGTATCCGCTGCCCGTCCACGACAACTCCGCGGCGTCGCCCAAGGCTCGGCGCAGCCCGGAGACGTACTTCTGCACGAGGTTGCGTACATGCAGAGGCGGGGTGCCGCCCCACACGGCCTCGACGAGAGCGTCGTACGAGATGGAGCGGCCTTCCTGGAGGAGAAGCACGGCGAGCACGGCCCGCTGTTTCGGCGGGCCCAGCGGCAACTCGACACCGTCGCGCAACGCCCTGAGCGGACCGAGCAGTTCGAAACGCAGACCGCCGCTGTCCGCGGCCTCGCGCGACCCGTCCGGCATCCCCTCGCCCAAGCCCTTCCGCGTCCCCTCACCCATGCGTCGAGGGTAGCCCGGCGTGTGCGTTCCAGTGGATCTTCCAGCGGACGGTCAGCGGCGGCGGTGACCGTGTCGGGTACGGATTCCCGGCGAAAGGCCCACCACGATGCTCACCCGGCTCGGCCGCCTGGCGGTGCGGCGCAGCCGCGCCGTCCTGATCGGCGTACTCCTCGCGTTCCTCGGCCTCGGCGCGTACGGCGCGAGCGCGCAGAACGACCTGGACCTCTCGCGCTGGAGCGCGCCCGGCACCGAATCGGTGCGCGCGGGCGACATGCTGCGTGAGGAGTTCGGCACCGGCAACCCCAATCTCGCGCTGCTCGTCACGGCACGCGACGGTGACGTGGACAGCGCCCGCACCAAGGGGGCGGCCCGTGCGTTCGCCAGAGAGGTCGAGAGGCTGCCCCTGGTCACGGACGTCACCTCGTACTGGGACGCGGAGAGCCCGGCCCTGCGCAGCACCGAAGGCGATCGCGCCCTCGTCCTGGCCCGCATCGAAGCCGACGCCACGGCGGCACGCGAGGAACTCGCCACGCTGTCGCCCCGTTTGACGCGCACGACACCCGAACTCACCGTCCAGGTCGGTGGTCAGGAGGAGATCTCACGGCAGGTCGGCGAGCAGGCCCGCACGGACTTCCTGCGCGCGGAGCTCTTCGCGCTGCCCGCCGTCGTACTCCTGCTGATCCTCGTCTACCGGCGCACCACGGCCGCCCTGCTGACCGTGGCGGTCGGTCTGCTGTCCGTGGTCGGGACCCTCGCCGGGCTGCGGGCGATCGCGCAGTTCACCGAGGTGTCGACGTTCGCCGCGAATCTCGCGCTCGTCCTGGGCCTCGGACTCGGCGTCGACTACAGCTTGTTCGTGATCAGCCGCTATCGCGAGGAGCGCGCGGCCGGGCATGCCCAGCCCGACGCCGTCGTACGGGCGACGGCCGTCGCCGGGCGCACGGTGGTCTTCAGCGGGGTGACGGTGGCGGTGTCGCTGTGCGCGCTGCTGGTGTTCCCGTTCTTCTTCCTCAGCTCGTTCGCGTACGCGGGTGTGCTGGTCGTGGTGACGGCGGTGACCGGAGCGGTGCTCTTCCTGCCGGCGGCCCTGGCCCGCTGGGGCCACCGCGTCGAACGAGCAACCGCCCCCGCGTCCGGCTTCTGGCACCGCACGGCCCTCACGGCGATGCGGCGCCCCCTGATCGCGGGCGCCGGCGTCGTCGCGGTCCTGCTCCTCGCCGCCTCACCCCTGCTGGGGCTGCGCTTCGGCCTCCCCGACGAGCGGACGCTCCCCGAAGGCACCTCCTCGCGCACCACGTCCGAGATCGTGCACAGGGAGTTCCCCGCCGAGCCCACGGACACCATCCAGGTCGTCCTCACGGAAACGACGGAAACGGCCGACATGCGCGCCTACGCCGCCCAACTCTCCCGTATGCCGGGTGTGTTCCAGGTCGACGCACCTGCCGGTGCCTACCGCGAGGGGCAGCGGACGGGAGTGCCAGGGCAGGACCGGCTCACGGCGCCCGACGGCCGCGTACGACTGGCACTCGTCCCGACCCAGCAGGCGATGTACGGCGACGTACCCGCGCTGGTCGAGCGCATCCGGGACACTCCCGCGCCTGCCCCGGTGCTCGTAGGCGGCTACCCCGGAGAGACCACGGACTTCCGGTCCACGCTCCTCGACCGGCTGCCGCTCGCCGCCGGGATCGTCCTTGTGGCGACGTACATGATCCTCTTCCTGATGACCGGCAGCGTGCTGCTGCCGCTCAAGGCGACCGTGCTGAATCTGCTCAGCCTGTCGGTGATGTTCGGCTGCCTGGTGTGGGTGTTCCAGGACGGGAATCTGTCCGAGCTGCTCGGGTTCACGCCGACCGGTTCGATCGAGCCGAGCATTCCGGTGCTGATGTTCTGTGTGGCGTACGGCCTGTCGATGGACTACGAGGTCTTCTTGCTGTCGCGCATCAAGGAGGAGCACGACAGGACCGGCGACACCGAGCGGGCGGTCGGCGAGGGCATCCGGCGCAGCGCGCCGCTGATCACCGCCGCGGCCGGGATCCTCGCGCTGTCCTTCCTTTCATACGTCACAGGGGGCGTCGTCTTCCTCAAGGAGCTCGGCCTCGGCACGGCCCTGACGATCCTCGTCGACGCGACCCTCATCCGCGTGGTGCTGCTGCCCGTGACGATGCGGCTCGCGGGCCGCGCGAACTGGTGGGCGCCGAAACCCCTGCGCCGCTTTCGCATCAGGGAGGAAGCGCAGGCGCAGACGGAGGAGGTACTCCGCCGGGAGTACGTGTGATCACCACGCTCGGCGGACGCCCGGCGCGGCCGTGGCGTCTAGCGTTGCTGACATGGAAGAGCAGCGCACACGCCTCAGCGGCGGTCCGCCCTGGGTGCGGGGCGGACCACCGTGGCGATGGCGGCACGGGCCGCCGTGGTGGAACCAGGGCGACGACGAGACAGCGGGGAGCCGGCCGCGCCTGCCCTGGCGTTCGACGCTGCTGCTCACCGTGTTGGTGCAGGTCGGCAGCAGCTTCGCCGCGCAGGAGCAGGAGGGTGTCCGCGAGTCCCTGGGCCTCTTCGCCAGGGCCCTGCTGCTCGTGGGCACCCTCCTGCTTCTGTGGCGGCATCGGTATCCGGTGTTCGTGGTGTTCGGCGTCGTGGCGTCGGCGCTGGTCTACTTCGGTGCCGGATATCCGTACGGCCCGATCTTCCTGACCATCGCCCTCGCCTGCTTCAGCGCCGTCGTCGCCGGGCACAGGCGGGCGGCCTGGGCGGCGCTCGGCACGCTCTGGGTGGCCCATCTGCTGGAGGGGCACTGGCTCTACCAGTGGCTGCCGCCGAGCGACGACACAGTGGGCGACTGGGGCGAGGACGTCTCGGTGGCCGCCTGGATGGTGGCCATCGCCGCGGTCTCCGAAGTCGTCCGCGTGCGCCGTGAGCAGTGGGACCGGGACCGGGCGGAGCGTCGGCAGGCGGCCCAGCGGCGTGCCGACGAGGAGCGGCTGCGGATCGCCCGCGAGCTGCACGACGTCCTGGCGCACAGCATCTCGGTCATCAACGTCCAGGCGGGGGTGGGCCTCGCGCTGCTCGACTCCGATCCGGATCAGGCCCGTACCGCGCTCACCACCATCAAGGCGGCGAGCAAGGAGGCCCTGGGGGAGGTCCGCCAGGTGCTCGACACGCTCCGCACGCCCGGCGACGCGCCACGTGCGCCGGCGCCCGGCCTCGACCGGCTGCCCGAGCTCGTCGAGCAGGCGGCGAGCGCCGGACTGACGGTCGGCGTCGAGACCGAGGGGAAGCGCAGGGCCCTTCCTCCGGGCGCCGATCTCGCCGCCTTCCGCATCGTCCAGGAGGCGCTGACCAATGTCGTACGGCACTCCGGTTCGCGGCACGCGCGCGTGCTGGTCGGTTACGAGGACGATGCGTTGAAGCTCCGTATCGACGATGACGGCCCTGCGACCGGTGCGGACGCGGGCGGCAGCGGCAACGGGCTGGCCGGAATGCGGGAGCGGGCCGCGGCTCTGGGTGGCACGATCGAGGCCGGGCCGCGCGAGGACGGCGGCTTCCGGGTGCTGGCCGTACTGCCGCTCGCGCACAAGGCCAAGCTCGCCAAGCTGAAGGAGGACCGGTGATCCGCGTACTGCTCGCCGACGACCAGTCACTGGTCCGCGCAGGCTTCAAGGCGCTGCTCGACGCACAGCAGGACATTGAGGTGGCCGGGGAGGCCGCCGACGGCGAGGAGGCGCTGCGCAAGGTGCGCGAACTGCGCCCCGACGTCGTCCTGATGGACATCCGCATGCCCCTGCTCGACGGTCTCGCCGCGACCCGGCGCATCACCGACGACGCGGACCTGAAGGACGTCAAGGTGGTCATGCTCACCACCTTCGAGCTCGACGAGTACGTCTTCGAGGCCATCCGTTCCGGGGCCTCCGGCTTCCTGGTCAAGGACACCGAACCGGATGAACTGCTGCGCGCGGTCAGGGCGGTGGTCGAGGGCGATGCGCTGCTGTCGCCCGGGGTGACGCGGCGGCTGATCGCCGAGTTCGCGGCCCGGTCCAAGGAGCCGGCGGTGGCGGAGTCGCTCGCCGAGCTCACGGAGCGGGAGCGGGAGGTGATGGCGCTGGTGGGGATCGGGCTGTCCAACGACGAGATCGCCCGCCGCCTGGTCGTCAGCCCGCTCACGGCGAAGACGCATGTGAGCCGCACGATGGTGAAGCTGGGGGCCCGTGACCGGGCCCAACTGGTCGTCCTGGCCTATGAGTCGGGGCTGGTGCGGCCGGGCTGGCTGGGCTGAGGCCCACGCCGGAATCGGACCAGCACACTGACGACACGTACGAAGAAGACGATGACCGCGAGCCCGGTGCCGGTCAGGAGCAGCGGGTCTTCGGCGGCGTCCGGCAGAGCGAAGAGCAGCGCCGGTCCTGACACGGCTCCGAAGACGAGGGCAGCGGCGAACGCCGCGCTGCACAGCGCGTATCCGGTCTCGACGGTGATCGCGTCCCGCTCGGCCTGAGTCCGTCGGCCCCCGCTGTTCCTCATGCGGCGAAGTCTCACAGCCGTGCGCCCGGCGGGCAAGAACAGCCCGCTGGGCGCACGGCTGTGGTCACGCAGGTGGTGGGGTCAGTCGCGGACCGGTACCCGCTCCTCCTGTACGGGCTCGGACTTGGCGACCAGGACCGTCCGCCCAGGACCCTGCGTACGCTGCTTGCGCAGCCCCGTGGCCGTGATGAGCAGCCCCAGCACCGCGATCGCCGTCACCACGATCAGCCCTGTGCGGTAGCTGTCGAGAACGGCCTGCGGAGAGGCGTCGTCGGAGGCACTCGCGGTCACCACGGCCGTCACGACCGCGAGGAAGATCGCGCCGCCCACCTGCACCGAGGTGTTGAGCAGCCCCGAGACCATGCCCTGCTCGTGGTCGTCCACGCCGTTGGTGGCCTGGATGTTGAGCGAGGGGAAGACCAGCGCGCAGGCCGCGCCGATCAGCAGCATCGTCGGCAGGATCACCGCCGCGTACACGGGGTTGAGGTCGATGTTGAGGAACAGCGCGTACGCGACGACCATGCTGGCGAAGCCCACCGGGATCAGCTTCCGGGTGCCGAACCGGTCGACGACGGCTCCCATCTTCGTGGCGGACAGCGCCACCAGCGCGCCCGCGGGCAGGAAGGCGAGCGCCGTCTGCAGGGCCGACCAGCCGAGCAGCGACTGCAGGTACAGCGTGGCCAGGAACTGGAAGCCGATGTACGAGCCGAAGAACGTCATCGCGCCGAGCTGGGCCCGGACCTGGTTGCCGGAGCGCAGCACGCCGAGCCGGACCAGTGGGCCCGCCGAGCGCTGCTCGATCCGGACGAAGACGGTGAGCAGGATGGCGACGGCGAGGAACGAAAGGAGCGTGCGGGCCGACGTCCAGCCGGCCTCCGGGGCCTGCACGACGGTGTAGACGAGCAGCAGCATCGACGCGGTCCCGAGGATGGCACCGGGGATGTCGTAGCCGTTGTGGTCCTTCTCCCGCTCACTGCGCGGGAGCAGCTTGAGGCCGGCTATCAGGGCGATGATCGCGATGGGTGCGGGCAGCAGCATGGTCAGGCGCCAGCTGGCCTCGGTGAGCAGTCCGGACAGGACGAGGCCCATGGAGAAACCGGTGGCGGCGCAGGTGGTGTAGATCGAGAGGGCGCGGTTGCGCAGCGGGCCCTCGGCGAAGGTCGTGGTGATGATCGACAGGCCCGCGGGCGCGGTGAACGCCGCGCTCAGGCCCTTGATGAAGCGGCTGGCGATCAGCAGCGGGCCGGAGTCGACGAGCCCGCCGAGCAACGAGGCGAGCGCGAAGACGCCCAGGGCGACCAGGAAGACCTGACGGCGGCCCAGCAGGTCGGCGGTCCGTCCGCCGAGGAGCAGCAGTCCGCCGTAGCCCAGGATGTAGCCGCTGACGACCCACTGCAGGGCCGAGGTGGAGAGGTCCAGTTCGGAGCCGATGGACGGCAGGGCGACGCCGACCATCGACACGTCCAACGCGTCCAGGAACATCGCGGCGCAGAGCACCAGGAGGGTGCCCCACAGGCGAGGAGTCCAGCGTTCCTGAGCCGCGGGCTTGGTGAGCGGAGAGGTCATGCGCCTCACACTACATGCGCATGCATTGAATGCAAGCGCATTTAATTCCAGTGCAACAAACTCGGTTTTTTGCTACGGTGCGGCCATGGCGGCTGTGGAGAATGCCGAGCAAGGGCTCGTCGACCAGTGGCGCGACATCCTCGCGGTGCACGCGCGCACCCTGTCCGAGCTCGACCGCGCACTGCATCAACACGGCCTGTGCGCCAGCGACTTCGAGGTGCTCGACGTATTGGCCCGGTGCGCCGAGTCCGACGGCGGCGGTGCGTATCGCGTCCAGGAGATCGCCGAGTGTGTCCACCTCAGTCAGAGCGCCCTGTCCCGGCTGATCGGCCGGCTCGAGAAGGACGGCCTCGTGGAGCGCTGCATGTGCCCGGAGGACCGGCGGGGTGTGCGCGTCTCCCTCACGCCGAAGGGGCGCGCGCTGCACGGAGACGTGCTGCCGGTGCAGCGCGCGGTGCTGGCGCGGATGCTGGCGGACGGTCCGGGCGACTGACGGGCTCGCCGCCCGGCCCCGCCGGGCGGTCGGGACTCAGTTCCAGGTGACCGCCGACTTCTCGCGCCACAGCGTCGCGACGGAGGAGTCTCCGGTCACGCTCGGGAACGGCCGCCGGTTCCACAGCGACAGATAGACGTCGGCGGCCGGACCCGCCAACTCGCAGTCGCCCTCTGCCGTTTCGCCCCGCTCGCCCGCGGGCGGCTCGGCTGACAGCCGTACGGTCCACACCGCGCCAGTACCCTCGGCGTTCTCGGCCCGCACCCTCAGCACCCGCGGCACATCCGTGCGCACCCTGCTCTTCTTGCGTGCATGGAAGCCGAGCAGCAGCTCGTCGATGCCGTCGACCGCGAAGTCGACGACGATCGTGCTGGGCTTCCCGCCGAGCGCGGACTCCGCGTCGATCCGGTGCACCGTCGTCTCGTGCGCCTGCCGCCGCGCCCAGAACGCGAGCGGCGAGGGCGCGGGCAGAAAGCTCCAGCACTCCACATCGGCAGGGGCGTTGGCGAGCGTGTCGACGAGCCACCGGTGGCCCTCGCGGAACCAGGCCAGCAACTCCTCCCCGTCCAGATCGGGCAGGCCCCCATCGGGGTGGAACGAAGTGTGCCTCTCGGCGACGAACGCCGTGGCCCAGCGGTGCACCATGCCCGTGTGCCGCACCAGGTCCCGCACCTGCCAGCCGGGGCAGGTCGGCACCTTGGCGTCCGTCCCGGCCTTCTCGGCGGCCGCGGCCAGCAACTGGCCCTCGGCGTCCAGGGTTCCGATGAGCTGCGCAGTCTCCATGCGAGGCAGTCTGCCGGATGGAGTGCGGTCGAGGGGAGCGCGGTCAGGGAACCTGCGCGTCACACCAGCGGCTGGTGTGGCTCAAGTGTCCGGAGTGGTGGGCGGGCTCGGCCAGTAATCGGCTGTGCCACACCCCCGCATGATCAATAGCCTGGAACGGTCTGCCGGTTGACGCTTCAAGGAGTCCCCCCACGTGACCACCGCACCGGACCTGCCCGACATCCTGTCGGACGAATTCGCCGAGGACCCCTATCCCGCCTACCGGATCATGCGCGAGAAAGCCCCGCTGATCTGGCACGAGCCCACCCAGAGCTACATCGTGTCGCGCTACGAAGACGTCGAACGGATCTTCAAGGACCGCGACGGACAGTTCACCACCGACAACTACGTATGGCAGATCGAGCCCGTGCACGGCAGGACGATCCTGACGCTCAGCGGGCGCGAGCACGCGGTGCGGCGGGCCCTGGTGGCCCCGGCCTTCCGCGGCCGGGACCTGCAGGAGAAGTTCCTGCCCGTCATCGAGGCCAACGCCCGGGACCTCATCGACGGCTTCCGGCACACGGGAATCGCCGACCTCGTCAGGGACTTCGCGACGCGCTTTCCCGTCAACGTCATCGCCGACATGCTGGGCCTGGACAAGGCCGACCACGACCGCTTCCACGGCTGGTACACGTCGGTGATCGCCTTCCTCGGCAATCTCTCCGGCGATCCGGAGGTCGCCGCGGCCGGTGAGCGCACCCGCACCGAGTTCGCCGAGTACATGATCCCGATCATCCGGCACCGCCGTGATCACCTGGGTGACGACCTGCTGTCCACCCTGTGCGCCGCCGAAGTGGAAGGCGTGCGCATGAGTGACGAGGACATCAAGGCGTTCTGCAGCCTGCTGCTCGCGGCGGGCGGCGAGACCACGGACAAGGCGCTGGCCAGCATCTTCGCCAACCTCCTTGCGCATCCGGAACAGCTCCGGGCCGTGCGGGAGGACCGCGGGCTGATCGACCGGGCCTTCGCGGAGACCCTGCGGTACACCCCGCCGGTCCACATGATCATGCGGCAGACGGCCGTGGAGGTCGACCTGAGCGGCGGCACCGTTCCGCCGGGAGCCACGGTGACCTGCCTGATCGGGGCCGCGAACCGCGACCCCGCCCGTTACCGGGAGCCCGACCGCTTCGACATCTTCCGAGACGACCTGACGACCACGACGGCCTTCTCCGCCGCGGCCGACCATCTGGCGTTCGCCCTGGGCCGCCACTTCTGCGTGGGCGCCCTGCTGGCCCGCGCCGAGGTCGAGATCGGCGTCAACCAACTCCTGGACGCCATGCCCGACGTACGACTCGACGATGGTTTTCGGCCAGCGGAGCAGGGCGTGTTCACGCGGGGACCGCAGGCGCTGCCGGTGCGCTTCACCGCGGCCGCGCCCTGATCCCTTCCCGCCCCCGACGTACTCGTACAGGCGGGGGCGGGCCTCACCGCAGTGTGGGCGTGAACTCCACCGGCAGTGAGGTCAGCCCCCGCATCCAGATGGACGGCCGCCACACGAGCTCCTCCGGATCGACCGACAGCACGACGTCGGGCAGCCGCTCCAGCAGCGTCTCGACGGCCGTACGCGCGATGACGTCGGCGAGCAGCGGCGCCGGGTAGGGGCAACGGTGCTCGCCGTTGGAGAAGGACAGGTGGGCGCCGTTCCCCTCCGCGCCGACATGGCCCTCGGGCCAGATCTGGGGATCGGTGTTGGCCGCCGCGAGCCCGAGGACGAGACAGTCGCCCGCCTTGATCCGACGCCCGCCGAGCAGGGTGTCGCGCACCGCCCAGCGGCCGATGAAGTTCTGGGTGGGTGTGTCCAGCCACAGCACCTCGGTGAGGGCCTCGCCGACGCTGACCCGGCCGCCGGAGACGTTGAGCGCGAAGCGGTCGTCGGTGAGCAGCAGTCGCAGCGTGTTGCAGATCCAGTTCGCGGTGGGCTGCTGGGCCGCCGCGACGACCGAGATCAGGTCCTGGACGATCGCGTCGTCGCTCAGGCCTTCGGGGTGCGCCAGCATGCGGGAGACCACGTCCGCGCCGGGCTCCGCTCGCTTGTCCTTCACCAGTTGCTGAATGCGTTCCTGTACGCGGACGTAGGCGGCGACCGGATCCTCGCCCTCGCCCGTGTCCAGGGAGATGCGCAGGTCCCTGACGAGGTCGTCGGTGTCCGTGCTGTGGGCCGACATGCCGCACATCTCCACCGCGGCCCGCATCGCCAGGGGATGTGCGTACGCGCTCATCAACTCGGCCTCGCCGCTGCCCGCGAAGGCATCGATGAGCTGGTTCGCGATCCGCCCGCAGTTGACGCCGAGCTCGAACTGGTCGACGCCCTCCAGGGCCTCCGTGATGACGCCGGCCCGACGCTGGTGCTCGGCGCCCTCGGTGAACAGCACCGACGGCTGGTAGCCGACGAAGGGCAGCAGCGGCCAGTCCGCGGGAATGTTCTCCCACTGGTTCCAGCGCCGGGAGTCGCGGGCGAAGAGGTCGTCGTGGGAGGTGACGAAGGAGACCTCCGGATAGCCGAGGACCAGCCAGGCGGGCACGTCTCCGTCCAGCAGCACGGGCGCCACGGGGCCGTGGGAGCGCCGCAGTTCCTGGTACAGAGCGGCGGGAGTCTGCTGGTACTCCAGGCCGCTCAGCGGTACCGCGTCGGCGTGTACCGGGCAGCCCGAGGTCTGCTTCGGGTCGGCGGGGCGCGGGTCGGAGCCGGTCGCGTCGTCGTTCATGGGGTCATCTCCCGGGCCATGGCCAGTTCGTAGAGGTGGTCGACAAGAGTGATCAGGACGTTCTTGCCGGACGAGCGGACCCGTGCGTCGCAGTCGATCAGCGGTATGTGCTCGGACAGTGCGAGTGCCTGGCGTATCTCGCTCAGGGAGAAGGCGCCGGTGTCGCCCTCGAACCGGTTGACCGCGACGACGAAGGGCGTCTTGTGGTGCTCGAGGCGGTCGATCGCGTACCAGCAGTCGCTCATCCGCCGGGTGTCCACCAGGACGACGGCGCCCAGGGTGCCCGCGAAGAGCCTGTCCCACAGGAACCAGAACCGCTCCTGGCCCGGGGCGCCGAACAAGTACAGGACCGTGCGCTCGGTCAGGCTGATCCGGCCGAAGTCGAAGGCGACGGTCGTCGTGGACTTGTCGGCCAGGCCCGCCGTCCGGTCGATGCCGACGCCGGCCTGGGTCATGACCTCTTCGGTGTTCAACGGCCGGATCTCGCTGACCGAGCGGACCAGAGTGGTCTTGCCGACGCCGAAGCCGCCCACCACGACGATCTTGAGCCCGGTCTCGGCCGCGGCGCTCAGCGGCGTACGGGCGGAGGGCTCAGCACTAGTACGGGCGGACGACTCAAGGTGCGTACGGCCGGAGGAATCAGAGCTTACGGAGTCCTCAAAGCTTACGGAGTCCATCGAGAACCTCCAGCAGGAGAGCGGATTCGGGCAGAGCGGCCACGGCCGCGGCGGCCCGCGGATGGCGTGCGGTGACCTTCGCCATCGCCAGCAGGTCGCCCACGAGGATCCGGACCACCGTCACCGGCAGCCGCAGCTCGGCGGCGATCTCGACCACGGCGGTCGGGCGACGGCACAGCTCCAGGATCCGGACGTGCTCGGACTGCATGCCGCGCGCGGGTTCGCATTCGCTGACGATCAGTGAGACGAGGTCGAGATCGTCGGGGGCCTCGCTGCGGCCCCCGGTGATGGTGTACAGCCGGTCCGGGTCCCCGGTGTCGACCGGACGTCGGCTCATGGGATCAGCTCTCCTCTATCGGGGCGCGGGCCTCGGCACGCAGGTGCTCGCCGATCCTCTCCACCAGGTCGGTCATGTGGTGCCCCACCACGCCCGGGTCGGCGCCGTCATCCGCGACGACCGCCAGGTGCGCGCCCTCACCGGCCTCGACGATGAACAGCAGGCCGCCGTAGAACTCCGTCATCGAGTGGCGTACGCCGCCGCTGCCGTCGCCGAACTCGACCGACGCGCCCTGCGCCAGCGCCTGCATCCCGGAGGCGATGGCCGAGAGCTGGTCGGCCTGGTCGATGCCCAACCGCTCGGTCCAGCACAGCTTCAACCCGTCACGGGAGAGCACGAGGGCGTGCCGGGTGCCCGGGGCGCGCTCGAGAAGGCCTTCCAGGAGCCAGGTCAGTGTGTTGTCAGTGGTCTGCATGGGTGGGTGAAGAGCTGGTGATCCGCGGAGGCCCGGCCACCGGCCCTTTCCTCCAATCTCCGGTCTGTGGCGGGTCGGGGCGCCCGGTCGAGGCGTCCCGCGAGAAGAAGGGCCGGGCTCAGTCGGCGTCGTGCGGATCGGCCGGTTCGGCGGACGGGGCCGATTCGGGAAGGGACGGGGCCGGTTCGGCGGACGGGGCCTGCTCGCCTGTCGCCGCGGCCCGGCGTGCGCGGTGGAAGGCACCGAAACTCTTCCCCGCGTCACGGGTGGCGGGCCGGTCGTCCGCGGGACGTTCCGCCGGTGTGCGGACGCGGTCGGCGGCCGCCATCGTGCGGCCGGGCGGACGTACGGGCAGACCGTTGGGGGTCACCGACCCGTTGTCGCTGCCGCCGGTCGAGGCCTTCGGCTCGGGCGCCGGGACAGGGGCCGGGCCGGCCGCCTGCGACCCGGTGTGCTCGGCGGCGGCCATCGCACGCTCGCGCGGCCGGGCGGAGGGATCGTGCCGCGGGTTCTCCGGAAGTGCCGTGCGCTGCTGGGCCAGCAGTTGGGCCGGCAGGTGTACGACGACGCCGGTGCCGCCCCGGGAGGAGGGGCGGTAACTGACGGAGATGCCGTACTTGACGGCGAGCCGTCCGACGACCGCGAGCCCCAGCCGGGTCCCCTGGAGGGAGGCGAGGTCGCTCGTCGCGCCCGAGACCGCCTCTTCGGCGCGCCGCAGGGCGGCGTCGGCCATCTTCAGCCCGCTGTCCTCGATGGTGACGACGATGCCGGCGGAGCGCTCCTCCACGTAGACGTGGACCTGGTCGATCGGCGCGGAGAAGCTGGTCGCGTTGTCCATCAGCTCGGCGAGGAGGTGCATCACGCCCTCGGCCGCGAACCCGGCGACCGCCGTGTTGCTGGAGCAGTTGAGGCTGACCCTGCGATAGGCGGCGATCCGTCCCACGGCGCCGCGCAGGATGCTCTCCATCGGGATCGGCTTGTTCCAGGAGCGGCTCGCCCGCCCGCCCATGAGCAGTGCCAGCCGGTCGGTGAGCAGGCCGAGTTGGGAGGTGCTGTGGTCCAGGGTGAGCAGGTCGCCGAGGACCGCCTCGCCGTGCCGGTCCTGCATCTCGCGCAGATCCGCCAGGATGCTGACGGCCTGGGCCTGCACCCGGCTCAGGGCCTTCGCGCTGGCGGCCTGGGCAGCCGCGGAACGCCGCTCGCTGACCGCGAGTTCGCGTAGGCCGGTCTCCACCAGGTCGCGCACGACCGGGTGGGAGTACTCGGACAGCCGCAACTCGGCGCGGACCGTGTCCAGCGAGGCCCCCTCGCCCAGTCTCCGCACCGCCGTGGGCAGGGTCTCCGACCTCGCCTTCACCAGATCGTCGGTGATGCTCGCGAGGGCTTGCATCGCCTGCTCGCGCTCGCTGTCCGCCGTGGCCGCACGCTGCTGCGCCGCGCCGAGGGCCTCCTCCACGGCGCGCTGCACGGCCGCGAGTTGAGGCTCCGTCGGACGCCATGCGCCGACCGGTCCCGTCGACGCTCGCATGTGTCCCGTCGCTGCGGGCGTGGCATCCTTCGCCGGGTCCTTCAACGCCGCGGTCAGCTCCGGCACCACCGTGCCGGCCAGATACGCGGCCTCCGAGCGGCGCTGCGCCGACTCCGCCAGGGACCTGTCCGCCTGAGCGGTGAGCCTGCGGTGCAGTCGCGTGGCCGCCGAGGCGAGCAGGACGAGGCAGCCGCCTGCCCCCACGACGGTGCCCGCGACCCAGCCGCGTGCGGCATCCGGTGCGGCGAACGCGAGAGGCGTGCCGACGGCCGCGGTCACCACCAGACTGGCGATCGGCAGAAGCCGCCATGCCGACCTCTGACGCGGGCGGGACGCGTCGGGATGTGCCATTCCGCGATCCTTGATGCTTGTGGGGTGTGTGTGCTTGCCGCGCACGCATGCGACGTCAAGTCACCTATGTGCAGCGGTACTTGATGTGCGAAACATGCTAACCACGGGTTCCGGGCGGAAGCCGGACCTCCACATCGCCCACACACGCCGGGAACAGGTCGTCGCATTGTGAGCCGCCGCGGACGTCCGTGTGATACGTACCGACCGCCGACGGACCGCTTTCGAACTCCGCCGAACACCCCGCAGGCAGGGGTGGAGCAGACGTTTTCGGCATGCGTCGATGCGCAGGACAAATGCATGGAATTCCCAGCGGGACAACGCTGTACGGCAGGGCGAATTTCATGTGAAGGCAATCGAACTTCGGCCATTTTGGTGGCGGCAGAGTCAATCCCGGAGGCGTCGGCTGGGGCTTTGTCCTGGCTTGTGGGCCGTCAGTCCACGGCCGCGCGACGTGTCACGAAGCCGATGACGGCGGCCACCGCCGCCAGCGCGGCCACGCTTGTGAGGGCGGTGGGCAGGGAGAACCAGTCCGCCATGAACCCGATGGCGGGCGGCCCGAGGAGCATGCCGCCGTAGCCGAGGGTGGACGCGGTCGCGACGCCGCTGGGGCCGGCCAGTGCACCGGCGCGTTCGACGGCGACCGGGAAGATGTTGGCGAGGCCGAGTCCGGTGACCGCGAAGCCGAGCAGGGCCGCCCACACCGAAGGGGCGAGCGAGCCGAGCAGCATGCCGACGGCAGCCGTGGCGCCGCCGACCACCACCGTCCGGGTGCGCCCGAGCCGTTCCAGGAGTGCCGTCCCGCTGAGCCGGCCGATCGTCATGGCGAGCGCGAAGCACGAATAGCCTGCCGCGGCTATGCCGGGGTGAGCCTTCAAGTCCTGCTCCAGGTGCAGTGCGCCCCAGTCGGCCAGGGCCCCCTCCCCGTACGCCGTGCAGAGGGCGATCAGTCCGAAGACGGTCACAAGACCGCGGGTGCGGGCGTCGAGACGGCGCGGCTTGTGCTCCTCTTGCCGCGTACGATCCGGCGGCACCGGGGGCTCGTATCGCAGCAGGGCGCGTCCGGCGACGGCGGTCACAGCCAGGCCGATCAGACTGAGGCCCAGCAGATGGCGGGTGGGGGACAGGGATCCCGCGACCAGTCCGCCGATCCCCGCGCCGGCCATGCCGCCCAGGCTGAAGGCCGCGTGGAAACTGGGCATGATCGGCCGCCGCAGCGCCGCGACCAGGTCGACGGCGGCGCTGTTGAAGGCGACGTTTATCCCGCCGTATGCGCTGCCGAACAGAAGGAGGACGGCGCCGAGCGCCGGTGCGGAGTGGGTGAGCGGGGGCAGGGCGACGCTGAGGGAGAGGAGGACGCCGCAGACGACGGTGACCCGGTGGTTGCCGTAGCGGCGGCAGAGGCGTCCGGTGAGGGTCATGGTGACGACGGCTCCGGCGGAGACGCCGAGCAGGGCGAGTCCGAGGGCGCTTGCCGAGGCGCCGGTCTGTTCCTTGATGGCAGGGATGCGGACGACCCAGCCGGCGAAGAGGAAGCCGTCGAGGGCGAAGAAGATGGTGAGGGTGAGGCGGAGTCGGGTGAGGTCGTTGCCGTTGCCCGGCACGACACTGTGCGATCGGGTTTTGTTTATTTGCGGCACAAAGTCAGCGTAGGGGTGCGCGGTGGTGCTCACAAGGGAGTAGCGGTGCTCAAAGGTTTGGCGGATGGACGGCTGCCGTGGCCGCCATGGGCGTCCGGGTGTCCCTTTGAGGCCGGCTCACACTGCACTGCGGGACCGCGTCTGTGCGCTGCCTGTCCGGATGCCGTCCGAGGTGGGACGCTGGGGGGGAGGAGAGGTATCCGCCGAGGAGACTCGGGGAGGGCCGATGGGACGTGACGTGCCGGCCCTGGTGTTCACGCGGGAGGACCGCCGTCGGTACCGGGACAAGATGCACACCTGCCTCGATGTGCTGGCGCAGATGTTGCGCGAGTCGAGTTTCGAGAGCGAGCGCCCCCAGGTCGGGCTGGAGATCGAGCTCAACCTGGTGGACGGCGACGGGCTGCCGGCGATGCGGAACTCCGAGGTTCTCCAGGCGATCGCCGAGCCCGCCTGGTCGAGCGAGCTGGGCCGCTTCAACCTGGAGATCAACATCCCGCCCCGGCAGCTGACGGCCGGTGGTCCCGGCGCCTGGGAGGAGACGATCCGCGACGCGCTCAACCACGCCGAGGAACGCGCCTCGGCCGTGGGCGCGCACCTGATCATGATCGGTATTCTGCCGACCCTGAGGGAGGCGGACATGGGCGAGGCCGCCCTGTCCGGTGATCCGCGGTACCGGCTGCTCAACGAGCAGATCTTCGCGGCGCGGGGTGAGGATCTGCGGATCAGGGTGGACGGCGTCGAGCGTCTGTCGACGTACGCCGACACCATCACCCCCGAGGCCGCGTGCACCAGCACGCAGTTCCATCTGCAGGTCGCCCCGAAGCAGTTCGCGGACTACTGGAACGCGGCCCAGGCCATCGCGGGCGTGCAGATTGCCCTGGCGGCGAACTCGCCCTTCCTCTTCGGCAGGGAACTGTGGCGCGAGACCCGCATCCCCCTGTTCGAGCAGGCCACCGACACCCGCCCCGAGGAGATCAAGGCCCAAGGGGTACGACCCCGGGTGTGGTTCGGAGAACGGTGGATCACCAGCGTCTTCGACCTCTTCGAGGAGAACGTGCGGTACTACCCGGCGCTGCTGCCGCTGTGCGACGACGAGGACCCGCAGGAAGCCCTCGACCGCGGCGGCGTTCCGCAACTGGGGGAACTGACGCTGCACAACGGCACGATCTACCGGTGGAACCGCCCCGTCTACGCCGTCACCGACGGCCGGCCACATCTGCGCATCGAGAACCGGGTCCTGCCCGCCGGCCCCACCGTGGCCGACATCATCGCCAACGGCGCCTTCTACTACGGCCTGACCCGGGCCCTGGTCGACGAGGACCGGCCGGTGTGGACGCGGATGTCGTTCGCGGTCGCCGAGGAGAATCTGCACACCGCGGCCCGCGACGGCATCGACGCCCGCCTCTACTGGCCCGGCGTTGGCGAAGTGCCCGTCACGGAACTGGTGTTGCGGCGCCTGCTGCCCCTGGCCCACCGGGGCCTCGAGCTGACCGGCATGGACGCGGAGTGGCGCGAACCCCTGCTGGGGATCGTCGAGCAGCGCTGCGTCACCGCCCGCAACGGCGCCCTGTGGCAGGCGGAGACGGTCCACCGCCTGGAGAAGGCCGACACCTCCGACCGGTGGGAGGCGCTGCGGCAGATGACCGCGACGTACATGGACTACATGCACCTGAACGCGCCCGCGCACACGTGGGACGTGGACTGACACTTACGGCCCCTGCCGTCGCCCGCCGATGGCGCCCGTCGGTTGTCGGTTTCACTGCAGTGCGGGTCCGCGGGCGGCCTGTCCCCTCCACTCCTCGGCAGTCGTCAGCGGAACGGGAACCGGCGGCTCTGCCGACGTGGTCAGCTCGATGCGTCGCCCCTCGGCCGACGAGCGGAGGAGGGCGGTCATCGTCTCCAGCACGTGCAGGGCGAGATCACCGTTCGCGCGAGGCGCCCGCTGCCCGTCGGCGGCGATGAAGTCGAGCAGACCGACACCCCGTGCGCCGTCGGCGTATCCCGCCGACGGCGGTAGCGTGCGCCATTGTGCGGCGCCGAGTTCGAAGAGCCGCACCTCGCCGTCGAAGCCGTTCGGATCCGGGACCGCGAGGGTCCCCGCCTCACCGTGGACCTCGATCGGCGCGGCTGTGGTGGCCACACCGTCGAAGCTCGTCGTGATCGTCGTCAGGGTCCCGCCCACGTGCTCGAGCACACCGGAGACATGGCTGTCCACCTCGACCGGTATCCGCTCGCCCGCGCGCGGACCGGAACCGATGACGCGCTCGGCGCGCAGCCTGCTGGACACCCCGGTCACGGTACGGACCGGACCCAGCAGATGCACCAGGGACGCGAGGTAGTACGGCCCCATGTCCAGCAGCGGGCCGCCCCCGGCGGTGTAGTAGAAGTCGGGGTGAGGATGCCAGCGTTCGTGTCCCGGGGTGACCATGACGGCCGAGGCGAACAGGGGGCGCCCGATGCTCCCCGCCTCGACAGCCGCGCGCGCCGTCTGAATTCCGGTGCCCAGGACGGTGTCCGGTGCGCACCCCACCGCGACCGCCGCCTGCGCGGCGGCCGCCATGACGGTGCGGGCGTCGGAGAGGGTGGCGGCCAGCGGCTTCTCTCCGTAGACATTCTTTCCGTGGCCGATGGCGCCGAGGGCGATCTCGGCGTGCGCCCCGGGGACGGTGAGGTTCAGCACCGTGTCCACGTCCGGGCTGCTCAGCAATTCCTCGACGGTCAACGCCTCGACGCCGGGCAGACCGGCGGCGGCCACGGCCGACCTGGAGGCGTCGAGGTCGGCGACCGCGGTGACGCGCACGGCGGGATGGCCGACGAGCGTGTCCAGGTACGCGCGGGAGATCACCCCGAGACCTACGACTCCGATGCGGTGCGCGTCGCCCACAGCATGCCCCTCTCGATGACGGTGCGGACGTTCGGGTTCTCCAGGACGTCGACGCTGTGGCCCGGTGTCGTCACCACGACGCGCCCGGCACCCCACCGGCGGGTCCAGACCGCCGGCGAGCGGACCGGCCGGTGCCAGGGTTGCCACGGCCTGGCGGGATGAGTGGTGGTGGCCAGGACGTCGATCAGGTCGTCGTGGAGCACCCAGTACTGCTCGGTGTACAGCTCGAAGTCCTCGATGCCCGCGGTGACGGGGTGCTCGCGGCCCAGTTCGGTGATGTTGACGACGTGCGGCAGGTAGTTGTCCTCCGCGTCGCCCTGGCGCTCACACGGCTCCTTGCCGGGGTGGGTCGCGAACTGGCCTCCCACCAGGTGGAGATAGTCGGAGGAGGCGCGGAAGGAGTCGGCGATGCCGCCGTGCCAGCCGGTGAAGCCGGTGCCGGCCACGACAGCCGCGCTCAGTCCCGACAGCTGCCCGGGGGAGATCTCCGACATCGTGATGCACTGCACGACGAGGTCGGTGCCCGCCATCTCGGCGGCGTCGGCGTAGACGTCGGTCGACTCCTCGATCCGGATGTCGTATCCGTTGCTCTGGAGGAAGGGCAGGAACAGCTCCGTGGCCTTGACCGGCTGGTGTCCCTCCCATCCGCCTCGGACCACCAGGGCCTTCTTCTGCGTCATGTTGTCCCTTCGTGGGGCCGTCGCCCCGGAGCATCACGTTGCATGAACCGTTCCAGCGGCCGACCTCGTAGGACAGCGCCATCACTATGCGCCATTCGGTGCGCTCTGGAAAGAGTCGGCGAATTTCACGAAAGTTTCGAGCGGTGCCGGTCTTGTGGCCATGGAGAGTTGGTCACCACTGAAAGCTGTTGCGAGCGTCCCGGGAGGCCTTCTCACGCCTTCTGGCTGACCGCGGCCCTCCTGAGGGCCAAGACCGCAAACACCAGGGACAGCGCGCCCGAGGCGAAGAACAGAGGCTCGACCCACCAGGCATTCCCGCCGGTGATCGTGCCGTTCTCGGCCATGCACGCCACCTCCGGCGGGAACAGACTTCTGCGCACATCGCCGCAGAAGTTGGGTAAGTCGTCGTTGATCACATACGCCTTGGCCCAGCTCATGAACCAGTTGATGAGGAAGACGGAGATCGAGGCGACGAAGGCGCCCCACAGCTGGTTCTGAGGATCCGGCACCGGATGTGCGTACGACTTGTGTTCTGGCATGAACGGGGAGCGTACGCGAGTGCCCCGTCGTTATGGGTCAGCCGCCGGATGGCTTACGGGACTTGGCCGCCCGGAGCCCCGCGACGGCTCAGCCGCCGGGTGGTCAGGGTCCGCAAGCCGGCGGCGATCTCGTCACCGGGCCGCAGCAGTCCCAGATCCCGGCGGACGCGGCGGTTGCGTACGGGTCACGTCCGCCGCCGTGACCGCGCTCCGGGCCGGGTCGTCGGTGACGACCCGGCAGTCGGTCGTCTAGGGGGCGAACGGTGCGACAGGCACTCCGGCCACCTCGATCGATGCCGCGGCGGCCTCCGAGGCCGTGTCGTCGACCACGGCCCAGCGCTGGTTCGCGCCCGAGGTCGGGGTGTACGTGGACACCTTGGCGCCGTCCGCGGAGGACTGCCCGGTGACGTCGACGAGGCGACCGGTGGCGGCGTTGACGAACGTCCATGTGCCGTCGCCGGTCGTCGACATGATCCACTGCGCCGTGTCATCGACCCGGCCGCTCTCCGCCTCCTCGAGGACGGCTTGGTTGTCGCGCACCGCGAGCCGCTTTCCGGTGGCGGCGTTGGTGAGGGTGTAGCGCTCGCGGTTGTCGGTGCCGCGGGTCAGCTTCCTGACGGACCAGAGCTGCTCCGCGCTGCCGGTGTCGGTCGTGCGGATGACGACGCCGCTGCCGTCCTCCGACGGAGTCAACGACTTGCCGCTCTGCGCACCCTGCAGCCGGTAGACATGACCGGGCTGAACGAGAGCGGCATCCTTCGCCACGCCGCTGACGCCTTCGATCAGGAAGGTCGTGACGGACTTCGCGGGGACGTCGAGCGTGGCCGACCGGTCGGTCACCCGAACCGGTGCGCCCCGTACCAGGGCGCCGTCGGTGCTCGTCACCACAGGAGTGACGGTGGCCCGCTTGCCGACCTTGCCGAAGCGCGAGAGATCAAGGGTCACGGAACGCGCGGACGTGCCGCTGTTCACGTGCACGACGTTCGCCCCGCGGCCGGACTTCTTCACCGCGGCGACGCTGGAGGGATCGTCGACCTTCACGAAGCGATCGCCGGGGCGGATGTGGTGGGTGAAGTTCCGGATGGTGTGGAACTTCGAGTTGGCCCGGATCGGGCAGCTTTCAAGGGTGTCCTCGGCCGTGCAGTTGAACGGGATGTGGATGCTGCCCCAGTTCTTGCCGGCCGCGGCCTGGGGGATCGAGTCCTCGACGGGCTGCCAGAACACCCAGGCCGAAGGCTCCAGTTCGCGCATGTCGTCGACCATCCGGGTGGCGATCCCGAGCCCGGGCTCCATGCTGGTGAAGTCGGTGCCCGTGCCCCAGTTGCCCTCGACCTCACTCATCCACAGCTTCTTGTCAGCGCCCTTGGCGATGTCGCGTGGGCTGGTGCGCATGCCCGTGCCGTAGGTGTGCACATTGAGCTGGGGGACGGCGGCTCGCGCGGGGCCGCCGTAGGCGTTCCAGTTCTGGGTGAAGATGCCGGGGTTGGTCTCGTCCATCGCGGAGATCTCGGCGCCGGTCTTCGCCTTGCCGAGAGCGTCCTTGAGCGCGAGGACCACCTTCTGCTGGAGTTCCGGCCCGGCGTGCGCGCCTTCCTGGCGCCCGCCCGTGGGCTGGCCGTCCGGTCCGAGCTGGGTGCCCCAGTAGGGCGTGTTGGGTTCGTTGAGCGGGGCGATGGTGTCGAACCTGATGCCGTGTGCCTTCTCCAGGCGTTCGCTCACGCGCACCAGGTAGGCGGCGAAGTCGTCGACGCGGTCCGCGCGGATCTGATCCGTGCTGGGGTCGAAGCCTCCGGAGACATAACCGCTGACCGTCTGAAACCAGGGCGGTGAGTTGCTGAACGCCTCCCAGCGGGTGACCTTCTTCTTGACCTGGTCGACCCACCAGCGTTGGTTGGCGTCGGCGCCCCAGTTCCAATGGTCCGGGTTGTTCGGGTTCCACCACTCCATGTCCTGCCGGGTGGTTCCCTCGGGGGCCTTCCAGAAGCCCTCCATGGTCGCGCCGGCCTTCATGTAGTCCTTGCGGACATCTGGGGCGTTGCCGCCGCCGATGTTGTAGCGCGCGATGTTGAGGCGGAGACCGTCTTCGCCGAACAGCATGTCGACGAGCCGTCTTCGGATGGGCTCCGGGTAGCCGCCCGTTGCGTTGGCGAACCAGACGAGGCTCGTCCCCCAACCCTCGAACTGCTGCTGCTGGTAGGAGGGGTCGATCCGGACCGTGACCGCGCTCTGCGGCGGTGAGTCCGCGGTGGCTGCGGGTGCGGCGATGAGACCCGCACTGAGCACCAGGGGCACTGTTGGCGCCAACGCCCGGACGATGCGATGTCGGTTGGACACGGCACTCCCTTCACAACAGAGGCGAACAGGATCGATCAGAAAAGATCGGGTCCAGGGCATGCTTGATGACGAAAATGAACACGTCAAGACAGTGCGCAGCCATAGGCTGCCTCGATATCGGGCCATCGCGGCGCGGTGATACCCAGCAGCGTTGACATGCTCAAAACATCCGGTTAGCATCCCGGAAATCTTAGAAAGCGCTTTCCCCTTGTCCCGCACCGGGACACGGCTCACCGCCTGGCCGCCATCGATTCGCTCCGCATGTTCGACGGGCGAACTGATCCGCCGTCATGCCCCCACCTGCCTACCGGTCAACCCCACAGGAGGACCCCTCAATGAGCCGACGACGGACCCCGGTGCCCACCGGGCGGACGACCATACCCAGACGCAACAAGGTGGCCGTGGCCCTGCTGGCAGCTGCCCTGCTGGCCGGGCCCGGCGTGGCGCAAGCCGCCCCGCAGCAGCCCGTACCGGCATCGCAGGAACGGGTGGCGGCGGCCAGCATCACCTGGAGCCTCGAACGGGCGAGCAACCCGACCCAGGACCAGCTGGCGGCCTATGACTTGATCACCAAGGCGATGAACGCTGCGGTGGCCCGGTACAACAACCTCAGCGACCTCGGTAAGAGCATCACCGTCCGCTACGACCCCGGCGTGCCCACCGCTGACGGCAACATCAACGGGACCATTCGCTTCGGCAATCGCGGCTACATGACCGAGAGGACCGCTCTGCACGAGATCGCGCACACCATCGGTGTGGGTACGAGTTCGGGCTGGTCCTCCCTCGGCGGTGGCGGTACGTGGCGTGGCGCGCAGGCCACGGCACTCGTCAGACAGTTCGATGGTTCGGGCGCCACGCTGTCCACCGGTGGGGGACACTTCTGGCCCTACGGCCTGAACTACGAAAACGAGTTCTCGAACACGGCGGCCGATCGCCACGTCCAGATCGTCGCCGCCATGGTGCGCGACGGTCTGTGACCTGAGGACTGATGCCTGGGAGCGGTATTCGCCCCCAGACACCAGTTCCCAGGCACCAGTTCCCAGGCGTCAGTTCGCAGCACCAATGACCATGTGACCGACAGCGAAGAGCGGGTCAGCCGGACTTGGGTGCCGCCTGTTCGAGGACCTCGAAAGTCCACACCGTCGCCCCGGCGGCGGCCGGTCCGGGCCGGCCGCTCCCGCCCTGGTGCGCCGCCTTCATCGGGCCCTCCATCCACGCCTGGAACGACTCCTCGTCGCGCCACCGGGTGTAGACGAGGTAGTTGTCCGTGCCTTCGACGGGGCGGAGGAGTTCGAACCACTCGAAGCCGTCGGCACTCTCGACGATTCCAGCTCGCGAGGCGAAGCGCTTCTCCAGCGTCTCGCGCTGCTCGGCCGGCACGGTGAGGACGTTGATCTTGACGATGCTCATGGGTTCATCCTGCCGCACGGAACGTGGGTGGTCGCGGGCGGGCGGGCGCTCGCGGGGCGGGCTGACCTCATGGTTCCGACGCGGGCCTGCGCGCCGAGCTTGCCGTCGGCATGCTGCTGGGCCTCGCGAGGAGACGCGGCATACTGCCGACGACCGGCAGGTGGATCCACCCCTCTACGCGCGCCACGTCAAGGTCCTCGCCGGTCGGGCGGTGCGTCAGCCCCTGGGCCACCGCCCGCGCGGTCAGGGCGCAGATCAGCGCGTCGAAGGCATGCTCGTTCGCGTCGTAGAGCGCCCGGACGCCCGGTTCGCAGCGCAGCCATGGTGCGAGGCGCTGCAACTCACCCATCGACCTCTCTTTGCCCAGGCCCCAACGAAGCCGAGTGGCCCGTGGATACACCTCGGCGATCCGTCCGGTGCCGGCCCGGTCCACCGCATGTCCCCGGCCGGCCAGTTCGTCCGCCAGGTGAGCCCAGCGGGCGACCATGGCGCCGATCCTGTCGAAGGGCGCTGCCAGCGGAGGAGGGCCGGGTTTGACCGCCTCCCAGATGACCTGGTCGGTGCGGCGAAAGCGGAGGGTCGAGAGCCGGTGCATAGTACTGTCCTGACCGCGTCCCGGCCACGGTTGGCCCGCGGCGTGAGCGCTGACGGCCCGGACGAACTCGATGGGCCAGCCGAAGGGCGAATCGACGGCTGCCCGGTCGTCGGGTCCGAGGCCTGTGAGCACCGCGAGCAGCTCGGGGTCCGTGCATCGCGTCAGCGGGGCCTCGATCATGGCGTGATCGGTGTGCCAGACCACCACCGCGACCGCGGTGTTGTCGAGGCTCGCGGACAGGTCGATGCCGACGGTGCGCATGGCGCCCATCGTGGCAGACCCCCGCTCCGGGAGCCGACGCCCGCCCGGCCCGTGCGGCGGATCAGCCATACCGGCCCTGCCCGTTCCTCGGCTTACGAGGACCTTCCGTCGCGGAAATCCCGTCGTAACCTCAAAGCTGTCTACTCGCAGGCAACAAAGGTTCATCGCAGTGAACATGTGGACCTGATGGTGGACATCTCATCGTGAGCAGGGAGACCTCCATGGCGACCGACACGGAAGCGGACACATCCGATCTCGCCGAACTGGTCCGTGCCGACGGCATCGAGTTCGTGCTCGCCGTCTTCGTCGACCTCACCGGCAAGCCCTGCGCCAAGCTCGTCCCGGCCCAGGCCGTGGAGGAACTGCGCGACGAGGGCGTCGGCTTCGCCGGATACGCGGCAGGCGCGCTCGGCCAGCAGCCCAGCGACCCCGACGTCATCGCACGGCCCGACGCCTCCTCGTACACCCCGGTCCCCTTCGTGAAGCCGGGCCTCGCCCTTGTGCACTGCGACCCGTACGTGGAGGGCAAGCCGTGGCCGTACGCACCGCGCGTCATCCTCCGTACGCAGCTGGAGCGGGCCGCGGCCCAGGGGCTGACCCTGGCCGTCGGCGCCGAGGTGGAGTACTTCCTGGTCAACCGGGACGAGCACGGGGTGCTCAGTGTCGCCGACGGCAAGGACACCGCCGCTCAACCCTGTTACGACGCCCGCGGACTGACCCGCATGTACGACCACCTGACGGCCGTCTCCAGCGCCATGAACAGCCTCGGCTGGGGCAACTACGCCAACGACCACGAGGACGGCAACGGCCAGTTCGAGCAGAACTTCAAGTACGCCGACGCCCTCACTACCGCCGACCGGGTCATCACGATGCGGTACCTCGTGTCCGTACTGGCCGAACAGCGCGGCATGACCGCCACGTTCATGCCGAAACCGTTCACCGACCGGACCGGCACCGGCATGCACATGCACATGTCGTTGTGGCGGGGGAGTGAGGCCGCCTTCCCCGACGCGACGGACGCGCGAGGGCTCGGCCTCTCCCCGCTCGCCTACTCCTTCGTCGCCGGGATCGTCGAGCACGCCCGCGCGCTCCAGGCGGTGATCGCGCCGACCGTCAACTCCTACAAGCGGACCGGCGCCGTCTCCACCCGATCGGGCGCCACCTGGTCGCCGCGCGTGGCGGGGTACGGCGGCAACGACCGCACGCACTTCGTGCGCGTCCCCGACGGCAACCGCATCGAGCTGCGCGGCGGCGACGGCGCCGCCAACCCCTACCTCGCCGCGGCCGCCGCCCTGGCCGCCGGGCTCGACGGCATCGGGCGCGGCCTCGACCCTGGCGAGCCTGGCGCCGGCGGCAAGGGGCCCGAGCTGCCGCCCACCCTGCTGCACGCCGTCGAGGCGCTCCAGGCGGACGACGTGATCAGCGGGGCCCTGGATGCGGCCGGACTGGGGGTGAGCCAGTACTTCGCGGACCTCAAGCGCGAGGAGTTCTTCGACTGGCACTCCACGGTGGGTGCCTGGGAGCTGGACCGGTACCTCACCGCTTTCTGATCTGATCCTGACCTTCTCGTACTCGTACCTCGTACACCTCGTACAACCCGTACAAGGAGAGCCGCATGTGCGGAATCGTCGGGCTCCATCTGCGCGAGCCCTCCCTTGAACCACGGCTCGGGGAACTGCTGGCCGCGATGCTGGGCCAGGTCGTCGAACGCGGCCCGGACTCGGCAGGCGTCGCGGTCTACGGCGACCCGCGCCTGTCCCCGCCGGGCCGTGCCGTCGTCTCGCTGCTGGGCGTCCCGAAGGCCGACGCGGAGGCCGCGCTGCCGGATGCCGTGGCCATCACCGCCGACGCCACCACGGTGCTGCACGCGGACCTGACGGTCGCCGAGCTGCTCGCCGCCGTGACGGCAGCGCTGCCGTACGCCACGGTCATCGGCTCCGGCCAGGACATGGCCGTACTCAAAGGCACCGGAAACCCGGTGGAGTTGGCCGAGTCCTTCGGCCTTGCCGGGGTGACCGGATGGCAGGGCGTCGGCCACACCCGCATGGCCACCGAGTCGGCCGTCACGCCCGAGGGCGCTCACCCCTTCTCGGTCGGCCCCGCCCAGTGCCTGGTCCACAACGGGTCGTTCGCCAACCACGCCACCATCCGCAGGGAACTGCGCGCCCAGGGTGTCACCTTCGACAGCGAGAACGACTCCGAAGTCGGCGCCCGCTTCGTCGCGCACCGACTCGCCGAAGGCGCCGACCTGGAGAAGGCGCTGCGGCTCCTGTGCGAACGCTTCGACGGCTTCTACACACTGCTCGTCTCCACCGCCGACTCCTTCGCGGTCGTGCGCGACGCCATCGCCTGCAAGCCCGCCCTGGTCGCGGAAACGCCCGAATGGGTGGCGATGGCCTCCGAGTACCGCGCGCTGGACGTCCTGCCGGGCATCGAGCAGGCCCGCATCTTCGAACCCGAGCCGGAGGAGGTGTACGTATGGCAACGGTGATCGACCTGGCGCAGACCCCGGTACGGGACCTCAACCAGTCCCTCCACAAGCCCGACTCGACCTCCTGGCGAGTCCTCAACCCGCGCGGCGCGCACGCCGTGGCCTGTGGCATCCGGGAGAACCTGACCGTCGATGTCGAGGGCCACGTCGGCTACTACTGCGCCGGCATGAACCAGCGCGCCACCGTCACGGTCCACGGCAACGCGGGCACCGGAGTCGCCGAGAACATGATGTCGGGCACCGTCCGGGTACGCGGCAACGCCTCCCAGTCCGCGGGCGCCACCGCCCACGGCGGCCTGCTGGTCGTCGACGGCGACGCGGCCGCCCGCTGCGGGATCTCCATGAAAGGCGTGGACATCGTCGTCGGCGGCGACGTCGGCCATATGAGCGCCTTCATGGGCCAGGCCGGACGCCTGGTGGTGTGCGGCGACGCGGGCGACGCGCTCGGGGACTCGCTGTACGAAGCCCGCATCTACGTCCGCGGCACGGTCCGGTCCCTCGGCGCCGACTGTGTGGAGAAGGAGATGCGGGACGAACACCTCGCCGAACTCGCCGAGTTGCTGAAGGCGGCCGAGCGGGACGAGGACCCGGCCGGCTTCCGCCGCTACGGCTCCTCCCGGGAGCTGTACCACTTCAAGGCCGACAACTCGGCGTCGTACTGAGGGAGTCAGCAGACATGGATCACGCATCCCACGGCCTGCGCGAGTCGGCGACCTTCGACCGTGCCACCATCCACGCCATCCAGCGCGCCGCCGAGACCGGCATCTACGACATCCGCGGCTGGGGCGCCAAGCGCGAACTCCCGCACTTCGACGACCTGTTGCTGCTCGGCGCCTCCATGTCCCGCTATCCGCTGGAGGGTTACCGCGAGCGCTGTGACACGGACGTGGTGCTGGGCACCCGCCATGCCAAGCACCCGCTGCACCTGGCCACCCCCGTCACCATCGCGGGCATGAGCTTCGGCGCGCTGTCCGCCCAGGCCAAAGAGGCCCTCGGCCGGGGAGCCTCCGAGGCCGGTACGTCGACGACCACGGGCGACGGCGGCATGACCCCCGAGGAACGCGGCCACTCCAAGCACCTCGTCTACCAGTACCTGCCGTCCCGCTACGGCATGAACCCGGACGACCTGCGCGCCGCCGACGCCATCGAGGTCGTCCTCGGCCAGGGCGCCAAACCCGGCGGCGGAGGCATGCTGCTCGGCCAGAAGGTCACCGAGCGGGTCGCCGGGATGCGCACCCTGCCCGTCGGCATCGACCAGCGCAGCGCCTGCCGCCACCCCGACTGGACCGGCCCCGACGACCTCGCCATCAAGATCCTCGAACTGCGTGAGATCACCGACTGGGAGAAGCCGGTCTATGTGAAGGTCGGCGCCACCCGCACGTACTACGACGTCAAACTCGCCGTCCACGCGGGCGCCGACGTCGTGGTCGTCGACGGTATGCAGGGCGGCACGGCGGCCACGCAGGACGTGTTCATCGAGCACGTCGGCATCCCCACCCTGGCCGCGCTGCCCCAAGCGGTGCAGGCGCTCCAGGAGTTGGGCGTCCACCGCGAGGTGCAGCTGATCGTCTCCGGCGGCATCCGGTCGGGCGCCGACATGGCCAAGGCGCTCGCCCTCGGCGCGGACGCGGTCGCCATCGGCACGGCCGCGCTGATCGCACTCGGCGACAACCACCCCAAGTACGACACCGAGTACCGCGAACTCGGCTCCGCCGCCGGGTACTTCGACGACTACCAGGACGGCCGCGACCCGGCCGGCATCTCCACCCAGGACGAGGCGCTGTCCGCCCGCCTCGACCCGGCGGAGGGCGGCCGCCGCCTTGCCAACTTCCTCCGGGTGATGACCATGGAGGCCCAGACCCTCGCCCGCGCCTGCGGCAAGGCCCACCTCCACCACCTCGAACCCGAGGACCTGGTCGCCCTCACCATCGAGTCGGCCGCCATGGCCCGCGTTCCGCTGGCCGGCACCCACTGGATCCCCGGAGCGGGTCCGGGAGCGGGCCTGTGATCGCCGTCGTCGGCGCCGGCCTCATGGGCGCGGCCACCGCCTGGCAACTCGCCCGGCGGGGCCACGAGGTCACGCTGATCGAGGCGTACGACATCGCCCACCGGCACGGCAGTTCGCACGGCAGCTCACGGATCTTCCGCCGGGCGTACGCCGACCCCCTCTACGTACGACTGACCGGGCAGGCGCACGACCAGTGGCAGGAACTGGAGGACGATGCGTCAACTCCCTTGCTGCGCACGGCCGGTGGCCTCGACCTGGGGGAGGGGCGGGACCCGGAGGGGCTGGCGGCCGTGCTGGGCGCGGCCGGGGTGCCATGCGAACTCCTCGGCGCGGAGGCCGCCGCCGAGCGCTGGCCGTACATCCGCTTCCCGGGTCCGGTGCTGTACCACCCGGACGGGGGCGTGATCGACGCCGACCAGGCGGTCGTGGCCTGTGTGCGGAGGGCGATCGAACACGGCGCGGATGCCGTCATCGGCGTACGCGTCGAGGGAATCGACGTCCTCGGCGACGGCAAGGCGCTGCTGCGCACCGACGACGGGCGTGAGGTCGTCGCGGACACGGTGGTGATCGCGGCCGGTCCCTGGCTGCCCGGTCTCGAACTGCCCGTCCCCCTTCCGCCGTTGAGCGTGACCCAGCAGCAGGTCTTCCACTTCCGGCAGCGGGACCCGTCCGTCGCGTGGCCGGTCCTGGTCTCCAAGGACGCGGACATGCAGGTCTTCGGCCTGCCGTCCGGCAGTGACGGTGGCCCGCTGCCCGCCGTCAAGGTCGCCGAGCACGACCGCGGCACTCCGAGCACGGCCCGCACCCGGAGCGGAGCCGTCGACCCCTCGTCGCGTACGAGAATCAGCGCATTCGTGCGCGATCGACTCCCGGGACTCCACCCGGACCCGGTCGCCGAAGCCACCTGTCTCTACACGACGACCCCCGACGATGACTTCGTCCTCGACCGTCACGGCCCCCTCGTGATCGTGTCCCCGTGCTCCGGGCACGGCGCCAAGTTCGCCCCGCTGATCGGGGCGATGGCCGCCGACCTGGCCATGGGCCGTGCCGAGCCTCACCCCCGCTTCCGCCTGGACCGGGCGGGCTAGGATGCGCCGGTGACCGAGCACGACCACCACGACGACCACGACGACGAGGACCAGGCCGCCGACGACCTCGACGACAAGGCGCTGGAGCGCATCATCGCGGTCAGGGCCCGCGAGTACCGGCAGGCGGCCGGGGTCTCCGTCGGCGAGATGGCGCAGCGGGTCGGTATCTCCAAGGCCATGCTCTCCAAGATCGAGAACGCTCAGACGGCGTGCAGCCTCACCACCCTCTCGCGCCTCGCGCGCGGCCTCGGGGTCCCGGTCACCGCCCTGTTCCGCGGTATGGACGACGAGCGTGAGGCGGTCTTCGTCCCCGCCGGGCACGGCGCCCGCATCGTCCGGCGCGGCACGCGCGTCGGCCACGAGTACGCGCAGCTCGGCTCGCTGCGCGGCGCCCACAAGCGGATGGACGCGCTGCTGGTCACCCTGACCGAGTCCAGCGAGGTCTTCCCGCTCTTCCAGCACGCCGGTACCGAACTCCTCTACATGCTGGAGGGCGTCATGGTGTACGGCCACGGCAAGTCCAGCTACACCCTTCGCCCCGGTGACGCCCTGCAGTTCGACGGCGAGGCTCCGCACGGTCCAGAGAAGCTGGTCGAGTTGCCCATCCGATTCCTGACGGTTACGGCCTTCGGAGACAGCCCGCAGCACTGAAACCCGCCCTTAATTCGCCGTGGAGCAGGCGCGTAACGCCCCTCCGGTCTACTGCGGTGAAACGTCGTTTCCTTCTGCTGGACCACTTCGCGGAGCGTGCGCATGGATACCGGAAGTACCGCCTGGATGCTCGCGAGCACGGCACTCGTCTGCCTGATGGTGCCGGGGCTCGCCCTCTTCTACGGCGGCATGGTCGCCGCCAAGAGCGTCCTGAACATGATCATGATGACCTTCGGAGCCGTCGCCCTGGTCGGCTGCATCTGGGTCGTCTACGGCTACTCGGCCTCGTTCGGCGACTCACTCGGCGGCGCCGGAGTACTGGGTGACGTCACCGAGTACTTCGGCCTGAGCGACGTCATCAAGGACGACCCGAAGGCCACCATCCCGCTTTCCGTCTTCGCCGCCTTCCAGGCCCTCTTCGCGGCGCTCACCGCCGCCCTGATCTGCGGTGCGATCTCGGACCGCATCAAGTTCGGGGCGTGGCTGGCCTTCACCGGAATCTGGGTGACGCTGGTGTATCTGCCGGTCGCCCACTGGGTGTTCGCCTTCGACGGCGAGGACGTCGTCGGCGGCTGGATCGTCAACAAGCTCGGCGCCATCGACTTCGCGGGCGGCACCGCCGTCCACATCAACTCCGGTGCGGCAGCCCTGGCGATGATCATCGTCCTGGGCAGACGCATCGGCTGGCAGAAGAACGCGAAGAACGGGGAACGGCCCCACAACCTGCCCTTGGTGATGCTCGGCGCGGGCCTGCTGTGGTTCGGCTGGTTCGGCTTCAACGGCGGCTCCGCGCTCACCTCCTCCAACGCCGCGTCCGTCGTCGTCCTCAACACCTTCACAGCGACGTGCTCCGCGATGCTCGGCTGGCTCCTCGTCGAGAAGCTCCGCGACGGTCACCCCACGAGCCTCGGCGCCGCGTCCGGAGCCATCGCCGGTCTGGTCGCCATCACCCCGTCCTGCGGCGCGGTCTCCCCGGTCGGCGCCCTCGCCCTCGGCGCCATCGGCGGCGCGGTCTGCGCCCTCGCCGTCGGCCTGAAGTACAAGTTCGGCTACGACGACTCCCTGGACGTGGTCGGCATCCACCTCGTCGGCGGCCTCACCGGAACGCTGCTGGTCGGCATCCTCGCCACGGCGGACGCCCCCAACGGCGTCGACGGCCTCCTCTACGGCGGCGGTCTCGGTCTCCTCGGCAAGCAGGCCGTCGGTGCCTTCGCCGTCATGCTGTACTCCTTCGGCGTGACCTGGCTCATCGCCCAGGCCCTGGACAAGACGATGGGCCTGCGGGTCCGCCCCGAGGTCGAACAGGAAGGCGTCGACACCCACCTGCACGCCGAGAGCGCCTACGACCTCAACCACTCCCCGGTCACCGCCCCGACCGCCCCGGCACCCACACCTGCCTCCGCGGGCTAGCGGACGAGAGGCCAAGCTGCGCGACCCGGAGCGGCCGCCGTATCGGACTGCGATGCTGTCAGTGCTGTCAGTCCCAGCACCCTCCCGGGAGGCATCCATGTCCGAGCCGTCCGTTCTCACCGCACTGGTGTCCGGGTTGCGCAGCGGGTCGATAGAAGTCGTCGACCTCACGTCGCCGTTGTCGTCGTCGACACCGGTGATCCAGCTGCCGCCCGAGTTCGGCCAGACCGCCACCTTCGCACTGGAGGAGATCAGCAGGTACGACGACCGGGGGCCGGCCTGGTACTGGAACAACTTCCGCAGTGGTGAGCACACCGGCACCCACTTCGACGCTCCCAACCACTGGGTCACCGGGAAGGACCTCGCCGACGTGGCCTCGGTGCCGTCGCGTCGGCTGATCGCACCGGCGGTCGTGCTGGACTTCAGCGCCGAGGCGAAGCACGATCCGGACTTCCTCGTCGAGGTCGAGCACGTGAAGGCGTGGGAAGCCGTGAACGGGCCGCTGCCGGAGGGCGGCTGGCTGCTCCTGCGCACAGGCTGGGACGTCCGCTCGCACTCGCAGGAGACGTTCCTCAACGCGGACGAGAACGGCCCGCACACCCCCGGTCTTTCGCCGGACTGCGCCCGTTGGGTGGCGCAGGAGTCGCCGGTGATCGGGCTCGGTGTCGAGACGGTGGGCACCGACGCCGGCCGTGCGCACGGGTTCGACCCGGCCTTCCCGTGCCACTCCTACCTCATGGGCAGCGACAAGTACGGGCTGACCCAGTTGCAGAACCTGGCGGTGCTGCCGGCGACCGGCGCCGTCGTCATCGCGGGACCGCTGCCCATCGTCACGGGGTCCGGGGCTCCCGCGCGGGTGCTCGCGCTGGTGGAGCGGCGATGAAGGTCGCGGAAGCCGTCGGCCGGGCGTTGTCCGCGTCCGGGATCAGCCATGTGTTCGGCGTGGTGGGTTCGGGCAACTTCCATCTGACCAACGCGATGGTCGCGGCGGGCTCGCGGTTCGTCGCCGCACGCCACGAGGGCGGCGCCGCGACCATGGCCGACGCCTACGCGCGGATGAGCGGCACGGTGGCTGCGCTGAGCGTGCATCAGGGACCTGGCCTGACGAACGCCGTCACCGGTGTCGCCGAGGCGGCCAAGAGCCGTACCCCGCTCCTCGTACTGGCGGCCGAGGTGACCCGGCCGACGTCCAACTTCCACGTCGACCAGGAGGCACTGGCCCGCGCGGTGGGCGCGGCCACGGCGCGGGTGACGTCGGCGGAGGACGCCGTAGAGCAGGCCTGCGAGGCGATGCGGCGAGCCCTGCACGAACGGCGCACCGTGCTGCTCAACCTCCCGTTGGAGGTGCAGACTCTGGACATGCCCGACGGCGCGCCGATCCCGGCGCCGCCGCCTGCACGACGGGCCGTTGAGCCGGCCGCGTCCGACGTGACGGCGTTGGCGGAGGTGCTCGAGCGGGCTCGACGACCGGTCTTCGTGGCCGGCCGCGGATCACGCACACGTGGTGGCCGGGACGCCCTCACGGCACTCGCCGAGCGCCACGGTGCACTGCTGGCCACATCGGCCGTCGCCCGCGGACTGTTCCACGGCAACCCGTGGTCCCTCGACGTGTCCGGAGGCTTCTCGTCGCCCCTGGCAGCCGAGCTCATTCAAGCGGCGGACGTCATCGTGGGCTGGGGCTGCGCGCTGAACATGTGGACGATGCGGCACGGCCGGCTCATCGGTCCGGAGGCGACCGTCGTACAGGTCGACGACGACGCGTCGGCGCTCGGCACGCACCGGGAGGTGCATCTCGGCGTCACCGGAGATGTGGAACTCACGGCGCGGCGCCTGCTCGAGACCGGCGGCGGGCCACGGCAGGGTTACCGGAGCGCCGACATCGCCACGGCCATCGCCGAGCGCGTGCGCCGGCGGGATGTGCCGTACGAGGACACGAGCAGCCGCGAGCGGATCGACCCGCGAACGCTGAGCATCGCCCTGGACGACATCCTTCCCGGTGAGCGGGTGATCGGCGTGGACTCGGGCAACTTCATGGGCTACCCGAGCATGTACCTGTTGGTGCCGGACCAGGACGGCTTCTGCTTCACCCAGGCGTTCCAGTCGATCGGTCTGGGCCTTGCGACCACGATCGGTGCGGCGCTGGCACAGCCGGACCGGCTTCCCGTGGCCGCGCTCGGGGACGGCGGGGCGCTGATGGGCGCCGCCGAACTCGACACGGTGCGCCGGCTCGGGCTGCCGATGGTGGTCGTCGTGTACAACGACGACGCCTACGGAGCGGAGGTGCACCACTTCGGGCCCGACGGACACCCGCTCGACACGGTCGAGTTCCCGCCGACGGACATCGCCGCCGTGGCCCGGGGATATGGCTTCGAAGCAGTGACCGTGCGCACGCGCACTGACCTGAAGGCCGTCGAGGACTGGGTCGCCGGGCCACGATCCGCGCCCCTGCTCATCGACGCCAAGGTGGTACGCGATCACGGGGCCTGGTGGCTGGAGGAGGCGTTCCACGGCCACTGACCTGTGGGGTTGAGTGGCCGCGGGCGAGAGTGACCGTCAGGAGTCGCCGTGCGGGTCAGGAGCCGCCGGAGCGTTCGGCGTACGCCTCGCCGAGCCGGCCCAGTACATCGAGCTGCTCGTCCTGGTCGATCATCAACCAGAAGACGTGGTCCGCCCCGAGCCGGTCGAGCTCGATGAGGTCGTCGGCGACCTGCTCGACCGCGCCGGTGAGGGGTGCCCGCTCGTCGACCGCGCCGCCACCGGTCACGGCGCCGTTCACCTGCACCACGAGCGGCAGCGACGCGACGTCGTGCCCGGCCGCCTCGGCCGTGCGGCGATACGCCGCGACGGTGCCGCGCAGGGCGTCCCAGTCGAAGACGACGAGGCAGAGGCCGAGGCCGAGCCGGGCCGCCCGGTCGACCGCCGGCGGGGTGGCAGCACCGACGAGGACGCTCGGGCCGCCGGGCCGTACCGGCTTCGGCCCGATCTCGCTCTCCGGGACCCGGTAGAACCGGCCGTCGTGGCGCACCGGGTTGGGCCCCCAGACCGCGCGCATGACCTCGAGGTGCTCCTCGAACCCGGCGCCACGCCTGGCCATCGGCACACCCGCCGCGGTGAACTCCTGCTCCATCCAGCCCTGGCCGAGCCCGGCCATGAGCCGGCCGCCGCTCAGCCGGTCGAGGGTGGCCAGCCGCCGCGCCAGCACGACCGGGCCGTGCAGCAGTGCCGCGACCACGCTGGTGCCGAGCCGAATGCTCTCCGTCTTCGCCGCCACGTAGGCCAGCGTCTCGATGGGGTCGTAGGCGTCGGCCCACTCCGGCGGGCCCGACATGACCGGCCCGCCTGCACCACCCATCGGGATCGGCTGCGTCGGCCGCAGCAGTCGCTCGTACGTCCACACACTGCCGAGCCCCATCCGCTCGGCGGCCTGGGCAACACCGGCCAGGGCATCGGCCGACGCTCCGACACCGGCACTCGGAAGGGCGGCACCGATCTGCACCATCATCTGCTCCTCGTCCGTCGCGGATCCGTTGTGAGAACAGACCCGGCCGCTGACGAAAACTCATCGCTGCCGTACGCGCCCCTGTCGGTCGACGTGCCGGAGCCATCATGATGTGAGATATGACGACTCTCGATGACACGGGCGGATTCGCCGCGGGGACCGCGCTGCCGCCGCTGACGGAGGACTGGGAGCGCTGCCTGGCTGTGGCGGCGCACCCCGACGACATCGAGTACGGGACGGCCTCTGCCGTGGCCCGGTGGACGGCCCAGGGCAAGCAGGTCACGTATCTGCTCGCCACGCGGGGCGAGGCGGGCATCGACGGGCTGCACCCCGACCGGGCGGCGCCGTTGCGCGAGGACGAGGAGCGGGCCGGCGCTCGCGAAGTCGGTGTGGACGCGGTGGAGTTCCTCGACCATCCCGACGGCGTCGTCGAGTACGGCCCGGCGTTGCGCCGTGACATCGTGCGGGCGATCCGCCGCCACCGGCCCGAGGTCGTGGTGTCGGGCGCGTTCACCGTGCGCATGGTGGCCGGAGTGACCAACCAGGCCGACCACCGTGCGGTGGGCCTCGCCGCGCTGGACGCGGCGCGGGACGCGGGCAACCGCTGGATCTTCCCGGAGCTCGCCGAGGAGGGCCTCGAACCCTGGGGCGGAGTCCGCTGCGTGTGTCTCGCGGGTGCCGAGAGGCCCACCCACGGCGTGGACGTCACCGGTGAGCCTCTGGAGCGGGGCATCGCCTCACTGAACGCCCATGCCGAGTACACCAAAGGGCTGGGGGCGCAGGGCTTCGAACCCCGCGCCTTCCTGACGTGGGCGGCCAAAATGGCCGGACCCGCACTCGGCGTCGACGCCGCGGTCCTCTTCGACGTACACCAACTCGCCTTCGAGGGGCCTCCGCCCTGGGAACAGTGACGTAAAGAGCCGAGGTCCCGCCCCCCGGCCCGTATCCGCCCGTGTCCGGAAATTTTGCCCGGGTCAGTCGCCCAGGACCCGGCGCAGGTAGGCGTTGCCGAAGCGCCGGTCCGGATCGAGGCGGTCGCGCAGTGCGGTGAATTCGTTGAAGCGCGGGTACGCCTTGGAGAGGTAGTCGGCGTCGCGCGTATGCAGTTTGCCCCAGTGCGGCCGTCCGTCGTGCGCGGTGAAGATGCGCTCCGCGGCCGCGAAGTACTGGTGGTACGGAGTGCCCCGGTACATGTGGACGGCGATGTAGGCGCTCTCGCGGGCCGACGCCGTGGAGAGCGTGATGTCGTCCGCGGGTGCCGTACGGACCTCGACGGGGAAACTGATCCGCAGATCCGAGCGGTCGACCATGGCCTTCAGCTCCCGCAGGGTTTCGACCAGGGCCTCGCGCGGGACGGCGTACTCCATCTCTGTGAAGCGCACCCGGCGCGGGCTCGTGAACACCTTGTACGCAAGGTCCGTGTACGTGCGCGCGGAAAGGGCCCGGCTGGAGATCTTCGCGATCGCCGGGACGGCGCCCGGCACGGCACGCCCCAGCGAATTGGCCACCTGGAAAGCGCCGTTGGAGAGAAACTCGTCCTCGAACCAGCCGCTGAACCGGCCCACCGGGTCGAATGGGCCCGCACTGCGGTTGTTGCGCAGGGTGTTGCAGTTCCCGGTGTGCGGGAACCAGTAGAACTCGAAGTGCTCGTTCTCCGCGTGGAGTTCGTCGAAGGCCGCGGTGACCTCGTCGAACCTCATCGGCGCCTCGCGCGCGGTGAGGAGGAAGAGCGGTTCCACGGCGAAGGTGACCGCGCTGACGACTCCCAGCGCGCCAAGACCGATTCGGGCCGCGGCGAAGACCTCCGGGTTCTCCTCCTCGGAGCAGGTGAGTAACGAGCCGTCCGCCAGTACCAGTTCAAGGCCGCGCACCTGTGCCGCGATCGCGGCCGAGCCGCGGCCCGTGCCGTGGGTGCCCGTACTGATGGCGCCCGAGACGGTCTGCTCCATGATGTCGCCCATGTTCGTGAGCGACAGGCCCTCCCGGGCCAGGGCCATGTTCAGTGTCCTGAGCCGAGTACCCGCCTCCACGGTCACCGTGCCGGACTCGCGGTCGATGGCGCGGATGCCGGTGAGGCGGTCGGGCCGTATCAGTACGCCGTCGGTCGCGGCGGCAGGGGTGAAGGAGTGGCCGCTGCCGACGGGTTTCACCGCCAGGCCGTCCTCGGCCGCGTCGCGTACGACGGCGCAGAGCTCCTCGGCCGAGGCGGGAGAGACCTCGCGGACCGGCCGGGCTGTGACGTTCCCGGCCCAGTTCCGCCACACGCTCCTGTGCTCGGGCGCCTTTTCTCCGGGCGTGCGGTAGCGGGTTGTCTCCACGACCTTCCTTCCTGCTTGCTTCGGATGCTGGACGAGCGGTGGTGTCACGCCGCTGGGGGCCTGGTCAGAGGAAGGCGTGTCCCTCGCCGCGGTACGTCGGGACCTGGTCGACGATCTGTGTGCCCGACACCAGATGGAGCGTGTTCACGCGCTCGCACAGCTCGCCCGCCTTGGCGTGCCGGAACCACACGTGGTCGCCGAGCCGCAGTCCGTGCGCCGCCTTGCCGAGCACCGGCGTCTGGACCTCGCCCGCGCCTTCCAAGGGGTTCATCCGCAGACCCTGGGGCCAGCTCAGGGTGGGCAGACGGTCGCGGCCGGCCGGTCCCGAGGCGACCCAGCCGCCGCCGAGAACGGTGGCGATCCTGGCGGTCGGGCGGCGTACGACCGGCATGACGAAGTAGGCCGCGGGCCGGGGACGGAAGTGCCGGTAGAAGTCGAACAGTCCCGGCCCGTAGAGACCCGAACCGGCGCCGATCTCGGTGATCACGTGCTCGGACGCGGTCTGCTCGATGGAGCCGGTGCCGCCGCCGTTGACGAACTCCAGCGGTGCGACGGCCTCGACCGTGGCGATGGCAGCGGCACGCCGGTCGGCCAACTCCCGGGCGGAGAAGCGCTGCATGGCGCGGAGCGCGGCCCGCTTGAGGGGAGAACCGGGCTGGTTGTCACCGAGACCGGCGATCTGGCCCTCGTAGGACATGATCCCGGCCAGGTGGAACCCGGGCCGGCCCGCGATCGCCCCGGCGAGTGCCGCGGCCTGCCGCGGGGTGTGCACGGGGGAGCGGTACGGGCCCAGATGGAGGCGGCCGCCGGCCAGTTCCAGCGAGGCGTCCAGGTCGATGCAGACGCGGAGGTCGGGCCGGGCAGCGCCGACTACGTCGTCGATGAAGTCCAGTTGGCCGATGGAGTCGACCATGAGCGTGATGCGTGAGGCCGCGCGCTCGTCCTTCGCCAGATGCTTCAACGCGGTGCGGTCCGTGGTCGGATAGCCGATGACCACGTCCGTGTGCTCCCCGGCCAGCCACAGGGCTTCGGGCAGGGTGAAGGCGAGAATGCCGCGGTAGCCCTGTCGTTGGACAGCGCGCCGCATCAGATGGCGGCTGCGGACCGACTTGCTGGCCAGGCGGATGGTGGCGCGGCCGCCCGTCCGGCGTGCGAGATCGGCGGCGTTGGCGTCGAAGGCGTCCAGGTCCACCACGGCGAACGGCGGATCCAAGTGCTCGGTGGCCCGGTTCAGTTGGGCCATCCGTACCTCGCTCAGGCCGACGATGGCGGAGGCGGCCGATTTCAGGTCCGGCGGCCGGGACGCCGCAGGTGTGCTCACAACTGCACCCTTTCCGGGTTGTTCACGTTGCCCGCGATCCGTCGTTCCCGAATGCGCCTGCCCCTGGCCTCGGCGAGGGGGATCGCCCACCGCATCAGGCGGGGAAACACTCCGGCGATCCGCTGGACGCGTCCGGCCAGCGGCGGGAACACCACCTCGACCGGCTTGGACGCGATCGCGTCGACGACGGTCCTGGCCAACTGCTCTGGTACGTAGGCCTTTTCGGCGAAGGAGATGGCGCAGGCGGGGTCGGCCATCTCCTGTTCGAGCATCTTCGTCCGGGTGGACGGCGGATGGATGATCGTGAAGTCCAGCGGCCCGTCGCGTTCCTCCAGGGCGACGCTGTGGTGGAAGGCCCGCAGGCCGTACTTCGTGCCGCAGTAGGTGGCGTATCCGGGCAGCGGCAGGAACGACGTCATGCTGCAGACGTTGATGATGTGACCGTGGCCCTGTGCGGTCATGCGCTCGAGTGCCGTGCACACGCCCGTGATGGTGCCGAGCAGGTTGACCTCGACGATGTCGCGGTGCTGTCGGGTGCTGAGGTCCCGCGCGTGCCCGGTGTGGATGATGCCCGCGTTGTTGACCAGGACGTCGACGGCCCCGAACTCGGCTTCGGCCGCCTCGAACGCCTTGATCCAGGCATCGGGATCCCGGATGTCCAGTACGCAGGCCGCGGCACGGCCGCCCGGACCCAGACCCCGGGCGCGCGTCCGCACAGCCTCCTCGTCGACGTCGGTCAGCATCACACGATGGCCGCGAGCGACCGCCAGATCCGCGATCGCGGCGCCGATTCCGGTGGCCGCGCCGGTCACGAGAATGACCTTGTCCTTGTCAGACGTTCGGCTCATGGCCGCAGCCTCCTCTCGGTCAGACGTCCAAGTCAAGTGTCCGAAGCGAGATTGAACGCGGTCGTTACGAGGCGATTCACCACCGACACATGTGGCGAGTCACAGCCGCCGCATGTGGCGATTCACAGCCGGCACATCTCGATGCGGCCGCCGCCCAGCTCGGCGGCGCGCACCGGATCGTCGGTCGGAACGGTCGCGGCGAACAGGGTGCGCCCGTCCCGTCCGGCGACCAGACAGCTCAGGGTGTTCTGGCTCGTCCTGACGCGATCGAGTACGCGACCGCCCTCGGCCACGCGCACGCATTCACCGCGCAGCGCGTTGGCGACCCAGATCGTCTCTCCGTCGCTGTCCCAGGCGATGCCGTCCGGCGCGATCGGCGAGGCCGAGCGCTTGGCCACGGCCGGATGGTCCAGGAGCGCCGAGACTCTGCGGGTCATCCGGCCGACAGAGCCGGGATGGTTCACCAAGTGCCACAGCAGCGGTGAGATCAGCGGAGCCCACAGCCGTGGTGTGCCGAGAGTGCCGTCGGGGCGTACGGGGAAGGCGGTGAGCCGCATGGCCAGGGTCTCGGCCGCCACCAGCGTGGTGCCGTCGGCCGTGAGGAGGCAGCCGTTCGGGAAGAGCATCGGCTCCGTCAGGCCCAGAAGTGTCCCGTCCGGGGCGAGGCAGGCGATCGGCGTCTTCGGAGGGCCGGGTGGCGCGTAGAGCATGGAGTTGGGGTGCTTGCGTACGAACGCGTGGTAGTCGAAGCCGAAGTTGCCGACGTAGGCGCGTCCCTGCGGGTCGACGAGCATGTCGTTGACCGGGCCGCCGACGAGGTGCCGCAGATCCGCGTGTTCGGCCAGTTCGCCGTCCGGCTCCAGGCGGTAGACGCAGCCCCCGTCCATCGAGACGACGAGCATGCGGCCGTCCGGAAGCCGGCCGAGCCCGCCGGCCCGGCCTGGGACCTTGACGACGGTCTCCGCCTCCCCGCTGCCGTCCCAGCGGTGCACCGTTCCGTGGGCGAGATCGGAGAACCACAGGGCTCCGTCGTACCAGCGCAATGACTCGGGAACACCGAAGCCGCTCAAGGCGACCGCTGCCGTCCGTCGCATTCCAGGGACTCCTCGAGGTCACTCGTCCTTGCTGACGAGGGTCATCAGGTGCTCGCCCGTCAGGCGCAGGACCTCACGGCTGTGCTCGCTGTCGTGGTCGACCAGCCAGCACAGCGTCACGCCGTCCAGTACCGCGTTGAGATAGCGGGCCAGGACGGGAAGGGGCACGGTCCACCGGATCCCCGCGCTCTCGGCGGCTTGCGTGAGGAACTCCTGGTGGACTTCGAGGTAGTGGTCGTACTGCCGGCGAGCCAGTTCCCCGAACCCGGCCTGGCGCAGGGCGTAGTGGGTGAGTTCGTACCCCACCTGGTGTTCTCCCGGGCTGAGTTCCACGCCCTCCCAGAAGGTGAACAGGGTCCTGGTGACGCGCGTGCCGAGGTCGCCCTCCGCCGCGAACACGTCCCTGGCCTTGGCGACGCTGCTGTCCGTGAGGCGGGTGATGACCTCTTGCAGGAGTTCCTCCCGCGAGTGGAAGCAGTAGTGGAAGACGCCGAGCGGCATGCTCGCCTCGTTGACGATGGCGCGTGTCGTGGCCTTGGTGACGCCGTCGCGGACCATGACGCGGATCGCGGCGGCGATCAGCTGCTCCCGTCGGTCCTTCGCTGCCATGCGAGACATTCCGGCCGCCGCTCCTTCAAGGGTGAATGCGTACCGGCATGCTATCGCAGTGTCTTGGACGATTGACCAACATGCGCGGGTACGCCCGGCAGCCCGGCGAAGCGCACTTGAGGTCCCGTCCGTCGCCCGCCCCCGGTCACCTCACCCTCCGCACATGGCACGCAAGGAGTCATTCCCCGCCGCGCGCCCTATGCTGAGGACACATGATGGGGGATGCGTACAGGCGCGTGTCCGCTGAACCGGCGGACTCCGGCGGATCGTTCGGCCCGTTCGTCGTCGCGCCGGCGGCGCCCCTGCGGGCCGCGCGCGTCGAACTCCCCGAGGAACACCCCGATCCGACCCTGCTGCCCACGATCACCCTCCTCGAACGCGCGGTGTCGCTGGGCGGCGCCCCGGACGATCTGCCGCTGCCCCCCGGGCAGTTGCTCGCCGGGCAGTACCGGCTCATCCGGCCGCTCGGCTACGGCGGGATGGGCGAGGTCTACCTCGCGCTCGACACCAAGGTCGACGACCGCGAGGTCGCCATCAAGATCCTGCACCCCGAGCACCTGGCGTTCGCGGCGGGTGCCCTGGCCCGGGAGCGGCGGGCCCTGGTCGACCTCAGCCACGACGACATCATCCGCGTCTTCAACTACGGTCATCACCCCGAGGTCGGCGACTTCCTCGTCCTCCAGTACGTGGACGGGCTCACGCTGGAGGAGGTGCGGGCACGGGCGCAGGTGACTCCGGCGGAGTTCGGCGGCAGCCGCTTCCACGAGTTCGTCCTCGCGTACGGCGTACGGATCCTGTCCGCGCTCGGCCACCTGCACGCCGACCGGCCCGGCAAGGTCTACGGCGACCTGAAGCCGGACAACGTCATGCACGACGGCACCGCCACGAAGATCATCGACGTGGGGAGTGTCCGCACGGCCGGGCTGCCAGGTCTGACGACGGACGGGTTCCGCGCCCCGACCGTGGGCCCGAACGGCGAGTCCACCGGCCAGGACGACCTGTTCAGCCTCGGCGAGACGCTGCGGCGGCTGAGCGGTCTCGGCTCCTCGCCACAGGACCTGAGAGAGCTTGGCGACCTCGGCACCCTTGCCACCTCCGCCGTCCCGGCGGCCGAAGAGATGACCACTCCCCCTCCCCGCGGGCTCGGCCTCGTCTCGCTCGCCCGTGTGCTGCACCGCGCGACCCGCAGCGAGCGGACCGAACGGTTCGCCGACGCACGGGAGATGCAGGAGCAACTGCGCGGAGTCTTCCGGGAGTTGAGGTCGCTGCGGACCGGCACGGAGACCTTCGAACCGTCGCCGCTCTTCCTCCAGTCGGCGTACGCGCTCGACGGCGCGCTCGGATCCGCGCCGCCCCTCGCGCGCTGGGCCACGCCGGGCGCCTCGGCCCCGTACGCTCCGCCGTCGCCCGCCGAGGCCGCACAGCGGCTGCCCGTCCCGCGGCCCGACCCGCACGACGAGCACCATGCCGAGCTGAGCAGGCTGGCCGACCTCGCCCCGGAGGCGCTGCTCCAGCACACCGGGGACTGGCGGGACTCCACGGAGGTCCATCTGCTGCGCTGCCGTCTGCGTTTGAGGGCGACGGGCGACGGTCCCGAGGCCGCCGAGCGGGCGCTGTGGGCCGCCGAGCAGTCGATCGGCCCCGAACGCGCCCTGAACGACTGGCGGCTGGACTGGCACCGCGGGCTGCTCGCGCTCGCCCGGGACCAAGTGGACGCGGCCTGGCGGCACTTCGACCGGGTGTACGCGTCGATCCCAGGGGAGTACGCGCCGAAGCTGGCCCTCGGATACTGCGCCGAGCAACTCGGCCACCGGCAGGAGGCGCTCACGTTCTACGAGGCGGTGCGGCTGCGCAACCCGTCGCTGGGCAGCGCGGCCTTCGGCGCCGCGCGGGCCCGCCTCGAGCTGGGCGGCGAACGGGCGCGGGAGGAGGCCGTACGAGCGCTGGACGCGGTGCCGCAGCACTCACGGCACCGGACCGCCGCCCGTACGGCGGCCGTGCGCATCGGGGTCGAGTACGTACGGACCACCGGGCGCAACGGTGAGGTGGCGGGGCGGCTGCGCGAGGTAATGGAGCGGCTCGCCCTGCTGTTCCACGCGCACGGACTGACCGACGCCCAGGCCCGGATCCGTATGACCGCGGAGGTCTGGGAGGCCGTGCAGGGTGCGCTAGCCCGGGCTGCCCTCGACGAGGAGGGACTCACCGAGCTGGCCGCCGGCGCCGACCCACGGCTCGCGGTCCCGGCCGATGAGCCCGGCCTGCGCAAGGACCTCTCCCGGCTCTACCTCGCCCTCGCCCACCAGGCCGCCCGCTCCGCCGCCCTCGGCGACGAGGCCGTCGCCGAGACCTTGCTCGACCGCGCCTACGAAGTCCGCCCGCTCGCCTTCCGACACCACAGGGACAGCCCATGGCTCGGGAAGAGAGTCGCCGACTGGCTCCGCACGATCGCCTCCGTGTCCTCGCACAGGCCGCCGTCCGCCTCGTACCGGCAGCTGCCGCCGTAGCCGCCGAACTCGCCCGCCGCATCGGGCGCTACGCCTGGCCGTCGACCACCGGCCGCCGCAACCGCGCGTATCTGCGGGACCGGCTCGTCGCGCTGCCGCTGCTCGCCGTGGTGGCCTTCGGGACGTTCGGCTGGGCCTACGCGGGTGTGCGCGGCGACTCCGCCCACGTACGCGACCGGGTGGCGCCCGCGCTCGTCGACCTCGCGGACGCCAGGGCCTCGCTGCTCATCGCGCAGGGTGAGGCCGAGACGAGCCTCGACGAGGGGCTGTCCGCGGAGCTCAGCGGACTCAGCGAGCGGCACCGGACACGGATCGCGCGGGCGACACAGAGCCTGAACCAGGTCACCCGCAGCGGGGCGCTGACCGTCGCCGAGGAGCAGCGGCTGCGCGTGGTGTCCGCGCTGGTCGTGGACTACACGGGCTGGATCGGCCGGGCCCAGGGGCATGTGACCGACCCGGTCCTGCGGGACGCCGAGCTGACGTACGCGCGCAGCATGCTCTGCTCGCGGCAGGCCGCCGCGGACGACGGGGACCGCTACCCGGCGTGCCCGGCCGCGACCGGCTCCGGCGCGACCACGATCGTGGACCGGGTGTCGGGCCTGGAGCGGCAGTTGCGCGAACGGCTCGCGCACCGGGCCGCCTGGGGCGGTGGCGTGATCGCCGCCGCGGTCGTGTCCGGGCTCGCCTTCGTGCTGCTCGCCGCCGGGCTCTGGCGCACCCTGACCTTCCTGCGCCGCCGCTTCCGCATCCGGCTCAGCATCCCCCTCGCGGCCGCCGCCCTGCCGCTGCTCGCCGTACCGCTCCTGACGGCCGACGCGCTGCTCGCCAAGCACGCCCAGGACGAGGCCGTCCCGGTCGCGGACACGCTCGCCGAGCGGACCTCGCCGGAGACCGAAACGGTCGCCGAGGAGCGCCCCTTCGACGGCCCCGACCCGCAGGCCATCGACGTCCTGGAGTCCCGCATCGACGACGACCTGGCCGACGGACGGCTCGCCTTCCTGGACGGAGCGGCCCGGTTCGTGTTCCCCGCGGGCCTGGCCTCAGCGGCCCTCGCCGGCGGCGCCCTGCACGCGTACCGCCGCGAGTACCTCGTGGTCACCCGCCCGGGAGCCGTCTCATGAGCCGCGTCCTGCGTGTCCTCCTCGCGGCCTGCCTCCTCGTCCTAGTCCCCGGCTGCACCTCGGACACCCCCGACCCGCTCGTCGTCCTCGGCCCGTGGACCGGCAAGGAGGGCGAGGCCTTCGAAGCCGCCCTGAAGAAGCTGGACGACGGGACCGGCCGGACGTACACGTACGAAGGCACCCGGTCCCTGCGCGAAACCCTCGTCTCGCAGCTGGAGGCGGGCGCCCCGCCGGACGTGGCGATCCTCAACAGCATCGGCGAACTCACCGAGTACGCCCGCCGCGACCAGCTGAAACCCCTCGCCGAGGAGACCGCCGAGCGCGCCTACCCGCCATGGGCGCCGACCCTCCTCGTGGACAGCAGACGGCGTACGTACTGGGTGCCGCTGAAGGTCGATGTGAAGAGCCTGGTGTGGAGCAAGGAGGGCACACCGAGCGACGACCCCGAGTGGTGCGTGGGGCTCGCCTCGCAGGCCACCTCGGGCTGGCCCGGCACCGACTGGATCGAGGACATCCTGCTCCACCAGGCGGGACCCGCCCGCTACACCGAGTGGGCCACGGGCAGGCTCGACTGGCGCGACCCGGCCGTCGAACGCGCCTGGACGACCTGGGCGGGGCTGCTCGGCGACCGCTCGCCGGAGTCGATCGAGCGGTCCCTGACCACGTCGTACGAGGGCACGCCCGGCCCCGACGGGCAGCCGCGCGGACTGCTCGCCTCGCCCGGCTTCGACTGCACCCACGAGCACCAGAACGCCTTCATCCGGTACGTGTACGCGGACGACGACGTCCGCGTGGAGCCGTCGGCCCGCTTCCTGCACGGGCGGCCCGAACACCGGGACGCGTACGAGGTCGCGGGTGACATGGCCGCCGTCTTCAGCGACGATCCGGCGGCCCAGGAACTGGTGGAGCGGCTGTCGAGCTCTGACGGGCGTGAGCGCTGGCGGGCGGAGGCGGACCCGGCGGTGCGGCCGCTGTTCCCGGACACGGCCGGGCTGCCGCCGACGACGTCCGCGGACCCCATCGAGCAGGAGATCGACTCCCTGCTCACCTCACGCGCCCGCACCCTGTGCTTCGACGCCTCCGACGTGATGCCGCCCGAACTGCGCGACGTCTTCTACCGGGCGGTGCTGGAGTTCTTCCGCGACCCCACGGCCAAGCACCTCGACTCGCTGCTCCGGCAACTGGAGACCGTACGCGTCCAGGTGGCCGAGGACTCAGGCGGCGACCGCACGTTCCGCCCGCCGCAGGACATCTGCGCGAGCCCCGGCGGATGAGGGGCGCGGCGGACGGCCAGGTTCGGGCGCCGGTTCGGGCGGTAGGCGAAGCCGGCGGTTAGGCAGGTTCCGCCGACGCGAGCGGACGCGTGGCGCAGCCACCCTGGCGGCATGACATACCCCGAGCGGATCGACACCGCCGCACCCGTGATCGCACGCCACGACATCAGCATCGACGCGCCCCTGGAGCGGGTCTGGCGGCTGCACACCGACGTGACCGGCTGGTCCCTCTGGCAGCCGGACATCAGCACCTCCCGGAGCGACGGCGCGCTGACCGTCGGCAGCACCTTCCACTGGAGCACGGCAGGTCTCGACATCGCCTCCACCGTGTACGCACTGGACGTCCCGCACCGGATTCTGTGGGGTGGCCCCGCCCACGGCATCACGGGCATCCACCTGTGGACCTTCCAGCCCGGGCAGCACGGAACGGTGCTGGTCCGCACGGAGGAGTCGTGGGACGGCGAGCCTGTACGAGCCGATCCCGCCGGCATCCAGCAGGCGCTCGACGACTCGCTCAAGCACTGGCTCGGCCACCTCAAGAAAGCCGCGGAAAGCGACCAGGCGTGACCGACACCGCCGACTGCACCCCCGGCCATGACGCCACCCCCGGCAACGACGCTCGCACGCCTGGCTGGGCGCCTCTGGCGGTGCTCGCCACGGGCCAGTTCCTGGTGGTCCTCACGACCTCGATCGTCAATGTCGCGCTGCCGTCGGTCAGCGACGGTCTGCGGCTGTCGGAGCCGGGCCAGACCTGGATCGTGAACGCCTACGGCCTGGCCTTCGGCGCCCTCCTGCTCGTCGGCGGACGCGCCGCCGACCTGCTGGGACGGCGCACGGTCCTGCTGGCCGGTCTGGGACTCTTCGCCGCCGGGTCCGTCCTGGCGGGATCCGCGCCGGTGCCCTGGCTGCTCATCGCCGCCCGCGTGGTCCAGGGTGTCGGGGCCGCCGCGCTGGCGCCCGCGGCCCTCGCCCTGGTGATGGTGGTGTACCCGTCGAGGGCCGCGCGCGGCCGGGCCCTCGCCGTGTGGGGCGCCGTGTCCGCGGTCGGCGGCGCGGCGGGCGTCCTGCTCGGCGGTCTGCTCACGGAGGCGCTCGGCTGGCGGTCCGTCTTCTGGGCGCCGGTTCCCGTGACCGTGCTCGTCATCATGGGCTGCCTGCGGTACATCGACCGCGACGCACCGCAACGCGCGGGCGGCGGCACCGACTTCCCGGGCGCCGCCGCCGTCACCGCGGGACTGGTCGCCTTCGTCCTCGGCATCAGCCACGCCGGACGCTCCGGATGGCTGTCGGAGGCGGTCCTGGCACCCGTCGGGGCGGCCGTGGTCCTGCTCGGCGTCTTCCTGATCGTCGAACGCCGGACGGCACAACCCCTTCTGCCCCTGCGGCTGTTGAGCACCGGCACGGTGGGGCCCGCCAATCTCGCCATGGCGCTCCTGGGCGCCGTATGGGTCTCGCTGTTCTTCTTCCTTCCGCTCTACCAGCAGCGCGTTCTCGGGTACGGCCCCCTCGTCACCGGGCTCGCCCAGCTGCCGCTCGCGGGAGCCAACGCCCTGGCCGCGTGGGCGACTCCGCGGCTGGCCGGACGGCTCGGCGCGCGACGTACTCAGGTGGCCGGGGTGCTGCTGCTGGCCGCCGGGCTGCTCTGGTTCGGCCGACTTCCCGCCGACGGCACCTTCGCCGCCGACGTCCTCGGCCCTTCGCTGTGCGCCGGAGCCGGCCTGGGCATCGCGTTCGTCCGGCTCACCGCGGGCGCGGTGGAGGGCGTGCCGGCCGCCGACGCGGGCATCGCCGGTGGCCTGGTCAACACCACACGGCAACTGGGCGGAGTCGTCGGTCTCGCCTTCCTGAGCACCCTGGCCTCCGCCCGCACCGACGCCGCGCCGACAGACCTGACGCGCCTTCAGGCGCTCACCGAGGGATACCGGCTGGCCTTCACAGCCGGAGGAGTCCTCATGCTGCTCAACGCCCTGCTCGTCGCACTCGCGCTGCGAAGCCCCCGTAAGGGCTCTCCCGCGCGCCACGAGCCCCTCATCACGACAGGAGACAACCGGTCATGACCGACCACCGCACTGACGACCCCACCGCCGGCATCGACGCCAAGCCGTACCTCGCGGGCCACTACACCCCGGTCGCGGACGAGATCACCGAGGCGGACCTCAAGGTCCGCGGCACCCTGCCACCCGAGCTGACGGGCCGTTACTTCCGCAACGGCCACAACCCCAGGCCCGGCGACGTCCCCACCCACTGGTTCCGGGGCAGCGGCATGCTGCACGGAGTCCGTCTGGAGGAGGGCCGGGCGAGCTGGTACCGCAACCGCTGGGTGCGCACCCCCGCCCTGGACGGCGCCCCCTACCTGCGCGAGGACGGCGGCGTCGACCTCACCGCCAGCATCGCCGGCACCCACATCGTGGAGCACGCGGGCCGCATCCTCGCCCTTCAGGAGGCCAACCTCCCCTTCGAGGTCACCCCCGAACTCGACACGGTCGGCGCGTACGACTTCCAGGGCCGGCTCACCACCGCGATGACCGCCCACCCCAGGGAGGACCCGGTCACGGGAGAACTCCACTTCTTCGGCTACTCCCCGTTCCCGCCGTACCTCACCTACCACGTGGCGTCGGCCGCCGGCGAGATCGTCCGCAGCGAGGTCGTCGAGGGCGCAGGGCCCAGCCTGATGCACGACTTCGGCCTGACGCGCCGTAACGTCGTCTGGCTCGACCTGCCCGTCGTCTTCGACCCGGCCGAGCACTCCGGCATCCCATACCGCTGGAGCGACTCCTACACCCCCCGGATCGGCGTCATGCCGCGCACCGGTCCTGCCGAGGTGACCTGGTACGAAGTCGAGCCCGGCGCCATGATCCACGTCTCCGGCGCCTACGAGGACGAGCGGGGCCGCATCGTCGTCGAAGGCCCCCGCTACGACCGCGCCGCCTGGACGACCAGCTGGAAGTGGTGGGTCGGTGCACCCGGGTATCCGACGGAGCCGCTGACCGGCGCCCTGCAGCACCGCTGGATCCTGGACCCGGCCACCGGCACCGCCCGGGAGGAGGACCTCGACTCGCTGGTCACGGAGTTCCCCACCATCAACGACACGGTCCTCGGCACCCCCAACCGGTACACCTACGCGATCGCCTTCCCCGGTGCGGGCCTCGGCGAGCACGCCGTGGTCAAGTACGACAACCGCAGCGGCGACCGGCAGGTGGCGCCGGCCGGGGCCGGGCGGCTGCCGGGCGAGGCCGTCTTCGTGCCCGCGGCGGGTGGCACCGCGGAGGACGACGGCTACCTGCTGACCATCGTCAGCGATCTCGCCGAGGACTCCTCCGAGCTCCTCGTGCTGGACGCGGGCGACATCACGGCACCGCCGATCGCCGCCGTCGAACTGCCCCGCCGCGTCCCCGGCGGCATCCACGGCTCCTGGATACCGGACGAGGAAACGGCCGGGTAGGCGGCCGAGCAGGCGGCTACGCGGACGTGGTGATCTCCTGGCCGGAGTCCATCCGTCCGCTGTTCCCGCCGTGTCATGCTTCGCACATGCATGCGACTTCTTCGTCTGTTCCGGAGCATTTGTACGGCCGCGAGGCCGAAGTCGAGGCTCTGGAACGGCTGTTGGCCGACGTGCGGGCAGGGCGCGGCGGGAGCTGTGTCGTGTACGGGGAGCCGGGCGTCGGCAAGACCGCGCTGCTGGAACACATACTCGTCGGTCCGGCCGGACGGGTACCGGGCGCCCGGACGCTGCGCGCCGACGGCGTCGAGTTCGAGATGGAGCTGGCGTACGCCGCGCTGCACCAGCTGTGCATGCCGTTGCTCGACGGCCTGGGCCGACTGCCCGAGCCGCAGCGCACGGCGCTGGAAGTGGCTTTCGGGCGCAGCCAGGGCAGAGCACCGGAACGCCTCGGCGTGGCGCTGGCCGTCCTCGGACTGCTGTCGGAGGCGGCCGGTGACGGACCGCTGGTCTGCGTCGTGGACGACGCCCAGTGGCTGGACCGGGCGTCCGCCCAGGCGCTGGCCTTCGTGGCCCGCCGGATCGAGGACGAGCCGATCGCGATGGTGTTCGCCTCCCGTGAGCATGGTGGGGAGCCCGGTGGTTCCCCCGTACTCGACGGCCTGCCGGAACTCCACCTGACCGGCCTGGCCGACGAACCCTCCCGGGCGCTCCTGGCCTCCCGCGTGCATGTGCCACTCGACGACCGGGTGCGGGAACGGATCCTCGCCGAGGCCGACGGCAACCCCCTCGCGCTGCTGGAACTCCCGCGCGGCATGGGCCCCGCACAACTGGCCGGCGGCTTCGGACTGCCCACACCGGCACCCCTGTCGAGCAGGATCGAGCGCAGCTTCCGTGAAAGGGAGGCTCAACTCCCCGCTCATACGCGGCTGTTGCTCCTGCTGGCCGCCGCCGAACCACTCGGGGACGCGGGCCGGCTCTGGCGGGCCGCCGACCTGCTGGCCGTCGACCCGGCCGCCGGGGCGCCCGCGGAAGCCGCCGGGCTCATCGAGCTGGGCGGCCGGGCGCGCTTCCGCCACCCGCTGGTCCGCTCCGCCGTCTATCTCGCCGCCTCACCCGCCGACCGACGCAGGGCGCACCAGGCGCTGGCCGAGGCCACGGACCCGGCCGCCGACCCCGACCACCGGGCCTGGCACCGCGCCCAGGCGGCGGCCCGCCCCGACGACGAGGTGGCCGCCGAACTGGTCCGCTCGGCGGACCGGGCCCAGGCCCGGGGCGGTGCCGCGGCGGGCGCCGCCTTCCTGGAGCGCGCCGCCGCCCTCACCGCCGACCCCGCACTGCGCGCCGGACGACTCCTCGCCGCCGCCGGGGCGAGCCTGGAGGCCGGAGCACTCGACGCAGCCCTCCGCATGATCGCCGACGCCGAGGCCGGGCCCCTCGACGACCGACTGGGCGCGCGGGCCGACCTGCTGCGCGGCAGGGCGGAGTACTTCCTCAGCGGCGGCGACGAGGCCGTACGTTTCCTGGTGCGGGCCGCGGAACGCATCGCCCCTTTCGAGCCGCGCACCGCCCGGGAGTACCTGCTCGACGCACTCCAGGCCGCCCTGGTCAGCGGACGGGCAGGCAAGGGCATGGCGCTCGCCGTCGCCGCCGCCCGCACGGCACCCCCGCCGCCCGGCCCGCCCACCACCACCGACGAACTGCTGGACGCGCTGCTCGGCTGTCTGGACGGAGATCCCGGGAGCGTGCCGGTGCTGCGGCGGCTCCTCGCCGACGCGGACGACGCGATGTGGACGAAACGGCTGACGCTCGCCGCGATGCTGGCCGTGGTCGTGTGGGACACCAGCCTGTCGAAGCGCATCCTCACCCGGCAGGTCGAACAGGCCCGTACCGAGGGCTCGTTGACCACGCTGACCGTGAGCCTGGCGCTGCTGAGCGCGGCGGCGATCCACGACGGAGACATGGCGGCGGCCGTGTCGATGATGAGCGAGGAAGAGACCCTGGCCGGGCTGACGGGCGCGGCACCGCACCGGAACACCCGGCTGCACCTGGCCGCCCTGCGTGACGCGAAACGGGACGCCACCGCGCTGATCGAGCAGACCCGCAAGGCCGCCCACACCCTGGAGAAGAACCTGCTCATCGTGTTCGCCGACTGGGCGAGCGCCGTCCTGCACAACGGTCTGGGCGACTACCCCACCGCGCTGGCCGCGGCCGAGCGGGCCGGCGCCGACGGAGACCTGCCGGTCGCCGGATTCGCCCTGCTGGAACTGGTCGAGGCGGCCGTGCGGTGCGGTGACCGCGAGCGGGCGACGGCGGCGTTCCGGACGCTCGACACGCAGACCACCGCCGCCGGAACCGACTTCGCGCTGGGCGTCAGGTCGTACACGGCCGCGCTGCTGGAGGAGGACGGCGCCACGGCGGAGAGCCACTATCGCGCGGCCGTCGGACACCTCACCGACTCGGGCGTCGGTACGTTCCTGGCGCGGGCCCACCTGGTGTACGGCGAATGGCTGCGCCGGGAGGGCCGCCGCCGCGAGGCACGGCGCGAGCTGCGTCTGGCCTTCGAGAAGCTGTCCGCCATGGGCGCCGGAGCCTTCGCCGACCGGGCCCGCGCGGAACTGCGTGCCACCGGGGAACGGGCCAGGCGCGTCATCCCGGACTCGGCGGCCCTGACCGATCACCTCACCGCGCACGAACTCACCATCGCCCGCCTGGCCGCCACCGGCACCACCTCACGGGAGATCGCGGCCCGGCTCTTCCTCAGCCCGCGCACGATAGACGCCCACCTGCGCAACATCTTCAAGAAGCTCGGCATCACCTCGCGGCGCCAACTCGCCGCGGTACTCCCTCCGTAGCGGGCAGCAACTGGAAGCGAAGAAGCCCCGGACGTCAGACGGCGACGACCGTGATCCCGGCCTCCTCGAATCGCCCCACCATGTCCTGGCTCGCGGCCGAGTCCGTGACCAGCGTGTCCACCGACTCGGCCGCACAGATCCGGGCGAACGCCCGCTGGCCGAGCTTGCTGGAATCCGCCGCGACGATCACGCGCTCGGCGCGCTCGCACAGCAGTCGGTTGATCGCGGCCTCCGCCTCGTCGTGCGCCGCGGCACCGTGTGTGACGTCGAAGGCGACCACACCGAGCACGGCCACGTCGAGGGTGATCTGGCTGAGCACGCCGTCCGCCAGAGGGCCGATGAGTTCGTACGACTGCGGGCGCGCGACTCCGCCGGTCAGCACGATCTTGAACTGGGGACGTACGGCAAGCTCGTTGGCGATGTTGAGCGCGTTCGTGACGATGGTCAGCGCGGGCGAGCCGGACGCGAGATCGCTGTGTACGGCCAGGGCGCGCGCCACCTCCGTGGTCGTCGTGCCGCCGGTCAGGCCCACCGCCTCGCCGGGCGCGACGAGATCCGCGACGGCCTTCGCGATGCGCTGCTTCTCGGAGGCGTGGCGGGCCGTCTTGTAGCGCAGGGGCAACTCGTACGAGACACCGTGCACGACCGCGCCGCCCCGGGTGCGGACGAGCATCTGCTGCTCGGCCAACTGATCGAAGTCACGGCGGATCGTCGCGGCCGACACCGCCAGCTCGGCCGCCGCTTCCTCGACGTCCAACCGGCCGCGCTCCACGAGCAGTTCCAGCAGTGTCTTCCAGCGGGCGTCGCGCGACATCCACCTTCTCCGTTCCTCGATCTCCCGGTGACCTTAGCGGATGCTGTTCAGGGCAAGGATGCTTCGTTATGCTTGAAAGTGCGCTATATATTGCAAGAAAAATCATCCAGTCATCCGGGGAGCATACGGCGTGAGCCATCTCGAGAACGAGCTGAACAGCCAGCCCGAGTGCTGGATCCGTGCCGCCGAGGAGGCCGCGGAGCACGCGGCCGCGCTGCCCGCGGCGGGGGAGCGGGTCGCGATCGTGGGATGTGGCACCTCATGGTTCATGGCGCAGGCGGCCGCGGCGCTGCGTGAGCAGGCGGGCCAGGGTGAGACGGACGCCTTCGCCGCCTCCGAGTTCCCGTACGGACGGACGTACGACCGTGTCGTCGCCCTCACCCGCTCCGGCACCACCACCGAGGTGCTCGACCTGCTCGGCCGGCTGAAGGGGCGTACGCGCACGGTCGCGATCACCGCGGATCCGCGAACTCCCGTGATGGAGGCGGCGGATGACGTGATCGTGCTCGACTTCGCCGACGAACGGTCCGTGGTGCAGACCCGTTTCGCCACCGCCGCGCTCACGCTGCTGCGGACGCACCTGGGCCTGCACACCGACGCCGTCGTCGCCGATGGCCGCACCGCTCTGTCTTCGCCGCTGCCCGAAGGGCTGGTCGACTGCACGCAGTTCACGTTCCTCGGCCGCGGCTGGAGCGTCGGTCTCGCGAACGAGGCCGGGCTCAAGATGCGCGAGGCCGCGCTGGCGTGGACCGAGGCCTATCCGGCGATGGAGTACCGGCACGGCCCCATCAGCATCACCTCCGCCGGAACGGCGACCTGGATGTTCGGCGAGGCACCCGAGGGGCTGGCCGAACAGGTGCGTGCCACCGGCGGGTTGTGGATCGCGGGCGGACTCGACCCGCTCGCCGAACTCGTCCGTGCCCAGCGGCTCGCCGTGGCCGTCGCCGCGGCCCGCGGCCTCGACCCCGACCGGCCCCGCCACCTCACCCGCTCGGTCATCCTCACCACGCCGTGATCGGCGATTCCCGTCACGCCGAAAGGAGAGGCCGTGTCCCTCGCAGTCACCGGTGAACTGGTCGCCCAGGCCGCCGCGGCACGCGGCGCCGTCCCCGCGTTCAACGTCATCACGCTGGAACACGTCGAAGCCGTCATCACCGGCGCCGAATCCGTGGACGCCCCCGTCATCCTGCAAATCAGCGAGAACGCCGTGAAGTTCCGGTACGGACGGCTCCTCCCGCTGGCCCGCGCCACGGTCGCGGCGGCCGAACAGGCCTCCGTGCCCGTCGCGTTGCACCTCGACCATGTGCAGAGCGACGGCCTGCTGCGGCAGGCACCCGAGGCCGGATTCAGCTCCGTGATGTACGACGCGTCGCGGCTGCCGTACGCCGAGAACCTCGCCGCCACGCGGGCCGCGGCCCACTGGGCTCATGACCAAGGGCTGTGGATCGAGGCCGAGTTGGGGGAGGTCGGCGGGAAGAACGGCCGGCCGCCGCTGGATGCCCACGCGCCCGCCGCCCGTACCGACCCCGCCGAGGCACGCGTCTTCGTCGCGGAATCCGGCGTGGACGCCCTCGCCGTGGCGATCGGCAGCACGCACGCCATGACCAAGCGCACCGCCGCCCTCGACCACGACCTGCTCAAGCGCCTCACCTCGGCCCTTGACGTGCCGCTCGTCCTGCACGGTTCGTCCGGCGTCCCGGACGCCGAGCTGACGGCGGCCGTCGCGGGCGGCATCGCCAAGGTCAACGTCGGAACAGCCCTGAACCTCGCGATGACCAGCGCGATCAGGGAGTTCCTCACGGCTCACCCCGATGCGGTCGACTCGCGCAAGTACCTCACGGTGGCCCGGGAGGCGATGGCCGACGCGGTGGCCCGGATCATCCGCGTGCTGCGAACCGAATGACATCCAGGTGCTAGGAGCTCACCGAGGTGTCGACGAGCTTCTCGAAGAAGAACTCGTGCTTGAGGAACGACACGTCGTACTCGCCCCCCGGGTAGGGCGGGATCAACTGGGCCGCCTGGAACAGCCGCCAGCCGTCCTCCAGAGCGTGCACGCCCGACTTGTACGGGGGTTCGTCGCTGTCACCGGTCGTGGGTGACGTACGGCCGGTGCCGTCGTAGACCGACCAGCCCACGACCGGCGCGTCCAGCGCGGAGGTGGCCAGATACAGAACCAGAACCTGCTGACGGATGCTCATGCGGCACTCTCCTGCGGGCGGTTGGAGACTCGGGTCACCCAGCGCTCGAGGTCGAAGGACGCGTCGCCGGTCAGCGACCGCCACAGCAGAACGCGGTTGTACAACTCCAGGCGACCGGTGGCAGGTTCGTACCAGGGAAAGGTCGTCGAGAGCTCCTCGGTGACGCGCGGGTCGCCGAGGTCCGAGGTGTCCCACAGCCGTCGCTGCCGCACGGTCGGATTGAAGCGGATCTTGAACATGTAGCGCACCTCGTCGCTGTCGTTGCGCCGTCCGCCGTGCCAGAGTCCGTGGTGCAGAAACACCACGGTGCCCGCCGGGCAGACAAGACGTGACTGGCCGAGCAGGTTCTGGTAGCGGCCGGTGTCCGACTCGTTCGTACGCCGCAGATGGCTGCCCGGCACGCTGAGAGTGCCGCCCATGTCCAGCGTCACGTCCTGCGGGTAGTACATCAACTGCACGTCGAAGGCGTCGGTGCGGACGTCGATGATCGCGTCGCCGTGGAGCGGCTGCGCCTGTCCCTCACGGGGCTCGCGGATGTGGACGGCATGGTGGTCGACGGTCGGGTCAGGGCCGACGAGGCTGCGCAGTGCCCCCGCCACGGCCGGGATGTCGAGGAGGCGCCGGGGGAAGGACCCCTCGGGGTAGGCGTCCGGCACCTTGCTGCCGAACGGCACTCCCGGGACTCCCCGCCGCAGGAACTCGATCGCCTCGGCGTTCGTCTCCGCCGGAACCGCCGCGTCGAGGCGCAGCGAGCCGTGGGCCACGAAGTGCGCCATCCGCACCGAGCTGAGGAGCGTGGGCTGTTGGCTTTTCGTCATGGCTTCAACGTAGGGACCGGGCCCCGTCCGGCGCGTTGGCGCCTCTCACCACTACTGGTACTTTTTCACCATGCGAGAGACGGAGGTCCACCTCGGGGAGCCGCCCGTCGTGGTGAACGCCGGGGTGGGCGTTCACGGCGTCGCGAGCCGCACCGACGTCTTCCGGCTGCCCGAGCTGTGGCAGCTGCACGTGTACCAGTACGACGCCGAGCTGATCGTCGACGGCACGCCGCACGCCATCCGCCCCGGCCGGGTCAGCCTCGTACCTCCCGGCACGACGGTCCGCTACCGCTACCAGGGCCGCTCGGAACACCTCTACGCGCACCTGCGCATCGCACCCGCCGGCTCCCCGCGTGTCGTCCCCGTGATGCAGGACGCCGGTCCCGAACTCCCCATGCTCACCGGCCTGTTGCTCCAGGCGATCGCCTCCGTGCCGGGCGCGCCCGAGCGCACCCGGGCCGAGATCTGGACGGCCCTGTGGCGCATCGCCCACCTCACCCCGGCCGCCGAGCGCCCCGGCCCGCACCAGGCCGTCACCGCAGCGATCGCCTACATCGAGGCGAACCTGGCCGTCCCGCTCACCGTGCCCGCCGTGGCCCGCGCCGCGGGCGTCTCGCACAACCACCTGACCCGGCTCTTCCGCGCCACGACGGGCGGCACGGTCGTCGCCCACATCCGCCGCCGCAGACTGGACCGGGCCCACCATCTGCTGCGCGCCTCGACGCTCTCCATCCCGGCGGTCGCCGCGTCCGTCGGCATCCCCGACCTGCAGGCCTTCAACAAGGCGTGCCGACGCGAACTGGGGGCGTCGCCACGCGCCCTGCGCGGCGAGACGGCCCCTGCGGGCGTGCCTACTTCCTGACGGCCTTCAGGACCACGAACTTCGCGTCACTGGCGACGACCTGGCTGTTGCCGAAGAGACGGCGCAGCTTCACGTGGTAGCCGAGGTGCCGGTTGCCGACCACCCACAGCTCGCCGCCCGGCCGCAGCGCCCGGCGCGCTCCCGTGAACATCCGCCAGGCCGTGGCGTCGGTCGTCGCCTGGTGTGAGTGGAAGGGCGGATTGGTGAGCACGAGATCGACGCTCTCCGGCGGAACGCCGGTCAGCCCGTCGCCGACGCGGAACTCCGCCTTGCCGACAGTTCCCTCCGCGTCCAGGGACGTCTCGGACGTTGCCCGGTACGTCGCCTCCGCCGAGGTCACCGCCTGGTACGACTCGTCCACGAACAGCACCTCGGCCTCCGGGTCGGCCAGCGCCATCGCCGTACCGACCACGCCGTTGCCGCAGCCCAGGTCCACCACGCGCCCGGCCCCGGGCCCGTACGGCAGATGCTGGAGGAAGAACCGCGTGCCGATGTCCAGACGCTCGGCGCAGAAGACGCCCGCGTGGTTGACGACGGTGCGGCCGGAGACGGGACCGATGCCGTCGGGCAGCGTGTAGCTGTGCGGCCAGGGGTTCTTCGGCCGGGTGAGCGCGGGGTCCGGCTCGCAGAAGATCAGCCGGGCCTTCTTCTCGGCCAGCGAGGTCCTGGTCGGACCGAGGACCCGTTCGAACAGCCTCAGCGTCGAGGTGTGGATCTCCTTGACCATGCCGGTACCGACGACGAGCGTCCCCTCATGCACGGCGGGCGCCAGACGCAGCAGCTGGTCCTCCAGCAGCGCGAGGCTCTTGGGCACACGGATCAGGAGTGCGTCGATCCGGTCGGGCGGCGGATCCTGGGTGGTGAGGAGGCGCACGGAGTCCGTGTCGACGCCGTTGCGCGACAGGTTCGCCCCGGTCGCCTCCTGGGTGAGGAACGAGTCCGTGATCTGTACCGGCCGGTGCAGGTGCAGGGCCGTGACGAGGGCGCCCCAGCGGTCGCCGACCACGACGACGGTCCCGTCGAGCGGTCGCCCCCGTTCCGCGAGTTCGGACAGATGCCTCAGCAGATACGCGTCGGAGGCGTCCCAGGCGCGCAGCCGGTCGCGGGCGTTCTCGGGGAAGCGGTCCAGCTCCGGCTCGCCCCATGGCGTCGTCATACGGTCGCTCATCGTGGGCCAAGGCTAACCGAGCCGCAGTTCAAGCCGCAGTTCAAGAGGGTCCGGCGGTCCGTTCGTGGGCCGTGCGCGAGGATGGGGACATGGACACCGAGCTCTTTCCCCGAAGTCGTACGGAGGTCGCGCCGGGCGCGGTGCATGTGCCGGACTGGCTGGATACCGGGCGCCAGCGCGAGCTGATCGAGGCCTGCCGCGCATGGGCGCGCCCGCCCGCCGGCCTGCGTACGGTCCGCACGCCGGGCGGCGGCACGATGACCTCGCGGCAGGTCTGCCTCGGCTGGCACTGGTATCCGTACGGGTACGCGCGGACGGTCGTCGACGGTGACGGCGCCACGGTGAAGCCGTTCCCGGAATGGCTGGGCGAGCTCGGCCGGCGGGCGGTGGCCGACGCCTTCGGAGGCGGCGATGCGCTTGGCGGCGACGATGCGCTTGGCGGCACGTCGGCAGCCCCGTATGACATCGCCCTGATCAACTTCTACGACGCCGACGCGCACATGGGCATGCACCGCGACAGCGACGAGAAGTGCGACGCCCCCGTGGTGTCGCTGAGCCTCGGCGACTCGTGCGTCTTCCGCTTCGGCAACACGCAGTCGCGTGCACGCCCGTACACGGACGTGGAACTACGCAGCGGCGACCTCTTCGTCTTCGGCGGCCCCGCCCGGCTCGCCTATCACGGAGTACCCCGCGTGCACGCGGGCACGGCACCCCCGGAACTCGGCCTGACGGGCAGACTCAACGTCACGCTGCGGGCGAGCGGGCTGCAGCAGGCCTGAACAGGCCTCCGACAGACTCCCAGCAGACCGGATCATGGGAGACTCCCCCTCATGAACGGCAAGTCGACCCCCCGGGCAGCGGGAGAAGGAACCACGAGGGCCCGTCTGGACCGCGGACGCGGCGCGCTCGGGCCCGCGCTGGAGCTCGTGCACACGGGACGCGCGCCGACGCGGGCCGTGCTCACCGCCGAGCTGGGGGTCACGCGGGCGACGGCGGGTGCGGTGGCCGCGGAACTCGAAGCGCTGGGGCTGATCCGCGTCGACGCGCGCCCGGGGGCGGCCGCCGGCTCGCAGGGCCGCCCCTCGCACCGGCTCCGACTCGCCGAGGACGGCCCCGTCGCCCTCGCCGCGCAGGTGCACGCCGACGGCTTCCGTGCGGCGCTGGTCGGCCTCGGCGGCCGTCTCGTCGCGACCGCGCCCGGCTGCGAGATCGTCGACGCCGACCCGGCGAAGGTGCTCGGCTCGGTCGTCGACGCGGGCGCCCAGCTGCTCCAGGAGACGGGACGCCGCTGCGTGGGCGCCGGACTTGCCGTGCCGTCCGCCGTCGCCGAACCCGAGGGCACCGCCCTCAACCCGCTGCATCTGGCCTGGCCGGCGGGCGCACCCGTACGGGAGATCTTCGCGGAGCGGATCCACGCGGCCGGGATCGCCGGCCCGGCGTTCGCCGCCAACGACGTCAACCTCGCCGCGCTCGCCGAGCACCGGCACGGCGCGGGCCGCGGCGCCCGTGACCTGCTGTGCGTGGCCACGGGACACCGCGGTGTCGGCGGTGCGCTCGTGCTCGACGGCCGTCTGCACACCGGCAGTTCGGGCCTGGCGCTGGAAGTCGGCCACCTCACGGTCAACCCCGAGGGCCGCCCCTGCCACTGCGGCAGCCGAGGCTGCCTGGACGTCGAGGCGGACCCGCTGGCCTTCCTCACCGCGGCGGGCCGCGACCCCGGCCCCGAGGTCTCGCTCCTTCAGCAGGCCAACGACCTGATCCGCGACCAGTACGCCGAACCGGCCGTCCGCACGGCCACCGAGGCGCTGATCGACCGGCTGGGGCTCGGACTCGCGGGCCTGGTCAACATCCTCAACCCGGACCGCATCATCCTCGGCGGCCTCCACCGCACCCTCCTGGACGCCGACCCGGAACGCCTGCGGGCCGTCGTCGCCGACCGCAGCCTGTGGGGGCAGAGCGGCGGCGTACCTATCCTGGCCTGCACGCTCGACCACAACAGCCTGGTGGGGGCAGCCGAGTTGGCGTGGCAGCCGGTACTGGACGATCCGCTGGGGGCGCTGACCTGACGTCCGGCGTCCGGCGTCGGCGTCCGGCAGGGCGTTACCGGTGGTCGGGTCGGGTCAGCCGCACGGCCAGATGGCCGGCATCGAGAGGGTGCCGGCCTTGTAGTAGGAGCCGGCCAGGGTCCCCGCATCGTTGACGGTGTACACGTTGGGGCCCGGAGCGGCCCCCTGGGCGGTGGTGAGCTGCCAGAGGGCCGCCCCCCGCGGCCTCGCCGAGTCACCGACGATGAGCCCCGAGGAGTTGATGGCACCGGCCTGGTAGGAATTGGGGAGCTTGGCCGCGAGGCCGTTCTTGTCCCACAGGACACCGAAGGGCTCGCCGCTTGCCGCAGCCGAGCCCACCGCCCGGCCGTTCGAGATGGACGCGATCTGTGAATTGGTGGCACCGGTGGGCAGCGGCAGGGTCTTCAGGCTGCCGTCCTTCCACAGGTACGAGCGGCTGCCGGCGTTGATGGCCAGGGTGCCGTCCGCGTCGACGTCGATGACGCTGCTCCCGGCCGGGAAGTTCGTCGGCGTGACGACTGTGCCCGGCTGCGCGGCCGGCCAGAGGAACAGCTTCCGGTTGTTGGCGGCGTCTTGGCCGCTGCCGTAGATGTCGCCGTTCGGGCTGATCGCGTCCGCCACGACGTTTTTCGCCCCGGCGGGCACCGGCAGCTGTTCGAGCCGGCCGTCACGCGAGCGGAACGGGTAGTACTCGCCCGTCGGCCAGCCACCCGTGCTGCCGGTGCTGTGGTAGCCGGTGCCGACCACGACACCGCTGGTGCTCACGTCGTTGATGGTGACGTCGTCTTCGGCGCCCGGCACGGTTCCGAGGTCGGTGAAGACGCCGTTCTTCCACAGCGCGGCGTGGGACGGAACAGAGCTTCCGCCACTGTCGACCCTGCCCGCGTACGTGCTGGTGCCGGCGGTCGCGAAGACGTGACCGGAGACCACGCCTTGCGACACCGGCAGGAGGGTCGGTTTGTAGGTGCAGGCCGCCGCGGCCGACGGGGCTGCCTGGGCCGGCTGCGCGATGATCCCGGCTCCCGCGGCGATCACGGCCGCGGTGAGGAGGGAGCGTGAGGTGCGTTGTCTGTTGTTCACAGGAGACCGTCCATAGCGGTGAGGATCGGACAATACCGACGGTCACCCTATGGATCCGACCTATATTCGCCCTCTGCCTGATCTTGCTGGGCGGTGCCGCCGGGGAGAGGCAGGACCGCTCGGCATTTCACCGACTCAGGCTCCAGAGGGCCGCCACCGACGGACGGCGCAGGTCAGCCCTGCGTACGCACAGTCCGATCGGGAACGGCTCCGGTGGGGGAGCGGCGGGCAGCACCGCCGGCCGGTCGCGGACAGCGCTGTGGTCGAGTACGACACGGGGTACGACGCCGGTGCCGCAGCCGAGCGCGACCAGTGTCAACAGCCCTTCGTGCCCGTCGAGTTCGGCTGCCACCTCGGGCGTGATGCCCTGCGCGCGGAACCAGCGATGGGCCGCCTCGCGCACCAGGCCGCGGTGCGGCAGCAGGGCGAACGCGGCCGCCGCGTCGCCGGTGCGCAGATCGAGACGTACCTGCGGATGCGCACCTGCCGCGAAGAGCACCCGGACCCGGCCGAACTCGACCCGGCGGGGCGGGACGTCTTCGACCGCGCGTACGCGGCGACGTACGGCCCGGCCCGATGACCGAGATCGGCGGCTCGCCGATGTGCGCGCCCGGCGTGCCGAACGTGCCCTGCCCGTCGACCCGTTCACGGCCGGAGTGTTCATCGCCACCATGACGGCCCAGATCGACGAGTTCGCCGAGCGCGGCCACCCCTGGTCGGAGAGGTCAACGAGTCGGTCATCGAAGCGGTCGACTCGCTGCTGCCGTACATGCACGCACGCGACGTCGCGTTCATGGTCGACAACTGCTCCCGCACCGCCCGCCTCGGCGCCCGCCGCTGGGGCCCGCGCTTCCAGGCGGCGTACGAGCAGATCGCCTTCCCCGCCTCGGAAAGCCCCGCGGACCAGGCCCTGTTGGACGCCTTCGTCACGCATCCCGTGCACGAGGCGCTGAGCGCGGCAGCGAAACTCAGGCCGTCCGTGGACATCACCGTCGGCTGACGCCACTCGACTCCGGCGTCGTCCCACGCCACTCGACTTGATCGCCTACCGCCCTACCGTCCCACCGCCTACCGCCACTCCACGGCGAAGGCGTCCCCCGGATTCACGGTGAGAACCCGCTCCACCAGGTCCTTTCCCAGGGCGAGTTCGAGCCGCGGCCGTACCCGACGCAGCAGATACGGCATCCCCGGCCCACCGTCGACCGAGCGCGCCCCGGCCGTCGTGGTGTCGCCGCCGAGCAGGAGCCGATGGCCGAAACCGGCCTCGGCGAGGGCCCGTACGGCATCCGGCATGCGCCAGTCGGTGGCGTGGTTCGCGCGCGAGGGGCCGTCAAAGGCCAGAAAGGCGCCTGCTTCCGCCGCCTGGCGATGCACGGCGAAGTCGGGGGAGCGGTTGAGGTGTCCGAGGATCACCCGGTGCGGTGGCACGCCCAACTCACCGCACAGCAGGTCGAGTACGTCGAGCGCACCCGTCCCCAGCTCCAGGTGGACGGCAACGGGCGCGCCCGTCGCATGGTGGGCCTCGGCCGCCGCGGTCATCGTCCAGCGGGCATGGGCGTCCAAGGCGTGGAAGCCGCCCGCGACCTTGATCAGCCCGGCCCTGACCCCGGACGTGCCGATGCCCTCCGTCAGCTCGGCGACGAAGAGCTCGGCGAGCCCGCCCCGCAGTCGCGTCAGCAACTCGGCTTCGTAGTGGGCGGCTTGATGCAGTCCGGTCGCCGCGATCACGTGCACGCCCACGTCACGGGAGAGCAGGGGCAGGTCCGCCGCCCGGCGCCCCATGGCGTACGGCGTCCACTGCGCCACGCTCCCGCCGCCCGCCTCGCGGAACGCGGCCAGCTCCGCCCGCGCCGCGGAGGCCTCGCGCAGCTCCTGGCCGGGGAGTTGAGGACTGCTGAGGAAGAGGTGGTCGTGCGCGTCGCACAGGCCCAGAGCTTCGGGGAGTACGTCTCCGAGGACCGTACGGACGGTGCTCACCACTGCCGGCCCCGCGGCAGCCGGTCCTGTTCGGGCGCCGACATGTGCAGCACCCGGAACACGTCTCCCGGCGCCTTGGGCGCGTCGTGGTCCCACAGCGAGAAGTGCAACAGCTCCCAGCGCCCCGGATCCACGGCGGCGGCCGCGCAGACGGCGCCTTCCAGCGCGGCCAGCCGCCCGGCCTCGCGCACCGCTTCAGCCATCACCTCGGACAGCTCCACTCCCTCCGGCACCTGCTGCCGTCGCCGCACCGCGACCTGGGCGGGGGAGCCGACGGCGACTCCGGTGTCGTACGAGAGTCCCGTCCACTGCCGTACCGCCGGACGCCCGAAGTCATTGACGGGCCCCTGGAAAGGGCCTCCCCAGAGGAAGGAGTTCATGCCCTCGACGGTGTTCCAGAGATAGAACGGCGCGTACTGGTTGACCGGCGAACCGTCGACGCCGCGCTCGCGCATCAGGTACGTCTTGAATCCGAGCCCGTCCCAGTCGTCGAGCAGGTGGCCGACGCGGGACACCCGGCCGCGGAGGATGTCCATGTCGTAGTCGGCGGGCAAGGTGATCTCGTACTGCATGGCGTGCACGGGCTGCCTCCAGAAAGGCGTCGGCGGAGAGCGCGGCGGAAAGGCAACAGCGGTGCTTCAGCGGGTGGGTCGGAGCAGGGCGAGCAGGCCGCGAACCCCCGTGTCGAAGGCCGCGGACGAGCCCGAAGCGCGCGCCAGCACATAGCCGCCCTGGACGGTCGCGACGATCGTCGCGGCGATCTCCTCGCCGTCCAGCGAGGGCGCGAACTCGCCCCGCTCCTGGCCCTCCTCGACGATCCCGGCAAGCCGTTCGCGCAGCCAGTCCAGCGTCTCGTCGACGGGCGCGCGCAACTCGTCGCTCCCGACGACGTCCGGGTCCATCGTCAGCCGCCCGACCGGGCAGCCGCGCAGCACGTCACGCTCGCGCCGCAGATAGGCCTCGATGCGCTCGTACGGAGATCCGGGGCCGCTCAGTACTCCCTCGGCGGTAGCGCGCATCTCCTGTGCCGTCCGCCGGATCGCGGCCAGCGCGAGATCGGGCTTACCCCCCTTGAAGTGGTGGTACATGCTGCCCTGCCCGGCCCCCGCGTGCTGCTGGATGGCCTTGGGGCTGGTGCCCACATAACCGCGTTCCCACAGCAGCTCGCGAGTGGACTCGATCAATCGCTCCGGGGTGCTCATGAAAGCACTGTACATACTAGTAGGTACAAACTCCATCCATGGCTACAGCCGCCGAGGGAGCAGCTGAAGACCGCGTTCGTACTCCGGGGGAGGTACGCGCACTGCCGCTGGCCGTACGACGACCCGGACCCCCTCCCGGGGCGAGTCTCGAAGCATCACCGGAACAGCCATCGAGGAGATGACTTCAGATGCAGACCCTGGCGCACTGGGACGGCGGGCCCGGCCCGTGGATCCTGTTTTTCCCGCTGATCTGGGCGGCCGTCGTGATCGGCGTCGGGACCGTCCTGCGCCGCACCGTCCGGCGCGGTCGCCGCGGACCGTGGCGCGGCATGACCGACACCCGCCCCGCCGACGCGCCCCCGACCGGCGACTCGCCGATCGCCATGCTCGGCCGCCGCTTCGCCTCCGGCGAGATCGACGAGGACGAGTACTGGCGCCGGCTCTCCGTCCTGGACGAGCAGTTCGGGCGTACGGGCAAGGGCGGTGCGGCATGAGCACCGTGACCGCCACGAACAGCACGAAGACCGCAGCGCGTGTCGCCGACGCCGTCAAGGTGTACGGCAGCGGCGACACCGCCGTCCGCGCCCTGGACGGCGTGAACGTGACCTTTCCGGCCGGCCGCTTCACCGCGATCATGGGGCCCTCGGGCTCCGGCAAATCCACCCTGATGCACTGCGCGGCGGGCCTGGACACCCTCACCTCCGGCGCGGCCTTCATCGGCGACACCGAACTGGGCAAGCTCGACGACCGCCGCCTCACCCTCCTGCGCCGCGACCGCATCGGCTTCGTCTTCCAGGCCTTCAACCTGGTGCCGACACTGACCGTCGCGGAGAACATCACGCTGCCCATGGACCTCGCGGGCAGCAGGAACGGGCGGGCGTCCAGGGAGTGGATCGACGCCCTCGTGGACGTCGTCGGCCTGCGCGACCGACTGCACCACCGGCCCGCCGAACTCTCCGGCGGACAGCAGCAACGCGTCGCCGTGGCGCGGGCGTTCGCCGGCCAGCCCGATGTCGTCTTCGCCGACGAGCCGACCGGGAACCTCGACTCGCACTCCGGCGAGGAGGTCCTCGGCCTGCTCGGCCGGGCCGTACGGCAGATGGATCGCACCGTCGTCATGGTCACCCACGACCCGGTCGCCGCCGCGCACGCCGACGAAGTCGTCTTCCTCGCCGACGGGCGCCTCGTGGACCGGATGGAATCCCCGACGGCCGACAAGGTCCTGGACCGCCTGAAGGCCTTCGACAGCAAGGGGGCGCCCTCATGAACGCGTCCGTGCGCATCAGCGTGTCGTCCCTGCGCTCCCACAAGCGGCGCTTCGCCGGTACGTTCCTCGCGGTGCTCCTCGGAGTCGCCTTCCTGGCCGGCACCCTCGTCATGGGCGACACCCTGCGCGCCAGCTTCGACACGATGTTCGGCAACGCGACGAGCGGCACCGACGCCGTCGTCCGCAGCGCCGACACCATCACCACGCCGGGCGAGAGCCAGGGTGTACGGCAGCCCGTCGACACCGGCCTGGTGAAGACGATCGAGGACACACCCGGTGTCGCGGCCGCCGTGCCCAACATCGAGGGCGCGGGCCAGCTCATCGGCGCCGACGGCGACCCCATCGGCGGCCAGGGCCCGCCCACGCTCGCGGGCAACTGGATCGACGACCCGAAGCTCAACGCGTACCGACTCGCCGAAGGACGCGCCCCGTCGAAGTCCGGCGAGGTCGTCGTCAACCGCGGCGCCGCCGAGCAGGGCGACCTGAAGATCGGCGACACGACGACGCTGCGCACGCCCGACCCGGTCAAGGTGACCATCGTGGGCCTCGCGACCTTCGGCGGCGAGGACGGCATGGCGCAGGTGACCTTCACCGGCATGACGCAGGCCGACGCCGAGAAGTACCTGACCGCGAAGCCCGGCGAGGCCGCGACCATCCAGGTGCGGGCCGGCCCCGGCACCAGCCAGCAGGAGCTCGTGGACGCCCTGACTCCCGTACTGCCCAAGGGGATCGAGGCGATCACCGGTCAGGAGTCGGCCGAGGAGAACACCGACATGATCTCCGGCCAGTTCCTGACGCTCTTCACCACGTTCCTGCTGGTGTTCTCCGGTATCGCGCTGCTGGTCGCGACCTTCTCCATCCACAACACCTTCGCGATCGTCGTCGCCCAACGCACCCGGGAGAACGCCCTGTTGCGTGCTCTCGGCGCCTCGCGTCGCCAGGTCACCGTCTCGACCCTCGTCGAGGCGAGCGCCGTCGCCGTGGTCGCGTCCGTGGCGGGCCTCGCGGGCGGCATCGGTATCGCGGCCGGAATGCAGGCGCTGTTCCCGGCCATCGGATTCCCCTTCCCAGAAGGCGACTTGGTGATCAGCGGCCTGTCGATGCTGCTGCCGCTGGCGGTCGGCATCGTGGTCTGCCTCGGCTCCGCACTGCTGCCCGCCGTCCGCGCCGGCCGCACCGCACCGCTCGCCGCGCTGCGGGAGACGGCCGTCGACCAGTCCGGCGCGTCCCGCACCCGCGCCGTCGTGGGCGGCGGACTCGGCGCGCTGGCCGTCGCCGTCACGCTGACCGGCGTGCTCCTGAGCCCCTCCCTGTGGCTCGCGGGCACCGGCGCCCTGCTGGCACTCGCCGCCTTCGTCGTCCTGGGCCCCGTCGCGTCCACCACGGCCGTACGTGTCCTGGGCAGCCCCCTCGACAGGCTGCGCGGAGTCACCGGCGGGCTCGCCCGGCGCAACGCCCTGCGCAGCCCGAAGCGGACCGCCGCCACCGCGAGCGCGCTGATGATCGGCGTCGCCGTCGTCTCGCTGTTCACGGTGTTCGGCGCCTCACTGAAGGCCACCATGGACCAGACGGTGTCGCGGTCCTTCGCGGGCGACGTCGCGGTCAGCACCCCGTCGTTCGGCGGGGGCGGCAGCGGACTGAGCCCCAAGCTCGCCGGCGCGATCGGGGAGCGACCCGAGGTGGACACGGCGGTCGGTCTCGGGCGTGGTGTCGCCGAAGTCGAAGGCAAGGGGCGCCCGTTGACGGTCACCGACCCGGCCGCGCTCGAGCGGACCTTCGACCTCGGCGAGGTCAAGGGCTCGATGCGGGACCTCGGCAGCGACGGCATCGCCATCACCGAGAACGAGGCCGACAAGCTGGGCCTCAAGACCGGCGACAAGGCTCAACTCGCCTTCACGGACGGCAAGAAGGAGACCTTCACGGTTCGCGCGGTCTACGGCCTGTCGGAACTCGCCGGAGACTACGTCATCACCCGCGACGCCTGGGCTCCGCACCGCACCCAGGACTCCGACACCCTGATCGCCGTCTCCTTCAAGGACGGCGTGAGCGCGGCCGACGGCAAGGCGGCGGTCGAGAAGGCCGCGGCAGCGTACGGCAATCCCGAGGTGCAGACCCGCGACGAGTACGCGCAGTCCTCGGCCGGCGGCATCGACATGATGCTCACCCTGGTCTATGCGCTGCTGGCCCTCGCCGTACTCATCGCACTGCTCGGCATCGCCAACACGCTGACGCTCGCGATCCACGAACGCACCCGCGAACTGGGCCTGTTGAGGGCCGTCGGGCAGACCCGGGCGCAGTTGCGCGCCATGGTCCGCTGGGAGTCGGTCCTGGTCGCCGCGTTCGGCACGGTGGGCGGACTCGTTCTCGGCGGGTTCCTCGGCTGGGTGCTCGTCAAGGCGTCCGACGGCGCCAGCGACAGTGCCTTCGCCTTCTCGCTGCCGCCCACGCAGCTCGTGGTGGTGGCGCTGGTGGGCCTCGCGGCCGGAGCCCTCGCGGGCCTGCGCCCGGCCCGGCGGGCGGCACGCCTGGACGTGCTGCGGGCCATCGCCACCGAATGAGGGGCGCCCAGGTCACCGCCCGGTCAGCCGGCAACGGCCGACCGGGCGGGAGCGTGTCCGGACCTGACCCCGCCCGCCGCCTCCTCCACCTCTGCGAAGCTGCGAGACGCGGTAGGCGTGGGAGACGTGGGAGACACAGTTTCCGCGCCCGCGTTGTACGGCGTACGGGCGGGCAGCTCCACCGTGCGGGCGGACGCCGGAAGCGTGAACCACACGACCTTGCCTGACTCGCCGTCCGGACGCACACCCCAGCTCTCGCTCATGGCGGCGACCATCGCCAGACCGCGACCGCAGGTGGCGGTGGCGTCGACGTCCCGTACCTCGGGAAGGCGGGGGTCGCGGTCACGCACCGAGACCGTGAGCCGGTCGAGCAGCAGCTCGATCTCCACGGTGCACAGTTTGTCGGGCTCGGCGTGCCGGTGAACGTTGGTCAACAGCTCGGTCACACCGAGCGCGGCCCGGTCTATCAAGGGGTCGAGATGCCAGTAGCGCAATTGCGCCGATACGATCCTGCGGACCTGGCCGATCCGCGACGGCAGGGCTTGGAGCTCCACCGTGCAGTGCCTGCTTGGCTGACTGATCACGGCTGCGACTCCCCGAATTGAGGTCCGGAAGAAGACGAGTACGGATCCAGCAGAGTGCCTGCGTGCAATGGCCGCCTGCTGTTCGTGGCCGGCGGGCTGGTTCGCAGCGTTATCGCCGGTAAACCCAGAGTTACGTGGGATCAGCGTGACTCAGGAGGTGGGGTCCTGCAACTCGTGTCACTTTCAGCGGCCGTGCCCCGCCGCCTTGCGCACCGCCTCGATGAACCGGCGCGCGGCGGGCGGCCCGGGCTCCCCCGGAGCGGGGTCGTGTTCGCCCAGGGTGAGTGTGTAACGGGTGCCGTTGACGTCCGCCAACGCGCGGTCGTCATGGGCGAACCAGGGCTTCGACGCGCGGACCGCCTGGACCGGCGCGCTGTCGATCTCGCTGCCGTAACTGGTGAGCAACTCCAGCCTGCCGCCGCTGATCCGGACCTGTCCGGCCCGGGTGAGCGAACGCAGCCTCTTTCCGATCCGTACGCCCGTGGCCGTGAACTCCGGCTCCGCCATGATGCCCCGCCCCCTTGTGCGCTACGGCTGTGCTCCGGTGGTCCTGAACCAGTGTGCGTCCCACTCGGGATCGCCGTCCCGTGCGGTGCAGTGTGCACGTCCCTCGCGTCGAGCACCAGTGCGCATGCGGGCCTGACGCGCGCGGTTCGGCGCACTCGGGCGGGTGCGCCCCCTGTCCTTGTGCCAGGGGTTCCTTTGAGATGCTCAAAGGTACGTTTATGCAGGTGAGAAGCGTGCGGAAGGTGTCTATGATCGAGGCGTCCGACCCGCGCGATCCGGCGTCGGCCCACCCTTAAGGAGCCCGGCCGTGACTACCCCACAGCAGGCCCGCACTCACGAGCCGATGGCCACACTCGATGTCGACCACAGCGACGCGGAGTACCGGCACTGGCTCAAGGAAGCCGTACGCAAGGTCCAGGCCGACGCCAACCGTTCCGCCGACACACACCTGCTGCGCTTCCCGCTGCCCGAGAAGTGGGGCATCGACCTCTACCTGAAGGACGAGTCCACTCACCCCACCGGCAGCCTCAAGCACCGCCTCGCCCGCTCGCTGTTCCTGTACAGCCTGTGCAATGGCTGGATCCGGCGCGGCCGCCCCGTCATCGAGGCGTCCAGCGGCTCCACGGCCGTCTCCGAGGCGTACTTCGCGAAGCTGATCGGGGTGCCCTTCATCGCGGTCATGCCGCGTACCACGAGCGCCGAGAAGTGCCGGCTGATCGAATTCCACGGCGCGCAGTGCCACTTCGTGGACGACCCGCGGAAAATGTACGAGGAGTCCGCCCGCCTCGCGGCCGATACCGGAGGCCACTTCATGGACCAGTTCACCTACGCGGAACGGGCCACGGACTGGCGCGGCAACAACAACATCGCCGAATCGATCTACCGCCAGCTGGAGTTGGAGCGCTACCCCGAGCCCGCGTGGATCGTCGCCACGGCCGGCACCGGCGGTACGTCGGCAACCATCGCGCGCTATGTGCACTACATGCAGTACGACACCCGCATCTGCGTGGCCGATCCGGAGAACTCCTGTTTCTTCGAGGGCTGGACGACGGGCAACGCGGACGTCACCACCGACTGCGGATCACGCATCGAAGGCATCGGCCGGCCACGCATGGAGCCGAGCTTCGTGCCGGGCGCCGTCGACCGGATGATGAAGGTGCCGGACGCGGCGAGCGTGGCCGCCGTACGGGCACTGGAACAGTCCATCGGCCGCAAGGCGGGCGGCTCGACGGGCACCGGGCTGTGGAGCGCCCTGAAGATCATCGCCGAGATGGTGGCCACGGACCGCACCGGAAGCGTCGTCACGCTGCTGTGCGACCCCGGGGACCGCTACCTGGACAAGTACTACTCCGACGAATGGCTGGCGGGGCAGGGGCTGGACATCGCACCGTATGCGAAGGCGATCGAGTCACTGCTGGCTACGGGGGTTTGGCCGGACTAGGCGCATTCGGCGAAGTCCGGTGCTGCACCGCGCCCCTTAAGGGGCGCGGGGAACTGCGCGACCAGCCACAGACGGCCCGCAGATTCCCGACCGCACTTCCAGCGGAGCGCTTGGGCGTGCACCCCGTCACGGTCACGCCGGCATGGACGTCAGTCGCCGGTCCAGCTTCGTCGCTGCGTCCCGGAACGCGCGTCCCAGGCCCGGCCGCCCCAGTTTCACAGCGAACCGGAACGCCGCGTTCCCGTCGGCGGCGAAGGTCCACTGGACCCGGGTGCCCGTCCCGTTCGGTGTCAGCCGCCACTCCTCGACGAGGGCACGGGCCCCGGGAGCGTTCGTCTCGTCGACGCGATACGTGTACACCTCGGCGGGCTCGGCCGCGATCACCGTCTCCTGGAAGCGCGTCCCGCCCTTGAGCCGGATCTGCCGCCCGGCGCCGTCCCCGGTCGGCCGGGCCAGCGTCACCGCCGAGAACCACTCCGGCCAGCCCGCCACGTCCTCCGCCAGCGCGCGGAAGACCGCCTCCGGTGGCGCGGTCACCCCCCGCGCGAACACCAGACGCACAGGGGCGGTCCGGACGAAGTCGAGCCCCACCGGGCGCAGTCGGCGAGCCATGGACGAAAACCCCCTCGCGGGAACGGAATCCGGTCAGCATCAAACCCGAGGTGAAGCGGCAGAGCGCCGGCGCACCGCCGAGCTGCGCACGGCCAAGATAACTGGCGGACCGTCAGATGTCTGTACCGTCTGTGCCGTCTGCATCGTTGTCGGGCTCGCCCGCCACCACCAGGCGCCGCAGATGCTCGGAGATCTCCGCGCGTGCCTCGGCGGGCAGTCCGGCGTCCGTGACCAGCGTGTCGACCTGCTCCAGCGCGGCGAACGAACTCAGCCCCACCGTGCCCCACTTGGTGTGGTCCGCGACCACGACGACGCGCCGCGCGGACTGCACGAGACGCCGGTTGGTCTCGGCCTCCGCGAGGTTCGGCGTCGACAGCCCCGCCTCGACCGAGACGCCGTGCACACCCAGGAACAACAAGTCGAAGTGCAGCGCCCCGATCGCCTGGTCGGCGACCGGCCCCACGAGCGAGTCCGAGGGCGTGCGCACACCGCCCGTCAGCACGACCGTGGCCGCCCCCTGCCGCTGCCCCGAGGAGCGCTGTGCCGCATGGAAGACGTCGGCCACACGCACCGAGTTGGTCACCACGGTCAGGTCCGGCACGTCGAGGAGCTGGTGGGCGAGCGCGTACGTCGTCGTGCCGCCCGACAGGGCGATCGCCGTGCCCGGTGCGACCAGGGCCGCTGCGGCCCGCGCGATGTCCTCCTTGGCGGTCAGCTCCAGACCCGACTTGGCCTCGAAGCCCGGTTCGTGGGTGCTCGCCTCGACCACCGGGACCGCGCCGCCGTGCACCTTCTCCACCACGCCCTGCCGGGCGAGTGCGTCCAGGTCACGGCGGACCGTCATGTCGGAGACACCGAGCTTCCTGGTGAGCTCGTTGACGCGGACGCCGCCGCGCCGCCGGACCTCGTCGAGGATCAGAGCGCGTCGCTGCTCCGCGAGGAGGTTCTGATTCTCACTCACGCCCGCTCCGGTCCCTTCGCCACGTCCTGCCCGACACCCTCTTGAAGCCCCTCCGACGAGGACATTCTCCCCGTCTCCGACCCCGACGACGCCCCATCCTCGCATGGGCGACCACAGCTCGCTCCACTGCCTGTACCGACCCGCACACGCCGCCCGGGCAACTTCTGGCCGTCACTGTCACACGGATCGGGGAGATTCCGTGACGAGGGGTGCGCACCGGCCCCGAAGCCGGGACCCTTGTCTCTGCACATGACACATGACGTATGACACATGCCGCGCGGCATCACGGGGGAAGCGAAAACAGTGGAGCGTTCACAAGAGCGTGCCTCGACAGGGGAGGCGGCCGGCCCCGAGCGGCGGCCCGAAACGGCCGACACCGCCCTTGAACTCCTGGTCCACGGTGTCGGCGGCACCACGCCGGAGGAGATGCTGAACGATCCGCGCACGGTGCGGATCTCCGGCGACGAGACGGCCGCCGTCTACCGCCGTGTCGATGACGCCGACGCGGAGCAGCGGCCCGACGACTACCGGGGCAAACCGGTGCCCGAGGCGTACGTGTGGTGCAACCTCACGTCCGGAAACGGCGCCCGCGCTCTGTGGCTGCTGCTCCTTCCGTTCATGGTGGCCAATCTGGCCCACTGGATGCGGCCCACGGTGAGCGACAACCGAACGCGGCCGGTACGCCTGTACGGCCTGCTCGTCCGGCTGGTGAGCCTCACGCTCACGGTGCTGCTGGTCGCCGCCGCCTGCGAGGTGGCCCTCGACCTGGCCGCCTGGCAGTGCGCGGGCAAGCGCGCGTGCGCCGCGGACCACTCCTGGCTGGGCTTCCTCTCGCCCGCCGACTCCGAGCGCGGCTGGTGGACCCAGCCCGGCCGTCGCCTCGCCCTCGCCTCCCTGGTGCCGGCCGCCCTCACCGGCCTGCTGTGGTACCTCTCCCACCGCACCTGGAGCGCGTACGAGTCCCAGCAGCCGATGACCGACGGGGCCGACCTCGACGAAGCCACCAGCCGCCTGGGCCTCGGCCGCCCCGGCTTCTGGTACGGGCGCAGGCTGGTGGCCCGGCTGCGCGCCGCCCACACCGCCGCGGGTCTGCTGACGGTCGCCGCCGGGGTCGGCAGCACCGCCGCCCGCTACGACCGCGAGGACGGCGGACCGGTCGTCCTGGAAGCGCTCGGCTGGCTCCTGAACGCCACGCTCGTCGTGGGCGCGGTCGTCGTGGTGTGGGTCGTCTGCCGCAGGGGCCGCAGCGAGAGCCGGCTCGACCGGCAGGTCGACCAGACCGTGGTGCGCTGGCTGCCCATCGGCGCACTCGTCCTGCTCGCCCTCGCCCTCCTGTACGCCGGCTGGTCGCGTCCGGACTGGCGGTCGGGCGGGCGGCTGCCGGGCGACGGGACCTTCGGCGGCATCGCCCTCGTCCAGGGCCTGCTCGTGATCGCGATGGGCGTGGTGGCCCACCTCCTGTACCGCGCCCACCCCGACACCCGCACCGCGATGCGCGGCCTGGCCGGACCGGCCGTCGCCATGCTGGCCTGCGCGCTCGGCGGCGTGTTCTCCGGCGGCGTGGCCCAGCGCGTCGCCGACTGGCTGGACGGAACCGGAGGATCGATCGACGGCCCGCCGGTGTTCCTGACGTGGCAGGCGTCCGTCATCCCGCCCCTCATCGTCGTCCTCCTGGTGCTCTTCGCCTGGCTGGCCAGGCGCACGGTGCAACTGCGCCGCGCCGCGATGAGCGAGGTGGAAGGCGACTACCCCTCGGAGCCCAAGGACACCGAGCGCACCCGACGCATCGCGCGCACGCGTGCGATGGCCGCCCTCACCGACCGGGCGCCCCGCATCATCGGCATCACCTCCACCGTGACACTGTTCCTGGGCGTCGTGGCCCTCGTGGGAGCCATGGCGACCGACGAGGTGCCGGGCGAGGCCGCGGAAGGGGCGTACGCCTTCGTGGCGGGCGCGGCCGAGACCGCGCAGGCGCTCGGCTCCTGGCTGATCGGCGTCGGATTCATACTGTTCGTCACCTGGGGCCGCCGCGCCTACAAGGACCCCTCCGCCCGGCGCACCATCGGCATCCTGTGGGACGTCGGCACATTCTGGCCGCGCGCGGCGCACCCCTTCGCGCCCCCCTGCTACGCCGAGCGCGCCGTGCCCGACCTGACCTGGCGCATGGCCACGTGGACGCGCACCACGGGCGGACGGCTCGTCATCTCCGGGCACTCCCAGGGCAGTGTCCTCGCGGCCGCCGCTGCCTGGCAGCTCACACCGTCCGTCCGCAAGCGGGTCGCGCTGCTGACCTACGGTTCACCGCTGGAGCGGCTCTACGGGCGCTGGTTCCCGGCCCACTTCGGTCCCGACGCGCTCAGCGGCCTGCACCGCGAGATCGACTGCTGGCGCAACCTCCACCGCGCCACCGACCCCATCGGCGGCCCAGTCCGGCTGCCCGGCGACTGCGGCCCCCAGGTCGACCGCGAGGCCCTCAAGGACCCCCTCGCATACGGCCGCACCGCGGAGCACCCGCTGCCCGCACCGATCCTCGGGCACTCCGACTACCAGGCCGACCCGGTGTTCGCGGAGGAGCGGCAGCGGCTGCTCGCGCGCCTGAGGCCGGATGTGCCGGGGCCGCGCCCGGAAAGCGGATCCCCAGGACCCCATGAACCCGATCCGGACACGCCGCCGCCCGGCGACGGTCCTCAGCCCGGCCCGAGCGCGGACGGCGAGCCTCAGGGCAGCTCGGGCAGGTCCTCGGCGTAGAGAAGGGTGAGGTCGTCCGTGCTCGGCTCGTCGAACTGGGCGACCCGCCCCGCGTGCCGCTCCACCATCGCCTCGAAGGTTTGCCGCGCGGTGCGGCCGTTGCCGAACGCCGGCCCCTTCGGGATCGCCGTGAAGTACTTCAGCAGCGCCTCGCCCGCGCCCGGCGCCAGCCGGTACTCGTGCTCCTCGGCCTGCTGCTCCACGATCCGCAGCAGCTCCTCGGGAACGTAGTCGCTGAAGGTGATCGTCCGTGAGAAGCGGGACGCCACCCCCGGGTTGACCCGCAGGAAGCGCTCCATCTCGGCCGTGTACCCCGCGACGATCACCACCACCGCCTCGCGATGGTCCTCCATCAGCTTCACGAGCGTGTCGATGGCCTCGCGCCCGAAGTCGCGTCCCGAGTCCTCCGGGGACAGCGCGTACGCCTCGTCGATGAACAGCACGCCGCCGCGCGCCTTGTCGAAGGCCTCCTGCGTACGGATCGCCGTGGAGCCGATGTGCTCGCCGACCAGGTCGACCCGGGACACCTCGACGAGATGGCCCTTCTCCAGGACGCCGAGCGAGGCGAGGATCTCGCCGTACAGCCGGGCGACCGTCGTCTTGCCCGTGCCGGGGGAGCCTGTGAAGACCAGATGGCGCCGGACCGAAGCCGCTTTCAGGCCGGCCTGCTGACGGCGGCGCCCCACCTCGATCATGTCGGTGAGGGCCCGTACCTCGCGCTTGACGCTGTCCAGGCCCACCAGCGTGTCGAGTTCACCGAGCACGGCCTTCGACGTGCGCGTCGGCGGTGCGGGTTCCTGAGCGGTGATGAGCGGCTCCTGCTCGGTCGTGCGCTGGCCCGGGATCGCGCCCAGCAGACCGGGGGACCGGCTCGTCGTCTCTACGGCCGTCTCCGGTGCCGGAGACCCCACGCCGGCGCTCTCGTCGCTCGTGCAGTCCTCGACAACGGGCCCGCTGCCGGACGCCTGGTCGCCGCCCGCGTCCGCGAACTCGTAACCCCCGCGCGCACACCGCTCCGTACGGCACTTCTTGAGCGTCGTACGGCAGCCGTCGATCACATGGAAGCCGTAGCCGCCGCTGCCCGTGACCCGGCAGCCGTGGAAGCTGCCGCGGCCCCCGGCCGATACGTAGAAACCGGCCTCCGCGGGCGAGGTGACGGTGCAGCGCTCGACGGTGGGGTCGGCGCCCTTGGTCACGATCACACCGGTCTGCGCACCGTCGATGGTGCAGCCCGACAGGGTGCCGCCGCTGCCGTGGTCCCGGAACCAGGCGCCCGTCGCGGCGTCCCGGATCCGGCAGTCGTCGAGCTGTGCGGTGGCGCCGTCGCTCACGGACACCGCCGTGTTGCGCACCTGCCACAGGTCGCTGTCGACGACGTCGGCGCGCGAGCCGCGGTCGAGCACGAAGAGGGCGTCCGGCACGTCGTGCACCCGGCACGAGTCGAGCACCGCGGTCGCCCCGTCGCTCACCCACACCGCGGGGTAGTCGCCCGTACTGTCATGGATCTCGCACTGGTTGGCGTCCACGCGCGTGCCGGGATCCCACACGGACAGGCCGTTGCGCCCGAACTGCCGCACGGTGGAGCGGGTCATCGTGAGCACCGAACGCGAGCGCAGATCGACCGCGTTCTCCGGGATGTCGTGGATCCGGCAGTCGGCGAGCGTCAGCACTGCGTCCGTGTCGAGCGTGACGCCGTCCGCCGTCGTCCGGTGGACATCGCAGTCGGTGAGATGCGCCGTGGCCCGAGCGGTGACCTGGACGCCACTGCCCCTGACCTCGTACACCTCGCAGCCGACGGCCTCCAGCGCGGAGTGCTCGCCCGTCGCCGACAGGCCCGCGCCCGAGGCGTGGTGCACCCGGCAGCGCTCCAGGCGCGGATGGGCGGCACCGCGCACGGCGATGCCCGACTGGCCGGCGGACACGACCTCGCAGTCCTCGAACACGCCGCCCCCGCCGTCCAGTACGGCGATACCGACGCCCGCCGGATTGTCCACCGTGCAGCGCCGCACGGTCGGACGCGCACCGCCGCGCACCTCGATGCCGGCCGCGGAACGCGTGACGATCCGGATGTCCGTGAGCTCCGGCGCACCCTCCTCGACGAGCAGCGCGGGCGCTGCCGCGTCCTGACCCTCCACAAGCAGGTCCTGGACCATGGCGGAGGCGCGCACGGTCAGCGGCACGCCGTCGATGGGCGCGATGCGTACGGAACCGGGGGAGCCCTCCGGGCCGCGCAGGGTCACCGTCCGCTGGACGACGAGGTTCTCCCGGTAGGTACCAGGAGCGACGGTGAGGACGTCACCGTCGCCCGCGGCCTCCAGGGCGGCGGCGAGCGATGCGTACTCACCCGTGCGGCGTCGCCACCGAGACGTGCCGGTGTGCGTCACCTGGACCGTGCCCTGTGCCATGGCGCTGTTGTGCCCCCACCTCGTCGTACGCGGGTCCTGAGAGGCTGTCGTCGTTCCCCCTCGCCCCCGTCCGGTCAGCTCACGGGGGTTCGGAAACAGCCTCTCACGACGGTGCCGAACAGTTCGGCCGGTCCACCGTAGCGTGCGCAGGGAGGGGGAGTTGACCGCGGCGGGAGGCTGTCAGCTGCCCGTGCCGGTCCTGCCCCAGTCCGGGCCCGCCTGCGACCACGCCTGGTCCCAACGGGCGTACCGGCGCCGCACCATGCGCCAGACGACCAGCCGCCGGGAGCCCTCCACGAGTCCGGCGCAGACGGCGGCCGCACCGAATCCGGCGAGGACGGCGTGCGTCGTCGCGGTGGCGGTGTCCAGGGGGCGGGCCACTATTCGGCCGTGCTCGTCGGTCCACAGCGTGAACCGGTCACCGGCTTGCGGGGACTTGAGGGCGGCCATGACCGTGCCGTGCTGCTCGGTGCCGTCCGGGCCCGTCCAGTGGGCGAGCACACGGTTGTGGGAGTCGCGGGCCGAGGACGTCTCGGGATCGGGGTCCAGCGGGGTGCTGTCCGCCTGCTTGACGACGGTCGCCTCCACCAGGTGACGGTCCAGCCGCTGCTGCCGTACGGACTCCTGCAGCGCGTCCTGGGCGGCTCCGCCGACCAGCGCCCCGACCAGGGGCGCGGCGACCAGGATGAGCAGCAGCGCCGCCAGTGCCACCCAGGCCTCGGCGAGATCGGTCGTACGGCGCAGCGGGTTGCGCCGCCAGCGCCAGAGTCCCCTGATGGCCCGCAATGTCCCGCACCCCCTTCCGCGTCCGTGATAACCCCCAGCGGAGCCGTCCACGCACGGGGCCGGGGAAGAGAGAGCGAAATCACCCCTCGCACCGGCCTCTCATGAACTTCTCACAGGGGCTCAACGGGCGTGCCCGGCGCTGTGGTTCCCCTCGTGAGGGCCTATTCGAGGATTCGGACCGGATCTCCCAGACGCACGGTGCCAAGGGACTCCGGCACCAGGTTCTGCCCGAAGACCAGCTTGCCGTCGAAGCGCCGGTGGCGGCCGAGCGTGCGCAGCGGCTCCCCGCCGCGCTCGGCGGTGTACTGGTCGGTGGTGGTCACGACGCAGCGCCCGCAGGCCTTGGCGATCCGGAAGGTGGCCTCGCCGATCGCGATCCGTGACCAGCCGTCCTCGGCCCAGGACTCGGTGCCCTCGACGACCACGTTCGGCCGGAAGCGGTTCATGGGAAGCGGGCCCTCGTCGGGCCGGTCACCCCGCGCGATCAGGGCGTTGAGAGTGTCGAGGGAAGCGACGGTGGTGAGCAGCAGGGGGTAGGCGTCGGCGAAGCTGACGGTTTCGCCCGGACGCGCGTACGCCGGGTCGATGGGGCGGCGCGTGGCCGGGTCGTCGAGGTGCACCAGAGACACGTCGACACCGAGAATGTCGCTGAACCAGGCGTGTGCCGCGGCATCGGCGGGGACCCCCTCCACCTTGTCGCGCGGCATCTCGACCGTCGTCGTGCCGATCGGCTCGGGCACGGGAACGGTCAGCGACTCGACCCCGGGCCCGGACAGCCGGACACCGCCGCCGGGCAGCGGCTCGGCGGCGGTCAACGCCATGCGTGGATGCGCACGCTGGGTGATGACCTGGCTCGACTCGTCGATCAGCACCCAACGTCGGTCGCCCGCAAGGCCCCACGGCTCCACGACGGCTTCGCGCGGGGCGTGGCCCCTGGCCGCCTTGAGCGGATAGACGTGAATCGAGTGCAGTACCGGCTTCGACATGACGTCATCCTGCCAGCCGGCACCGACAACCCCCGCCAGGAGACCGGTGAGACCTCAGTATCCGCCGCGGTACTGCTGCTGCTGCCCGTGGTACGGATCCTGATACGGCGCCGGGGCAGGACGGGGAGCCGCGGGGCGCATCGCCTCGTAGCCCGTGCCTCCCGCCACGGGACGCTGCGGCTGCTGGGCCTGGGCGCCCGGGTACCCGCGCGGTCCGGCTGTCTGCTGTTGCGGGATGTAGGGCGCCGCGGCTTGCTGCAGCGGCTGGGGCTGCTGGGCCTGCGGGTAGCCGTACGAAGGGCTCTGGTGAGAAGGAGCGGCCGGCAGGGCGGGCAGCGCTGCCGGAAGCGCGGGCAGATGGCTGCCTGAGTCGTACGCGGCGGGCACCCGGATCGGTGCGATCTGCGGGGTACCCCGCTCTGCGACGAGCGAGTCGTAGATCGGAGTGTCCGGGAAGGAGGCGGAGTAGTAACCGCCGCCATAGGTGGAGCGGGGGGAGGTCATGGCACATAAGTTAAGCCCACGATGTGCTGGTTGGGGAGACCGATAAGAGGGTTGTTTTTCGTGTCGGCAGTGACGGGGGATCCCTAATGCGAGCGAACTTGTCGAAAAGGGGCACCGGTCCACGTTCACATCTTGTAAAGGCCGAGTTCCCGGCGGGTTACCGGCGGTTGGCGTGACCTTCTCGAGGGCGAGGTCATGGGCGTTCGCCGCTCGGGGGAATAGGTTGGCGAACAACGATTGAATGTACTGAGGCGCGGTCTGACGCGGTGACACCCGATGGGGGCGGACATGTCAATGCCTAAAGGTTCGAATGTTCCGGTGCCGACGGCCGGACTTCGCGTCGAATTGGGGTGGCGTTCCGCCCCGGGCGTGCCCGACGCGGATGCCTCGGCGCTGCTGCTGGTTTCCGGAAAGGTCCGGTCCGACGAGGACTTCGTCTTCTACAACCAGCCTGCGCACGCCTCCGGGGCCGTGCGGCACGAGGGCAAGCGGGACGTCGGCGGCCAGGTGAGCGACGCGCTTTTCGTCGACCTCGCGCGCGTGGAGCCCGCGGTCGAGACCGTGGTGGTCGCCGCCTCGACGGACGGCGGCACGTTCCGGCAGGTGCCCGGTCTGTACATCCGAGTCCTCGATGCCCAGCAGGGTACGGAGATCGCGCGCTTCGACAGCGCGGACGCGACCGTCGAGACGGCCTTCGTGCTCGGGGAGTTCTACCGCCGTCAGGGCGCCTGGAAGTTCCGCGCCGTCGGGCAGGGCTACAGCAGCGGACTGGAGGGGCTGGCCACGGACTTCGGGATCTCGGTGGACGAACCGCAGCAGGCGGCGCAGCCCGCGCCGCCCATGACACCGCCGCCGCCCGCGCCGGCGCCCGTCGCCCCGCCGATGACACCACCGGCCGCGCCGGCCGCACCGCCGCCCGCTGCCCCGGTGCGCCTGACCAAGGTCACGCTCACGAAGGAAGCCCCGTCGGTCTCGCTCACCAAGCAGGGCGGCACCTCCGGCGCCATGCGCGTGAACCTCAACTGGCAGGTTCGCAAGCAGTTCTCGGGGTGGCGCAGCAAACTGGGCCAGGCGGTCGCCATGCACGCGGACCTCGACCTCGATCTGTGTGCCCTGTACGAGCTCTCCGACGGCCGCAAGGGTGTCGTCCAGGCGCTGGGCAACGCCTTCGGAGCGCTGCACCAGCCCCCGTACATCCACCTCGACGGCGACGACCGCACCGGTGCCGTGTCCAGCGGCGAGAACCTCAGCATCAATCTCGACCACATGCGGGACCTCAGCCGGATTCTGATCTTCGTGACCATCTACGAAGGGGCGCGTTCCTTCGCCGACCTGGACGCCACGGTGACCCTCCAGCCGCTGCACGGTGCTGCCATCGACTTCTCGCTCGGCGAGTGCACCGTGCCCTCGACGGTGTGCGCACTGGCTCTCATCACCAACACCGGCAATGACCTCGTCGTCCAGCGCGAGGCCCGCTTCCTGGTTCCCGAGCGCGGGGTGAGCCCGCAGCGCACCGTCGACTACGCCTATGGGTGGGGCATGAACTGGACCCCCGGCAGGAAGTGACCCCTCACTGTTGTTCGGGCGCCGCATCGGGACGGGCGTAGGTGCGCCCCTTCCAGGCGGCGCCGCGCCCCCTGTAGTGCTGCACCGCGGAATCCACCGTCATGAGGAGGTACAGGAACGCGGTGAACGGCAGCAGCGGAGCGAGCTGGGGCGACTGCCCGTAGTAACGGAGCATCGGCAGATACGTCGCTGTCATCAGCAGCCACGCGAACCCGCCTGCCGTGGCGGCCCACGCGCTCCCCACGGCGAGACCAACGAAGAGCGCCACCGGCGGTACCAGGTACACCACGGCCAGGCCCACGACCGTGCCGACCAGCAGCAGCGGGTTGTGCCGCAACTGGGCGTAGGCGCTGCGCGAGACCATCCGCCACAGGTCGTGCAGCCGCGGATAGGGGCGCACACTGTGGACCTGGTCGGCGAGCCCCAGCCAGATGTGGCCCCCGCAGCCCTTGACCGCCTTCGCGAGTGCCACGTCGTCGATCACGGCCTGCCGGATGGCGTCCGGAATCCGGGCCCGCTCGACGGCGTCCGCACGCAACAGGACGCAGCCGCCCGCCGCGGCCGCCGTCCGTGACCCCTTCACGGCGATCCAGCGGAACGGATACAGCTGCGCGAAGAAGTACACGAAGGCGGGCACCACGAGCCGCTCCCAGAAGCTCTCGACTCGCAGCCGCGCCATCTGCGAGACGAGATCGAAGCCTCCGGTGCGGGCCGCGGACACCAACTCCCGCAGGCTCTCCGGCGCGTGGGCGATGTCCGCGTCCGTCAGCAGCAAGTATTCGGGTGCACGAGCGCGTGCCAGGCCGATCCCGTGCCGTACGGCCCAGAGCTTGCCCGTCCAGCCCGCGGGCGGCTCCCCGGGCGAGCCGACGGTCAGCGGCAGCCCGCCGTGCCGCTCGGCCAACTCACGGGCCAGCTGTCCGGTGCCGTCCGAACTCCCGTCGTCGACGAGGAAGATCTCGGCCCGCCCCGGATAGTCCTGTGCGAGGAGCGACGGCAGGCTGCGCGGGAGCACGGCCGCCTCGTCGCGCGCCGGTACGACGACGCAGACGTACGGCCAGTCCGCCGGCTCCCGGCGCGGCGGCAACCGCAGATCGGTACGCCAGAAGAAGCCCTGTCCCAGCAGCAGCCACAGCCATGCGGCCAACGAACCGGCGGCGGTCCACACAAGGGCGTTCACCCGCCGCAGTCTGCCCCACCACGGCGGCCCGTTGAGGCGGATCGTCTATGGTGACCGGGTGAAGATCGCGCTCATGGACTCCGGAATCGGACTGCTCGCGGCGGCCGCCGTGGTACGCCGTCTGCGGCCCGACGCGGACCTTGTGCTCTCCTCCGACCCCGACGGCATGCCGTGGGGACCCCGCACGACGGAGGATCTGACCGCACGCGCCCTCGCCGTCGCCGAGGCGGCCGCGGTCCACCGGCCCGACGCGCTGATCGTCGCGTGCAACACCGCCTCCGTGCACGCCCTGCCCGCCCTGCGCGCCCGCCTCGAACCGGACCTGCCGGTCATCGGTACGGTTCCGGCGATCAAGCCTGCCGCGGCGGGCGGCGGACCCGTCGCGATCTGGGCCACGCCCGCCACCACGGGCAGTCCCTACCAGCGAGGTCTCATCCGGGAGTTCGCCGCAGGCGTGACCGTCACCGAAGTGCCGTGCCCGGGACTGGCTGACGCCGTGGAGCAGGCCGATGAGGCCGCAGTCGACCGGGCGATCGCCGCCGCCGCGGTGCTCACCCCGGACGATGTAAGGGCCGTCGTCCTGGGCTGCACCCATTACGAACTGGTCGCCGAGCGCATCCGCGCGGCCGTGCAGCAACCCGGCGCCGCCCCGCTCGTCCTGCACGGCTCAGCCGGTGCGGTGGCCGCCCAGGCGCTGCGCCGGATCGGCGACGACCCCGCCCCGCAGGCGCCCGCGCAGGGCACCCTCACGGTGCTGCTCAGCGGACGCGAGGCGGCACTGCCCGCGGCCGCCCTGACGTACGACGAGGGCAGGCTGCTGCAAGCCGTCAGCCCCGCACACTGAACGTCTCACCACGAATCGGACACCTGACGCCCGCCTGGAGCAGTAACTGTCCGCACCCCGATGCCCGCGCTGCGGAACCTGGGTACTCTCACAGGCATGAGGGACCACCCCCACGGCGAACAGGGGCCCGCCGACGCCCCGAATCCCGAGGTCTGGCACGGCCGCGCGACCAACCGCGTGCAGTGGCTGCTCGCGCTGGGCGGTGCCGCCTGCATGGCGCTGGGCATCGAGCTGGCCGTCGACTCGGCCTGGACATCGGGCATCGCCCCGCTCCTCATGTCCGTGATCGGCTGCATCGCCGGGGGACTCCTGGTCCTCTTCGGCACGCTCGCGTTCGTGCACGTCGCCGTGAAGGTCGACAAGGAGTGCCTCGAAGTGCGCTGCGGCCACATCGGCCTGCCGCGCCGCCGGATTCCTCTCTCGCACATCACCGGCGCGGACTTCCTGCCCCGGGTCACACCGCGCCATTGGGGCGGCTGGGGCTACCGCTGGCGGCCCGAGAAGGGGACCGCCGTGGTGGTCCGGCGCGGCGAGGGCCTGGTGCTCCGTCTCGGCGACGGCCACTCGTTCACGGTCACGGTGGACAACGCGGAGGCGGCGGTACGGGTCATCCGTGACCGGCTCAGGACGACCACTCGGGGCACCGCCCTCTGACACCGGCTGTCACGGTCCCAGCCGACCGCTGCGGGTGCGTCCGTCCTGGTCCACGGCGCTCTCTGGCACCCCGGGCAGGGGACGGGCCGTGGCGAGCCCCGCGAGCAGACCCGCACCCGCCGTCACCGTGGGGAGGCTCAGCGCGTTGCCGACCGCGGCGATCGCGGCCAGCGCCGTCAGGGCGGCGCCCGCGGTGAGGGCGACCGGCGTGGGGCGCGGCGCGCGCCACAGCGCGTACAGCATCCAGCAGAACACCGCGGCGAGCAGCACCACGCCGACGAGGCCCTGCTCGGCCGCCTGCTGAAACGGCGCGGAGTACGGCTTGCCCTCCGGCAGCGGCGACTGCGTGACCGTCGGGCTCAGCTCCGGGAACCGACCGGGGCCGACGCCAAGCCCCGGCTCCAGGCGGGCCATGTCGAGCGCGTCGCGCCACAGCTGGACCCGCTGCTGGGTGAGCTGCCCCTCCAGGGAGGAGGTCAGACCGTCCGGCAGTACGTTCTCGGCGACGGCCCAGGTCGCTCCGGTCACCAGGGCCGTGGCGAGGGCGAGGCCCGCGAGTCCCAGGGCCCGGCGATGCATGCGGTCGGCGGCGAGGGAGCACAGCAGCACGCCCGCGCAGGCGACGAAACCCGCCGTCGAGCCCAGGACGGCCGCGGCCACCGCGATTCCCGCGGCCAGCAGTCGCAGCCCGAGCCGCAGCACCGGCGGGCGCGCCGCCCAGGCCGCACAGCACGCGGCCCCCGCGGACAGGGTCAGCAGAGCCGCGGTGGCGCCGGTCTGCCCGAGCGGCGAGATGACCTGCGGCCCCGGCGCGGTGTTCGGGGCGGCGATCGCGAGCCCGAGCCCCGCGAGCGCGGCCGCGCAGGGGGCGGCGACCGGCAGGAGCGTCCCGAAGATCCGCCCCGACGCGTAACCGGCGGCCACGGCGAGCACCGCGAGCAGCACCCCCTCGGGGCGGCCGCCGTGCGCCGACGCGGTGATCAGGGACCAGGTCGCGCAGGCTCCGAGCGCGATCACGCCCGTCACGTCCGACACGGTGCGTCTCTCGTACGCCGACGCCGGGCCGGCCGCCGACGTCATCCCTGTGGACCCCACCCCGC
>NZ_JAAKZY010000019.1 GCF_011045015.1 Streptomyces scabichelini | reverse complement strand
GGCGACGACGGGCAGCGACGAGGTCGTGGTGGCCAGGATCGCGCCCGGCTTGCAGACCTTGTCGAACACCGCGAACAGCTGCTGCTTGATCTCCAGGTCCTCGGCGACGGCCTCCGCCGTCCCGCGGTACAGGCGTCCGTCGAGGATCAGCTCCGAGCCGATCCCGCTCGGAGGCCGAAGCAGTGGTTCATCCCGGCCGCCACCGCCGCACGCGGAATCACCGACGCCAGATCACCCGCGCGGCCGTCGAGATCGGCAATCGGTTTCCCCTCGGTCTTGCCCACCGGACCACGCGCCGGCAGTTCGTTGACGATCGTCGAGACCGTCGTGCGGGAGACGCCTGCCAGTCGTGCCGGGGCGGCGCGATGCAGCGGACCGTGGTTGAGCAGCAACGCCAGGAGCTGCTACTGGTCGGTTCGCCGCAGACTCCGGAGTGATCCTCGGGCCTTCTGGCTCATGTCGCCGAAGTTACCCGGTCTTTTCGAAAGTTCGTCGAGGCTCTTGACGCGGTTTCCAGACAGGAAGAAGCTCTGCCCACCCGCTCATGACAACCGGTTGTCGAAATTTCGATCCGCTCGCCATCGAGTCCCTGTCGGCCTGCCCAAGTCCCAGCAGAACCTCTTGGCCTGCCAAGCCCCCAGCAGAAGGCCCCGAGCAAGAAGGTGAGGCGTAGATGCGCTCATACTCCGGCGCCGCCCCGAGCCGTCGCCGATTCCTCGCGCTGTCGGCGGGCGGCGCCGCGGCCGGCGCGGCTGCCCTCAGCGGTTGCGCCCTGTCGACCGCGGGCGCCGCGAGCGGGGGCGGGAACGGCGAGAGCATCACGATGATGGTCGAACTCGACGACGTCTCCCCGGAGCTGATCCAGCAGGCCCGGAAGGAACTCGGCATCAGGATCACCGTGGTGAAGAACGACATCACCCGACTGATCGCGATGCTCACCAGCGGCAACCCGCCGGATCTGGTCCGTGGCCTCGGCGCCCTGGACGCGCCGTACTTCGCCGCCCGGGGTGTGGCCGAGGATCTGGACCCGTACTTCGCCAAGTCGACCATCCTCAGGACGGACGACCTGGACCCGGCCAACGACGTGTGGCGGTTCGACGGCACGACCCAGGGCCAGGGCCCCCGCTACGGCATGGCGAAGGACTTCTCCCAGGACGCGATGTTCTGGTACAACACCGCGCTCTTCGACAAGGCGGGTGTCGACTACCCCTCCGAGACCGAGCCGATCACGTACGAGGAGTGGCTGGAGAACGGCAAGCGCCTGGTCCAGCGCAAGAACGGCCAGACCACCGTGTACGGCGGCAGCTACAACGGCGTGAACCTCACCGTCCTCCTGACGAACCTGACCGCCGCCGCCGGAGGCAGCCTCTTCTCCGAGGACTTCACCCGGGTCGACTTCACCACCCCCGAGGCCCGCAAGGCCCTGACCTGGTACGTGGACTACGCCAGGACCAGGGTCGGGCCGAGCCTCATCCAGCCCAACCCCGACACCTGGGACGGTCCCACCTACGTCGCGAACCGCATGGCCATGTCCGGCAGCGGCTACTGGCTCGGCGGCATGATCAACGCCGAGGCGAAGGTGGCGAAGGTGTCCCGGCTCGCCCCGGCCCCCGTCTTCGAGGGCGGCCCGCGGCTCAGCTCCTGCCAGGCCGGCACCGGCCTGTGGATGCCCAAGAAAGCGCGGAACAAGGACGCCGCCTGGCGGGTCTTCGAGTGGTTCTTCGGCGAAGGGCCGGCCAAGGCACGCGCGGAGGGCGGCTGGGGGATACCGACGCTCAAGTCGCTGCGCCCGCTGATGCCGCAGAAGGAGGACTACCAGAAGCGGGTCTTCAAGGTGCAGGAGGCCGAGTTGGAGCACTTCTCGGTGACCCCCTTCACTCCCTACGCCAAGTGGGACGCCTTCGAAGCCCTCATCAACCAGGTCATGCCGGCCGCGATGAACGGCCAGATCTCCGTCGACACCCTCGCGGGACGCCTCAACTCGGCCCTCAACGAGCAGCTGAAGCGCGGTAAGGAGCAGGTGGGATGACAGTCGGCCAGATCCCCGAGGTCGTCGAGCGGCCACGGGCCGTCGCAGGCACCGGCGCCGTCCGCTCCGGCGGCGGGTCCCGGACCTCCATGACCGCTCGCCGGCACCGGGCGTTCTACATGTTCACCTCGCCCTGGATCATCGGCTTCCTGCTGCTGACCATCGGCCCGATGGCGTACGCGCTGTGGCTGAGCTTCACCACGTTCGACGGCATCTCCCCCAACTGGCGCTACGTCGGACTCGGCAACTACCAGGAACTGCTCAACGACCCGGTGACCTGGGACGCCCTGGGGCGTGCCGGTCTGTTCGCCATCACCTCGGTGCCGCTGTCGATCATCGCGGGAATGGGGCTCGCGGTCCTGGTCAACAGGCCGCTCAAGGCGCGCGGTCTGTGGCGCACCCTGCTCTATCTGCCGGCCGTGGTGCCGCCGGTGGGCGCGGGCCTCATCTTCAAGCAGCTCTTCAACCGGGACTCCGGCGCCACCAACGGCATTCTGAACTTCGTCGGAATCGACGCCATCGCCTGGCTCGACGACCCCTACGCCCGCTACGTGATCCTGATGGCGGTGCTGTGGGCGGCCGGGAACATCATGATCATCTCGCTGGCCGGGCTTCAGGACGTACCCCGCGAGCTCCACGAGGCGGCCCGGATCGACGGGGCGAGCGCCTGGCGGACCTTCCGCAGCATCACCGTGCCGCTGCTCTCGCCGGTCCTGCTCTTCCAGGCGGTGACCGGGATGATCGCCTCGGTGCAGACCATCATGCCGATGCTGCTCGCTGCGGACGCCACCCCCAAGGGCGTCACCGCGATCCCGCAGTCCAACTACATGTACATGATGCACGTCTTCGCGCAGTACTTCGCGCTCGGCCGCTACGGCTACGCCTCCGCGCTCCTGTGGGTGCTCTTCGTCCTGATCCTCATCGTGACCGGCCTGATCTTCAGGTTCACGTCCGGTGTGGTGTTCTACAACGTCGACCCGGAGGCGAAGAAGTGACCGCCACCACCGTGACCCCCAAGGCCCCCCGGACCTCCCAGGACGTCAAGACCCCTGATTCCGGTGGCCGGGTGCGGGTACGCACGACCCGCCTCGTCCTCTACACCGTGCTCGTCGTGATCACCGGCCTGCTGCTCGGCCCCTTCGGCTGGTTGATCATCACGGGTCTGAAGACCACGCCCGAACTGGCGGCCTCCCCGGTGCGCTGGCTGCCGGAGAACTTCCAGTGGCACAACTTCGCCGATGCCTTCACCGCCATCGACTTCCTCGGGTACTCCCGCAACTCCCTGATCATCTCCTTGATCTACGCCACCCTGGTCACCCTGAGTTCCGCCTGGGTCGGCTTCGGCTTCGCCCGCCTGAACGCCCCCGGCAAGAAGATCCTCTTCGGGGTGCTGCTCGGCTCCATGATGCTGCCGCAGATGATCACGCTCTTCCCGACGTACCTGATCTTCGCGAAGATCGACATGGTCGACACGTACTGGCCGTGGGTGTTGTGGGGGCTGTCGGCCGCTCCGTATCTGGTCTTCCTCTTCCGGCAGTTCTTCGCCGGGATGCCGAGGGAGCTGGAGGAGGCCGCGATCGTCGACGGCGTCGGCTATGCCGGAATCTTCTGGCGGATCTTCCTGCCGCAGTCCTGGCCGGTCCTGTCCGCGAGCTTCGTGATCGCCTTCACCTGGACCTGGGGCGACTTCATCGCCCCGATGCTGCTCCTGTCCAGCGACAAAACCACGCTCTCCGTCGCCCTCATGACCTCCTATGTCACGGACGGCGGGCTGCCCGTCAACAACCTGCTGGCGGCGGGCTCCGTGATGTACGTCGTCCCCATCCTGCTGATCTTCCTCGTCGCCCAGCGCGGCTTCGTCGCCGGAATGTCCACCACCGGCCTCAAGTAACCCTTCTCCCTTCCCCGTTCTCCCTTCCACGTTCTCGCTTCCCCGTTCTTGAAAGGCTGTTCCATGAACGACACCGAAGGCACCGGCCTGTCCCGGCGCACCCTCATCCAGGCCGCGGGCGCCACCGCCGCCGCGTACTCCCTGATCGGCGCGGCGTCCGGCACCGCGAGTGCGGAGGACAGACCGGAGGCCGCGGACCGGCTGGTGGTGTACCCGGTCCCGACCGGGCTCCCGCTCAACGCCAGCTTCTCCGTCAAGGCCCGTACGCCGGGCGGTGAGTGGAAGACGGTGCCCGTCCTGCGCGCCCGGACGAAGACCATAAACGAGAAGACCGGCGCCGGCATCGTCAGAAGCTCCTCGGTCGCCAACCTGGACTTCACCGGCACTGTCGAGGTCCAGGTCACCTCGTCCAAGGGCGCCATCGCCGCCGCGCGGATCCGCCCGCTGTCGTACGACATCGCGCACGAGGCGAGCGGCGACACCATCACCTTCAGCCTCACCGAGCCGCGCAACCTCTCCATCGAGATCGGCGACGGCGACACGTACGACATCTACGACAACCTGCAGCTGCACGCCAACCCGGTCGAGAAGACGCGGCCCGAGGAGGACGACCCCGACGTCATCTACTTCGGCCCGGGCATCCACACCGTCCCGAACAACGTGGTGATGGTGCCGAGCGGGAAGACGGTGTACCTGGCCGGCGGCGCGGTGCTGAAGGCCCGGGTGGAGTTCAACAAGGTGGAGAACGCCCGCCTGCTCGGCCGGGGCATCATCTGGGACTCGGACGCCGCCACCCTGGTGGCCTTCTCCAAGAACATCGAGATCGACGGCATCCTCGCCCTCAACCCCAAGACCGGCTACTCCTGCACCATCGGCCAGTCGAAGCAGGTCACCGTCCGCAACCTGCACTCCTACAGTTTCGGCCAGTGGGGCGACGGCATCGACGTGTTCAGCAGCGAGGACGTCCTCATCGAGGGCGTCTGGATGCGCAACAGCGACGACTGCATCGCCGTCTACGCCCACCGCTGGGACTACTACGGCGACACCCGCAACGTCGTGGTCCGTAACTCCACCCTCTGGGCCGACGTGGCGCACCCGATGAACATGGGCACCCACGGCAACCCGGAGAAGCCCGAGACGATCGAGAACATCGTCTTCAGCAACATCGACGTCCTCCAGCACCGCGAGCCGCAGGTCCTCTACCAGGGCTGCTTCGCCCTGAACCCCGGCGACAGCAACCTCATCCGCAACATCCGCATCCAGGACGTCCGGGTCGAGGACTTCACCTGGGGCCAGCTGGTCAACATGCGCGTCATGGCCAACCGGTACAACGCCTCGCCCGGCCGGGGCATCGAGGACGTGTACATCCGGAACCTCAAGTACGACGGCAAGAACGCCAACATGCCGATCGTGGTCGGCTACGACGCGGACCGCCCGATCAAGAACCTCACCTTCCAGAACATGGCGATCAACGGCACGGTCATCGCCGACACCATGCAGAAGCCGCGCTGGTACCTGACCCCCGACATGGTGCCGATGTTCGTCAACGAGCACGTGAAGGACCTGCGCTTCCTGAAGGACTCCGAGCCCGCGTCCACGGCCACTCCCGAGATCACCAGCGCGGGCGAGGCCACGGCCACCGCGCGCCAGATCTTCAACCACCTCGTCACGGCGACCGCGTTGCCGACGTCGTACGACGCCGACGGGCTGCCGAAGGGCCTCGAGGTCGACAAGAAGACCGGTCAGATCTCCGGCACTCCGCAGGTCCCCGGCACGTACACGGTCACCGTCTCGGCCACGAACACCGCGGGCACGGCGACCAAGTCCCTCGAGCTCACCGTTCAGCACCCGTAAGAGGAGTCACCCGTGCTTCCCCTCAGCCGACGGTCGTTCCTCGGCGCGGCGGGACTCGTGGCCGTGGCCGGAGGTGGACTTCTGTCCGCCTCCGCCGCGCCCGCGTGGGCCCAGGCCACCGATGAGGCGTCCGCGTTCGCGCATCCCGGGCTCCTCCACTCCCGTGACGACCTCGACCGTATGAAGGCGGCCGTCGCCGCCAAGGAATCCCCGCTGTACGACGGCTACTTGGCGCTCGCGGCCCACGCCCGCTCCTCGGCGTCGTACACCGTCCAGAACACCGGACAGATCACCTCCTGGGGCCGCGGCCCGTCGAACTTCATGAACCAGGCCGTCGCCGACTCCGCGGCCGCCTATCAGAACGCCCTGATGTGGTGCGTCACCGGCAACCGCGCCCACGCGGACAAGGCGCGCGACATCCTCAACGCCTGGTCGGCCTCGCTCACGACCGTGACGGGCGCGGACGGCCCGCTCGGTGCGGGCCTGCAGGGCTTCAAGTTCGTCAACGCCGCCGAGCTGCTGCGGCACACCGGTTATGACGGCTGGGCGGACGCGGACATCGCGCGTTGTGAGGAGTCCTTCCTGCGCGTCTGGTATCCGTCGGTGTCCGGTTACATGCTGTACGCCAACGGCAACTGGGACCTGACGGCCGTTCAGACGATCCTGGCCATCGGGGTGTTCTGCGAGAACCGCACCCTCTTCGAGGACGCCCTGCGGTTCGCCGCGGCCGGCGCCGGCAACGGCAGCGTACGCAACCGCATCGTCACCGACGCGGGCCAGGGCCAGGAGAGCGGCCGCGACCAGGGCCACGAGCAGCTCGCGGTCGGCCTGCTCGCCGACGCCGCGCAGGTCGCCTGGAACCAGGGCGTCGACCTGTGGGGCTTCGACGACCACCGCATGCTCGCGAACGTCGAGTACGCCGCCCGCTACAACCTCGGCGGCGACGTCCCCTTCACCCCGGACCTGGACCGCACGGGCAAGTACATCAAGACATCCGTCTCGGACCGGGTGCGCGGCCAGATCCCGCCGATCTACGAGATGGCGTACGCGCACTACACAGGCGTACGCGGCCTCGACGCCCCGTACACGAAGAACGTCCTCTTCCGCGGCACGGGCGGCACCCGCGTCGTCGAGGGCAGCAACGACGACCTGCCGAGCTGGGGCACCCTCACCTACGCGGGCGCGAAGGCCTCGCCCGCCGCGCCGACGGCCCCGGCGGGAGTCACCGCCGTGGGCGAGGACGACTCCGTCACCGTGTCCTGGCTGCCGTCCGCGTGGGCGAGCAGCTACACGGTCCAGCGGTCCACCAAGCCCGAGGGGCCGTACGAGCTCATCGCCTCCGGAGTCGACAAGGCGACGTACCGGGACCGCGACGTGCGTGCGGGCCGGACCTACTACTACTCGGTCACTGCCACCAACTCGCAAGGGAAGAGCGGCAGTTCGGGCCGGACGGCGGCCACGGCCGGACTCCCGGCGCCCTGGTCGACCGGGGACGTCGGCGACGTACGCGTCCCGGGCTCCGCCTTCTTCGACGGCGAGCGCTTCGTGCTGGAGGCCGGCGGCACCGCGGACACGTACCGGCTGGTGCACCTGCCCCTGCGCGGCGACGGCACGATCACGGCGCGGATCGTGTGGCCGCTCAGCTCCCAGTACTCCAAGATCGGCGTCACCCTGCGCAGCTCCCCCTCGGAGGGTGACGCCCCGCACGCCTCCATGCTCATCCAGGGCCTGCCGCTGCACACCTGGAGCGGCGTGTGGACCGTACGCCAGAAGGCGGGGGCAGCCATCTCCGCCACCGGCAGCACACCCGTGCCGCCGTCCCAGCAGAAGGCGATCACCACCGGTGCGTCGTTCCCGATCTCCGACCTCGGCACCCTGCCCGAGTCGGCGACCCCGCTGGAAGCCCCGTACGTGGAGGGCGCGGGCGACGGCTACCGGCTGCGGGCGCCGTACTGGGTGCGGGTGGAGCGGAAGGGGAAGCGCTGCACCGGGTCCCTCTCCCCGGACGGCGTCCACTGGACCGAAGTCGGCTCCACCGAGGTCGACTTGGGCAGCACGGCGTACGCGGGTCTCGCCCTCACCTCCTGTCTCGGCGTCGACGAGTCGTACGCCGAGACCGGCACGGGCGCATTCGACAACGTGAGCGTGACGTCGTCGGCCGGTTCCGTCTGGGCCGTGCCACGCCCCACCCGCACGGCCGGCGACCTGCGGGCGGACACGGCGGCCGACGCCGTCGAGCTGAGCTGGACCGACCCGGACCTCTCGTCCCGCTACACGGTGCTGCGGGCTCCGAGCGCCGACGGACCGTACACGCCGGTCGCCACCGACGTCGTCCCCGTCGGCTTCGGCACCCGCCTGCGGTACGCGGACGGGAGCGGAAGGCCCGGCGCGACGTACCACTACACCGTCGCGAAGACCAACACCACAGGGCGGGGTCCGCGTTCGGCACCCGTGCGGGCGGCGATGCCGAAGCCGTCGGTGCCGCAACCGAGTTCCGCGTCCACCGCCTTCGCCAACCGGGGCGTCCCCTTCCGGCATCTGCTCAGGGCCACGCACGAGCCCGTGCTGTTCTCCGCCCGCGGTCTGCCCGAGGGGCTGAGCATCGACCGGGGGACCGGACTCATCTCCGGAACACCCGAGACGGCAGGGGAGTTCGCCGTCACCACCACCGCGGAGAACGCGGCCGGTACCGCGAACGCCGCGCTGAAGCTCATGGTCGGTACGCCGCCGCCCGCGCCGTGGTCGTACGGCGATCTCGGCGATGTGGTGCTGGACGAGCGGGAGTTCGGGACGTTCGGCGTGGTGGCCGTGCGCACGCCCGGGATCACCGGATACGACGACGGGACGTTCGTCGTACGCGGTGCCGGGACCGACCTGAACGTCAACAACCAGGGAATGACAGGGCAGTTCGTGCGTCGCTCGATCACCGGCGACTGCGAGATCACCGCCCGGCTCGTCTCCCGCGAAGGCGCGAGCGGCGACCGGGTCGGCCTGCTGATGGCCAAGTCGCTGTCACCGTTCGACCAGGCGGCCGGAGCGATCGTCACCGGCGGCACCGCCGCCCAGCTGATGCTCCGTACGACCGTGGCCGGACGGTCGGCGTTCACGGGCAACGGCACGGTCACCACCCCCTGTCTGCTGCGGCTGAAGCGCGCTGGGACCGCCTTCACCGCGGCCGTCTCCACCGATGACGGCGTCACCTGGACACCACTCGCCACGGGAGAGATCCCCGGCTTCGGTGACGCCCCCTATGACGTGGGCCTCGTGGTCTGCTCCCGCAACCCCCTGGCCCGCAGCACCGCGCGATTCAGCGAGGTGAGCATCACCCCCATGTAGATCCCCCACGGGATTGGAGATGCACCAACATGAGCCGCACTTCCCCCCACCAGCACCTCCACCAGCCGGAGTTGAGCCGCCGCGGTCTGCTCAGGACCGCCGGCGGCCTCACCGCCGCCCTCGCCGTCGGAGCCTCGGCCACCGCCCTCACCGGCGGCACCGCGGACGCCGCTCCGGCGACCTTCACCCACCCGGGCATGCTGCACGCCTACGGAGAGCTCAACCGCGCCAAGGTACGGGTCGCCGCAGGCGACGACCCGTGGCTCTCCGGCTGGAACCGGCTGACCGCCAACGGGCACTCCGCGAGCACCTGGCAGCCCAACCCGCAGGCCACGATCATCCGCGGCGGCGACGGCCAGAACTACGGGATCCTGTACAACGACATCCACGCCGCCTACCAGAACGCCCTGCGCTGGCAGATCGCGGGGACCAGGGCGAACGGCGACGCGGCCGTCAGGATCCTCAACGCCTGGTCGTCCACCCTCACCACCGTCACGGGCAACGCGGACCGCTTCCTGGCCGCCGGGATCTACGGCTACCAGTTCGCGAACGCCGCCGAACTCATGCGCGGCTACAGCGGGTTCGACCTCGCCCGCTTCCAGAGGATGATGCTCAATGTCTTCTACCCGCTCAACAACCAGTTCCTGAACAACCACAACGGCGCCTGCATCACCAACTACTGGGCGAACTGGGACCTGTGCACCATGAACTCGATCCTCGCGATCGGGATCCTGTGCGACGACGGCGCCAAGTACGACCAGGCCGTGAACTACTTCAAGAACGGCGCCGGCAACGGCGCCATCCGCAAGGCGATCCCCTTCGTGTACGACAGCGAGGGCCTGGCCCAGTGGCAGGAGTCGGGCCGCGACCAGGGCCACACCGTCATGGGCATCGGCCAGATGGGCGCCTTCTGCGAGATGGCCTGGTCCCAGGGCGAGGACCTGTACGGCTACGACAACAACCGGTTCATGAAGGCCGCCCAGTACGTCGCGAAGTACAACCTCGGTGAGAACGTGCCCTTCACGACGTACACCTGGGGCACCGGCACGAACTGCGCCCAGCAGTCCCACACCGTCATCTCCTCCGCGAGCCGTGGGCAGGCCAGGCCCGTGTGGGACATCCTCCACTACCACTACGCACGGCGACGAGGCCTGTCCGTTCCGTACATCACCCGCATGGCCGAGAGCGTCCGCCCCGAGGGCGGGGGCGGCGACTACGGCTCCAACAGCGGCGGCTACGACCAACTCGGCTTCGGCACGGTGATGTACGCCAAATAGTCGCGCACAGTTGCCCACCGGCTACGGACGCCGGAATATCCGGAGGTGATGTGACGCTTGCTGTGAACGACGGTTCACGAGCGTGCGAGGAGCTGGTGCGCGGATGACGGCAGACCGGACGAAGCCCGTGGTCAGAACCCCGTACGGGGACGTACGCGGCAGATACGAGGACGGGATCGCCGTCTTCCGCGGTATCCCGTACGCGGCTCCGCCCTTCGGTCCCCGCCGGTTCCGGCCGCCCGTGCCGCCCACGCCCTGGGAGGGCGTGCGCGACGCGGGCGCGTTCGGGCCGACACCGCCGAAGCCCCCGTACTCGGAGGCGTTCGCCCGGCTGCTGTCCGACCCGGTCGTGCCGGGCGACGACTGCCTCAACCTCAATGTGTGGACGCCGGAGCCGGGCCGAGGGGCCCGGCTGCCGGTGCTGGTGTGGATCCACGGCGGCGCGCTGACCCGCGGTTCGTCGGCCGTACCGGTCTACGACGGACACGCCTTCGCCCGCGACGGCGTCGTCCTGGTCTCGATCAACTACCGGCTGGGCGTGGAGGGGTACGGACTGTTCCCGGACGCCCCGCCCAACCCGGGCCTGCGCGACCAGCTCGCCGCCCTGGAGTGGGTGCGTGACGCGATCGCCGAGTTCGGCGGCGACCCGGACCGGGTGACCGTCTTCGGCCAGTCGGCCGGGTCGATCAGTGTCGGCGCCCTGCTCGCCGCCCCGCAGACGCAGGGGCTCTTCCGGCGGGCCGTCCTGCAGAGTGGGCCGCCCGAGTCCGCCAGCCGCGACAAGGTGCGGCGCATGGTGCGCCGGATGGCGTCCCGGCTGAAGATCCCCGCCACGGCCGAGGCCTTCGCCGCCGTCGACCGCGAGCTGCTGCTGCGCACCCAGGCCGAGGTGGGGCGGCTGAGCACTCCCGTCCTCGGCGGTCCCGCGTTCGGCATCGTCGTCGACGGCGACCTGGTCCCGCGCGACCCCATGGAGGCCCTGGTCGAGGAGGGCGCCGCGCCGGGCGTCGACCTGCTCCTGGGCTGGACCCGCGACGAGTACCGGCTGTGGCTGGTACCGGGCGGGCTCCTGGAACGCGTCGACCGGCTCGGCCCCGTCGCCCTGGCCGGAGCCATGGCCCGCTGTCACTGCGGCTCCGAGGTCCCGCGCGGCTATCGCGCCCTCCACCCGGACGCGCGCCCCGCCGAGCTCCTCGGCCAGATGGTCACCGACCACCTGCTCCGCATCCCGCTGCACCGGCTGGCCGACGCCCGAACCACGCCGTCCTACGTGTACGAGTTCGCCTGGCCCTCGAATCTTCCGGATCTCGGCGCCTGCCACGCCCTGGAACTCGGCTTCGTCTTCGACACCGGCGACGTCCCGGAGTCGGCCAAGCTGGCGGGCGAGGGCGCCCCGCAGGAGCTGGCCGACGCGATGCACTCCACGTGGGTGCGCTTCGCGGCCGAGGGCGACCCGGGCTGGGACGCCTGGGACGCCTCCCACCCGGTGCGGATCTTCGGCGCGGACGGCCCACCGCTGGTGCACGGTCCGCGTGATCGTGAACTCGCCCTGTGGGACGCCGAGCCGGCGACACCGCTCACTCCTGCGGAATCCACACCCGCATTGCGCCCTCTTCCCGGTTTGCCCAGGCGTAGTACGGCACCGCTGTCAGCCGTACGTCGCCTCCGTCGCTCCGGCGGCGCCCGCCGGCCGTGACCACCGCGACCCCGCCGAGGAGGCCCGGCTCCAGAGAGGCCGCCAGGTCCGAGCCGGGCGCCAGCGTGACGTCGTCCAGACGGATGCCGGGCTGCTGGTCGACGCCCTCCAGGCAGTGCACGAGCGGGCCCCGCTCGATGGCGACGCAGCCGCGGACCGCGTCGACGCGCGGGTCGGGTCGGGTCAGCCGGGCCGTCAGGTCGAGATCGAGCGTGAGCGTGTCGCCCGGAGCCCAGCGACGGCGCATGCGCAGCCAGCCGGAGCCCGCCTCGGCGGGGGCGCTCCCGTCGGGCGTCGACGCCTTGAACTCCGAGCACCAGGAGGGGATCCGCAGCGACAGCGACCAGTCACGGTCCGCGGGAGCCTCCTCGACAGTGACCGTGATCCGGCCGTCCCACGGATACTCGGTCTCCACGCGGACGACGCCCTCCCCGGCGGCGTACACCCCCGTCGCGTACTGGTGCAGCTGCAGACCCTCCGCGTCGCCGCTCGCCACGTAGTGGGGGAGTGAGGCGAGCAGCCGCATCACGTTCGGCGGGCAGCACGCGCAGCGGAACCACGGAGTGCGGCGGGCCGTCTGGTCGCCGCCGCGGCCGGCGTACTCCTCGCGCACCTGGAGCGGGTTCACGTACAGCCAGCTGTCGCCGTCGAGGCCGACACCGGACAGGAAACCGTTGAAGAGCGTGCGCTCGACGAGGTCGGAGTACTTCGCCTCGCCGGTCAGCAAGGCCATCCGCCACGACCACTGGACGGACGCGATCGCCGCGCACGTCTCGGCGTACGCACGGTCCGGCGGCAGCTCGAACGGGTCGCCGAAGGCCTCACCCTCATGGCGCGAACCGACCCCGCCGGTCACATACGTCTTCGTCGCCACCATGGCGTCCCATATGCGCTCCAGCGCGGCCAGCAGCTCCGGCTCGCCGGTCTCCGCCGCCAGGTCGGCCGCCCCCGCGAGCAGATACAGCTGCCGTACGGCATGTCCCTCGACCGTGTCCGCCTCGCGCACCGGAGTGTGGTCCTGCCAATAGGCCTGGCCCATGTCGCGGTCGTGGCCGCGGTCGACGCCCGCGCTCAGTACCCCGTAGCCGCGCCGGTCGACGAAGTAGGCGGCGAGGTCCAGCCAGCGGTGTTCACCGGTCTCCCGGTACAGCTCGACCAGAGCCGTCTCGATCTCGGGGTGTCCACAGACTCCGTCGATCGCCTTGTCCTTGCCGAAGGTCGCGTCGATGTGAGCCGCGAACCGCTCCGCCACATCGAGGAGGTCACGCCGTCCGGTCGCCCGGTGGTGGGCCACCGCCGCCTGGATCAGATGGCCCGCGCAGTACAACTCGTGGCCCCAGCCCAGCTCCTGCCAGCGCAGCTCGGGGCGGGCGACCTGGTAGTACGTCTGCAGATAGCCGTCCGCGTCCTGGGCGGCAGCCAGGAGTGCCGTCAATTCGCCTATGTGCGCGGCCAGTTGCGTGTTCTCCGGACTGTCGGCCAGCTGCCAGGACGCCGCCTCCAGCCACTTGTGCACATCCGAGTCCTGGAACTGGAAGTCACCGGTGAAGCCGCCCTTGCCGTCGGCAGCCGCCCGCAGATTGGCGAGGTTGCCCGCCTCCTCCAGCTTCGAGGGGCCCTGCGGGATGCTCACGTCGGCGTTGGTGCGCCGTCTGGCCGCCCAGAAACCGCCGGTGATCCTGGCGGCCGCCGCCGGGCGCAGCGCCGTGTGCGCGGCGTCGGTGAGGCGGACCGGACCGGTGTTCTTCGTCGTCACGTCAATCCTCCAGCAGGATCCTGCGAGCCAACCCGGGTGTTTGCGTCCGGTAGTAACTGCCCCCGCACCGCCGCCACCGAATCCCGCACCACCACGTGCGTGCCCAGCAGGAGGTGTTCGTTCGGAGCGTCCGGGGTCCTGCCGAGGGCCGTGCGGACAGCCAGGCGGCCGAGTTCCTCGTAGGGGACGTGGACCGTCGTCAGCGGGGGATGCAGGTCGCGGACGAACGGGATGTCGTCGTAGCCGACGAGGGACACGTCGTCCGGTACGTTCAGGCCCGCCTCGTGCAGGGCGGTGAGCGCACCGGCCGCGACCATGTCCGTGGAGGCCATCACCGCCGTGAACTCCAGTCCCTGCTTCAGGGCCTGGTGTATCCGGCGGTGACCCGAGTCGCGGGTGAAGTCACCGGTGAGGCACAGCTCCGGGTCCGGCTCGACACCGCGGGCCCGGTGGGCGGCCAGATAGCCCCGCTCGCGGGCCTGAGCCGTGGTGTGGTGCGGCTTGCCCCCGAGGAAGAGGACGCGTCGGTGTCCCTGGGAGAGGAGGTGGGCGCACAGGGCGTACGCCCCGCTCTCGTTGTCGTACTCGATGACCGTCACGGGTGTGCCGGGATCCAGCGGCGGCCGTCCGCACAGGACGAGCCGTGAGCCCGCCGAGGCCAGGGAGTCGGCGATACGGGCCATGCGCCCGCGGTACTCGGCGGTGTCCGCGGTGCCGCCGACCAGGATCACGGCCGCGGCTCGCTGGGCGCGCATCGTCTCGATGAACTCCAGCTCGTGCTCGGTGTCGCCGTCCGTGCTGCACACCAGGCACAGATGACCGAGCCGGGTCGCCTCGCGCTCCACGCCGTGCGCCATCAGCGCGAACGACGGACCTGTGATGTCGTCCAGGACGAAGGCGAGGGTCGGCGTGCCGACACCCGCGATGGCCTTGGCGCGGGCGTCGGCCACGTAGTCCAGCTCGCGGACCGCCCGCATCACCCGTGTACGCGTCGACGTGCTCACCGGGTATTCACCGCCGAGTACGCGCGACACCGTAGAGGCGGACACCCCCGCCCGTGCCGCCACGTCCCGGATCGTGCTCCTGCTCCCCAGATCCCCGCTGCTTTTCCTCGTCATCGCCCGCCCCTTTCCTCCGCCCCGGATTTTCCCCGACCGGGACCACTCAGTCGCCCGGGAACTGCGGCAACGCTTGTGGCAACCGGTTCCCGAACCCGGAGGCTAGCAGCGGGCAAAGCCGACGACGAGAGGCCGGGGGATCCGAAACCGTGGGGCACACGCCCGTCACCACGCACATCTTCGTGGCCGAGAGCGATTATCCGGCGTCGGACGCGGTATTCGCAGGGAAGAGCAGCCTTGTCCAGGACTTGGCCGAGACCGGCAACCCTGACCTGGAACGGGAGTACGGCGTCCCGAATCCCTTCGCCACGCGCGCTTCGAGCTCGTACTCACTCCGGAGCGATCCTCATGAACGCCACGAAGCCATGAACGCCACGAACAGCGCGAACGCCATGAACGCCATGAATGCCATGAACGTCCCGGACTTCTCCTTCGAGAGCCGGCCGATGCGGGTCGTGTTCCGGCCCGGCGCCTCGACGGCCGCGCCGGCGGAGGAGGCCGCGCGCCTCGGTCTGCGGCGGTTGTTGGTGGTGAGCGGCAGGCAGAGCTCGGTCACCGCGCGTGCGGTCGCGGACTCACTGGGTTCCTTGTGCGCGGGGCTGCACGCCGAAGCCCGTATGCACGTCCCGGCCGAGGTCGCCGACCTGGCCGTCGAGGTGGCGCGCGCGGCAGGCGCCGACGGCTGTGTCGCGGTCGGCGGCGGCAGCGCGATCGGCCTCGGCAAGGCGATCGCGCTGCGTACGCACCTGCCGCTGATCGCCGTGCCCTCCACCTACTCCGGGTCCGAGATGACCTCCGTGTGGGGTGTCACCGAGCACGGCATCAAGCGCACCGGACGCAATCCCGCGGTGCTGCCCCGCAGCGTCGTCTACGACCCCGAGCTCACCCTCACCCTGCCGGTGGCCCTCTCCATGACCAGCGGCATCAACGCCGTCGCGCACGCGGCCGAGGCGCTGTACGCCCCCGACACCTCGCCCCTCGTCGCGCTGATGGCCGAGGAGGGCGTCCGTGCGATGACGTCCGCGCTCCCGCTGGTGGCCGCCGACCCGGAGGCGATGGGGCCACGCAGTCGCGCCCTCTACGGGGCCTGGCTGTGCGGCTCCTGCCTGGGAGCGACCACCATGGGCCTGCACCACAAGCTGTGCCATGTGCTCGGCGGCACCTTCGGCCTGCCGCATGCCGAGACGCACACGGTCGTACTCCCGCACGCCCTCGCGTACAACGCACCCGCCGTCCACGAGGCGATCGCCGTCCTCAACCGCGCCCTCCGCACGGACAACGCCCCGCACGCCCTCTGGGACCTGGCCGGACGCCTCGGCGCACCCCGCTCCCTCGCCCAACTCGGCCTGACCGACGACGACTTGACGGTGGCGGCCGGACAGACCGCGGCAGAGGCGTACCCCAATCCGCGGACGGTCACGATGGGCGGGGCGCTGGAGGTGCTGAGGGCGGCCTACGCGGGGCAGTCCCCGCGTATCGAGGCCCTGACGTAAGCGGAGGCCCTGGCGTAAGCCGCCGAGGCCCTGACGGTGCGCGGCCGGGACGGTGCGCGGCCGGGACGGGCCGGCCCGGGAGGGGTCCCGGCCCCGCCGCGTCACCATGACCCCCTGACGGTCGAGCACGTCGTGTGGTCTTCGGCTGACCACACGCGCTGTGAGGGGAGCGGGTTCGTGGCAGGGGAGCAGGAACGGGTCATCGCCGGGCGCTACCGGCTGCGGCAGCGGCTGGGTTCCGGCGGGATGGGGAGCGTCTGGCGGGCCGAGGACGAGGAGCTCAGGGCCCAGGTGGCGGTCAAGGAGATCGAGCTGCCGCTTCTGCCGGACGAGGCCTCCGGCGACCGCGCGTCCCGCGGGCGCAAGGAGGCGCTGAAGGCGGCCCAGCTGCGCGAACACCCGAATGTGATCACGGTGTACGACGTGGTCGAGCACGAGGGCCTGCCGTGGATCGTGATGGAGTACCTGCCGGGCACCATGGACCTGAGCGCCGTCGTACGGGAGCGCGGCCCGCTGCCCACCGACGAGGTGGCCCGGATCGGGGCGGCGGCCCTCGACGGACTCTCCGCCGGGCACCGCCTCGGCATCATCCACCGGGATGTGAAGCCCTCCAACATCCTGCTCGCGCCCGACCACTCCGGGGCCGCGGACGGCCGCGTACTGCTCACGGACTACGGCATCTCGCTCCGGCCGCGCGAGACCAGGCTGACCCGCAGCGGTGTGGTGATCGGCACCCCTGGCTACATGGCGCCGGAGCGGGTGCACGGCGGCGAGGCGACCCCCGCCTCCGACCTCTTCTCCCTCGGGGTCACTCTCTACTTCGCCGTCGAGGGCAGCGGCCCGTTCGACCGGGACACCCCCGAAGCGGCTCTGATGGCGTTGCTGGAGACGGAGCCCTCCCCGCCGCGGCGGGCGAGCGACGAGCTCAGCCGGGTGATCATGGGACTCCTGGCCAAGAACCCGCTGGACCGTACGCAGGCGGCCGAGGCGGCCGAGCTCCTCGCCGAGGCCGCCGCGACCGGGGAACACGCGGCCTCACCGGTGCCTGCCGCATCCTCCGAGGAGGCCGCTCCGCCCGAGGTGCCCGAAGCCGCCTCCCCTGAGGAAGCCCCCCGTTCCGCAGACGATGACGCGGACCGTGATGGAGACGGCCGTGATCGAGACGGCGACGGGGACATCACCCCGACCCGGCAGGGACCAGTGGAGTCGCGCCGTACCCAGGGATGGCGGATGCCTGCGCTGCTGACCCTCGTCGCAGTGCTCGTGGCGGCCGGCGGGTTCGGCGTGGGCGCCGCCGTGTACGGCAACGACGGACAGGGGCCGGAGAAGCCGGAGACCAAACAGCGGCCGACGCCCGCCGCGAGTCCCTCCCCGACCACCACCCGCAGCGCCTTTCCGTACGGCACACAGGTGGGCCTGAAGGACGGGCTGAAGGCGGGGCAGTGCGTCGACGCCGACTGGAAGAACGGCGAGTTCAAGGGGCGGCCCGAGCTGAAGCTCGTCGACTGCGTCGACGACGACCCCGAGGGCCAGGTGATCACGACCGTCGAGGCGTCCGGGCCGCAACAGGCGTCCCGTGCGACACCGCGGTCCGGTGCCTCCTCCGAGCAGAGCCAGTGCGCCGAGCGCACGGAGAAGCTGCGCAAGACCATGCCCGACCCCGTGCTGTACGTGCTGCCGCCCGCGGCCGGGCAGAGCCAGCCGCCGGACACGGCCTGTCTGCTCTTCCTGAAGAAGGCCACCCTCGGCGGCCCGCTGGGCGAGTACCGCAAGCAGGGCGAGGAGGTGTACGTGACGCAGCTGGGCCCGGGCGACTGCTTCAACACCGAGGAGGAGGACGACGTATACACCCTGCTCCTGGCAAGCTGCGACGAGCCGCACCACGAGCAGGCCGTCGGCTGGACGTGGTCCTCGGGCAGCGACTCCGCGGAGAGTGTCGACACGGACGAGCTGTGCGAGGAGAAGTACGGCGTCAACTGGACCCGCGGGAAGGGCCATGTGATGGACGGGTGGTGGTCCGACGACGAGGAGTGGGACGACGGGTTCCGCTGGGTGCTGTGCACCGTGTACCGGGAGGACGGCAAGAAGCTCCCCGCGGGAGCACTGACATCCGCGTACTGACCGGGACAGGCAGCGCAGATGGACGAGATCGAGCAGGAGCACGGGGACACCGACGTGCCGCCCCCGCGGCCGTCCGCGTCCGACGGCGCGGGCCGCGGTCCCTGGACACGGGTCCTCGCGGAACGGTACGGGCTGATCAAGCCCGTCGGCACCGGCGGCATGGGCCGCGTCTGGCTGGCCTACGACCTACGGCTGCGTCGCGAGGTCGCGGTGAAGGAGGTCGTCGTACGGACGGGGGCCGTGCCCGGGGAGGAAGGCTCGGACGTACGGACAGCCCGGGCCTTCAGCGAGGCATGGAGCCTTGCCGCCCTGCGCGAGGCACCCCACGTCGTGGCGGTCCACGACGTCGTCGAGGAGGACGGCCTCCCGTGGATCGTGATGGAGTTCGTCCGCGGCGCCACCACCCTGGAGGCGGTGGTCGAGGAGCGACTGCGGGCGGGACAGGGGCCGCTGCCGCCCGGGGAGACCGCACGGATCGGGCTCGCCGTGCTCAAGGCGCTCGCGGCCGGACATCACATCGGGATCGTGCACCGGGATGTGAAACCGTCCAACATCCTTCTGGCACCGGACGGTTCGGGGCACCCGCACGCGCGCGTGGTCCTCACCGACTACGGGATCGCTCACCGCATGGCGGGCGCCGTGTCCCACACACAGCCGCAGAAGGTGATCGGCACGCCCGGCTATCTCGCCCCGGAGCAGCTGTACGGGGGTTCGGCCACGCCGGCTTCCGACCTGTTCGCCCTCGGTACGACCCTGTACTTCGCCGTCGAGGGCAAGGAGCCGTTCGCCGAAGGAGCCGGCAGCGGCTACCCGCCGTCCCCCGCGCCGCCCCGCCGCGCCGGGCCGCTCGGCGAGGTGCTGACGCAACTCCTGTCCGCCTCGCCCCTGCACCGCCCGGAACACGGTGCCGTACTGCGCAGGCTGCGCGAGCTCACCGGGGAGACGGGCTCCTGAACCCCGACGGGCTTGTGAACCGGACGGGCTCCTGAACCACGGGAGCCCCTGCGATGTGGAGTTCACGGTTACGCCTGTGTGGGGCGAGGGGAGGCTTCGCGCAGTCACGGAGCGCGCACTTTCGGTGCCGCCCGAGCAGGGGTAGCAAGAGCGACGGCTGGTAAGCGGGCATACGGCGCCCACCGCGACGGAAGCGCCACTGGAGCACAACACCCTTGGAAATCACGGTCATAAGCATGCGTCTGCTGGCTGAGGCGCCGTTCCGGCTGTGGATGGCGGTCAGCGGCACGCTGGGCGCCATCACGCAACGGCAACTGCGGCAGCGGCTGCACGAGCAAGTACTCGACGGGCACCGGGAGTTCTTCCTGGACATGCAGGGACTCCGCTGTGCCGACGGGCTCCCGGACGACGAACTGCACACGCTGTTCCCCGAGGACCCTGCCGCGCACTTCCATCTCATCGGAGCCCCCGACAGCATCCGCGAGTGCGTCGCCGGCGACCCGCGGTTCACCCTGTACGCCGGTCCGGAATCCGCCTGGTGCCAGTGGGTCAGCAGCACGTGATCCTTTCCATCGGCACCGTTGGCCCCCGATCGGAGGATCGGGGGCCAACGGCGTATCGAGGTCAGCGCGTCACTTACGCCTCGCAGGCGTTCTTGGCGTCGCTGGTGTCGGCGCGGCAGGTGTCGGTGTTGGCACCCCCGTCGGCGGTGTCGTTGCCGGAGACGTTGTCCCGGGCTTCGAGGGTGTCATTCCCGGTATCGCCGTAGAGGGAGTCGTTGCCGGCCCCGCCTGTCAGTACGTCATTGCCGGCGAGGCCGAGCAGGCTGTTGTTCCCTGTGCTCCCGGTGAGCCTGTCACCGAACTTGCTGCCGATGATGAGCTCCACGTTGCTGAGGGCGTTGTCGCCCTCCCCGGACACACCGTCGTCGGCGTTGTTGTCCAGGTCGACGACCACGCCGGAGCTGCTGTCCTGGTAGTTCACGTAGTCGAAGCCGCCCCCGCCGCTGAGCGTGTCGGCGCCGAGGCCGCCGGTGAGGATGTCGAGGTTGGGGCCCCCGTTGAGGGAGTCGTTGCCCGCCCCGCCGTCGAGGTAGTCGGCAAACGTGGTGGGGCCTCCGTCGATGCGGTCGTTGCCCGGTCCTGCGTTCAGCTCGCTCCGGATACTGCCGGTCTTCGTGATGGTGTCGTCGCCGTCCCCGGCGTTGACCACGACCGTGTCGCTGTTGGGGTTGACCGGGCAAAACACTGTGTTGCCGGGGATTTCCGCCCTGCAGCCCCCGCCGACTGACATGGGATGGTCGTCTCGGATGACGACCTGGTTCCCCGACAGGCTGATCTTGAAGTCATTGCCGGTGCGCGCCCCCGCATTCACGATCACCTGGTCCCCGCTCTTGGTCACGCTGCCCGCTGCCGCGCTCGCCGACCCCGCGGTCAGAGTCACCGCGGAACCCGCCATCGCGGCGACCACCATGACCCGTATTACTCGGCTGATCGTTTTCCCCGTTGCCATGCTTCCTCCGTGTGTTTGGTCTGTCACCGAGGAGGCGTGAGGTGTCGTCTTACGCGGGAAGGCCGGCTCTTACGGTGGCTTACGAAGAAGTCGAACAACGAGACAAGAAGTCGACCAGGAGCCCGTTGACCTCGCTGGGACGTTCCTGTTGGATCCAGTGGCCGCAGCCCGGCAGGACGACCGGACCGTCAAGGTTCGGCACGTACTGGCGCATGGCGTCCGTGTCCATGAAGCGTGTGGCGGTGTCCAGTTCGCCGGTGACGAACAGCACCGGCCGGCGGACCGTGGTCGCGCCCAGGGCGGGCAGCTCATCCCAGTCACGGTCGACGTTGCGGTACCGGTTGAGCGCGCCGGTGAAGCCGGTACGGCGGAATTCGCCCACGTAGTAGGACAGGTCGGACTCGGTCAGCCAGGGCGGCAGGCTCGTGGGCTCAGGGATCGGGTCGAGCAGCCGGGATCCGGCGGGCAGACCGGTCAGCAGCCTGACCGCAAGACCGTCGGGAGCGTCCCCGGAGAGCGCGGAGAAGATGAGGCGCATCGAGCGTTCGGCATCGGCCTGCAACTCGGCTTCGGCGACCCCGGGAGCCTGGAAGTGCAGCAGCCAGTTGAACCTGTCGCCTGCCCGGCGGCGCAGATCCTGGGTCAGGGGGGCGGGTGTCCTTGGCTGGTACGGCACGCTCAGCGCGGCCAGCGCCGGGAACCGCTCGGGGGCCAGCTGGGCGCACGCCCAGCCGATCTGGGCACCCCAGTCATGACCGGCCAGCGCGGCGGTCGGCTCGTCCAGCGCATCCAGCAGACCCACCACGTCGTCCACCATCGCCCGCATGCCGTAGGCCTCGACGTCGGGCGGGACGGTGGTCCGCCCGTAGCCGCGCAGGTCGGGGGCGATGACGTGGAAGCCGGACGCGGCGAGTGCGCCCAACTGGTGACGCCACGAGTACCACAGTTCGGGGAAGCCGTGCAGCAGGACCACCAACGGTCCGTCCCCGGCTTCGGCGATATGGATGTCGATGCCGTTGGCGTGCAGCGTGCGGTGTCTCATGGCCTCGATGCTGCCGAGTGCGCTCGGGGCAGGCGTCGTACCGCGGGCGACTCCTGGCGTACGCCCGGTGGAGTAGCTCCAAGGCCGGCGAGGTACCCGCGGAAGCCGGCCTCAGTCCGCCGTCGGCGCCACCGCTTCCAGGGAAGGTGCGGCTCCGTGGTGGCGCCCCATCGGAATGACCAGGGGCGTGCCGCTGACCGGGTCCATGGTGATCCGGCAGCTCAGGTCGAAGACGTCCTCGACGGTCTCGGCGGTGATGACGTCGGCCGGGGGGCCCTCGGCGACGATGCGCCCGGACTTCATGGCGACGACGTGGTCGGCGTAGCGGCAGGCCTGGTTGAGGTCGTGGAGGACCATCACGACGGTGCGGTTCTCGCGGCGGTTGAGGTCGGTGATGAGGTCCAGTACGTCGATCTGGTGGGCCAGGTCCAGATAGGTCGTCGGCTCGTCGAGGAGCAGAACGGGAGTGCCCTGCGCGACCGCCATGGCGATCCAGGCGCGCTGGCGCTGTCCGCCGGAGAGTTCGTCGACCGGACGGTCCGCGAGATCGGTCATGGCGGTGGCGGCCAGCGCCTGGTGCACGGCGTGTTCGTCGGCCTTGGACCACTGTCGCCACCAGGTCTGGTGCGGTGAACGCCCGCGGTTGACCAGGTCGATGACGGTCAGCCCCTCGGGCGCGACCGGGCTCTGCGGCAGGATGCCGAGGCGCTGGGCGAGTTCCCGGGACGGTATGGACTGCAGCGCCCGGCCGTCCAGATGGACGGCGCCCTCGCGGGGCGCGAGCAGCCGGGCCAGGGCGCGCAGGAGTGTGGACTTGCCGCAGGCGTTGGCGCCGACGATCGCGGTGATCCGGCCGGGCGGTACGGCCAGGTCGAGGCCGTCCACGACCACCCGGTTGTCGTACGCCAGGCGCAGCCCGCTCGCCCGCAGGTCAGGGTCGGTGGTCGACGAGGCATCAGCCGTGGGATCGGCCGACATGGGATCAGCCGACATGGCATCAGTCGACATGCGATCAGCCGACATGGGATCAACCTCCTGAACCCGCGCGGTTGGCGCGGACGAGCAACCAGAGCAGTATCGGCGCACCGAGCACACCGGTGACGATTCCGACCGGCAGTTCCGTGCCGGAGACGAGCGTACGGGCGATGAGGTCGCTGCCCAGGACCACCAGGGCCCCGGTCAGCCCCGAGGCGACGGCGGGCGGCCAGGCGGTCCCGGCCAGCCGCTGGGCGATCTGCGGTGCGGCGAGCGCCACGAAGGCGACGGGTCCCGCGGACGCGGTGGCGAAGGCGATCAGCCCGACCCCGGTCAGCAGGATGGAGAGGCGCACCACCTGCACCCGGGTGCCGAGGCCGGTGGCGACGTCGTCGCCGAGCTGGAGGGTGCGCAGCAGACGCCCGAACAGCAGCGCCGCGGGCAGCAGCACCGCCAGCGCGATGGCGAGCGGGCCGACCTGGTCCCACGTACGGCCGTTGAGGTTGCCCACCAGCCAGCCGAGGGCGGCCTGCGCCTGGAACCGTCCGCCCTTCGCCACCAGATAGTCGGTGGCACTCGTGCAGATCCAGGCCACCCCGATGCCGACCAGGATGATCCGGTAGCCGGTGGTGCCGCGCCGCCAGGCCAGGGCGTACACGATCAGAGCCGTGGTCAGCGCGCCGAGCAGCCCGAGGGCCTGGGTGCCCAGGCCGCCGTCCCAGCCCAGCACGATGCCCGCCACCACGGCGGTGCCCGCACCCTGGGTGAGGCCGATCATGTCGGGGCTGGCCAGCGGATTGCGGGTCATGGTCTGGAACAGTGCGCCGGAGACGGCGAACGCGATCCCGGCCAGCAGACCGACCAGGGCACGCGGCAGCCGGAGTTCCTGGACGACCAGTACGGTGCCGGGATCGCCGGCGCCAACGAGGGCCCGTACGACATCGGCGAAGGCGATCGGATAGTCGCCGATCGTCAGGCCCCAGCAGAACAGCAGGAAGGTGGCCGCCGCGAGCACCGTGCACAGCGCCACGAGGCGGGGACGCAGGATGCCGGAGACGGGCGGTACGGCCAGCCGGTAGGTGCGGTAGGAGCGGACGCGGTCGGGGGCAGGCGAAGTACCGGGATCGAAGCGGGACTTCGACAGGGGCAGGGTGGACCTCGACTCGGTCATGCTCACACCTCCGACAGCTGGCGTCGGCGGACCATGGCGATGAAGAACGGGCCGCCGATGAAGGCGACGATGACACCCGCCTGTATCTCGGTCGGCCGTGCGGCGACCCGGCCGACGATGTCCGCGGCGAGCAGCAGGCTCGGGGCGAGGACGGCCGACAGCGGCAGCAGCCAGCGGTGGTCGGGACCGATCCCCGCCAACTGGGCGAGGACCCGGGCGACATGGGGGACCACGAGCCCGATGAAGACGACCGGGCCGATGACCGCGACCGCCGCACCGGTCAGCAGGGTGACCGCGGCGACGCCCTGGAGCCGGACCAGACCCAGCCGCCGCCCGAGCGAGGCCGCCACGTCCTCGCCGAGGGCCAGGCTGTTGAGGGCCGGCGCACAGGCCAGCGCCAGTACGGCCCCCACGGCGAGGAAGGGCAGGATCCGCAGCACCGTGGCACCGTCCTGGTCGGCCATCGAGCCGGCGGTGAAGAAGCGGTAGCGGTTCAGCGCGTCGGGGTCGGTCAGTGCGATCGCGCTGGTGAACGAGGTGAGCAGCGAGGTCACGGCGATGCCGGCGAGTGCCAGCTTGACCGGCGTGAGGCCGGAGCGCCCCAGCCTGCCGAGGAGGTAGACCACGACGCTCGCCGCGAGCGCGCCCGCGAAGGCGAACCAGACGTACCCGTAGAACGAACCGAGCCCGAACACCCCGACGGCCAGCACGATCGCGAAGGACGCGCCGGCGCTGACCCCGAGGATCCCGGGGTCCGCGAGCGGATTGCGCGTCAGGGCCTGCATGAGGGCACCGGACAGCCCGAGGGCCGCGCCCGCCGCGAGGCCGAGCGTGGTGCGCGGCACGCGCGCCGACCAGACGATGTTGTCCACGAGCCGGCTCGGCGCGTCACCGAACAGCGCCCGGACCACCTGGTCCGGCGGGATGCTCGCCGCCCCCAGTGCGAGCGACAGCAGACAGAGCACGACCAGAACAGCGCCGAGCAGCGCCACCAGCAGAACGGGGCGAACTGTCTTGCCCCGCGTCACCGTTCGGTCTCCAACGGCCAGACTCCCTTAGGTTAGGCAGGCCTTAATCCTAGTCGGGAGTGGGGATCCGCCGAGACTGGCCCTTTTGGTTAGGTAATCCTTACCTTAGTATGACCTGCGGTCCTCCGGCAGAGCCGGTTCCGCACACCCGGGAGGCACGGTCAGCTGTGTCCGGTTTCGTAGAGCGTGTGTCTGGCATCGACGACAACGAAGTACAGGCGTTCTGGAGTCGACGGCTCGACCCGCTCCCTCAGGAGACAGCGCTCCCGGTCGACTTCCCGTACCCGCTGCGGCCCGGCGGGGAACGGCGGACGGTGAGCCGCCCGTTGGGGTTGGGCACCGCGGCCGATGAGACGACGCTGCTGTCCGCGTATGTCGCGGTGCTGCATCGCTACAGCGGCGCTCGGGACATCACCGTCGGGTACGGCGGACTGCCGGTGAGGGTCACGCTGGACGGTGGCACGGAGTTCACCGAGCTGGTGCGCCTGGTGGCCGAGGCATGTGCGGAGGCCCGGGACCACCGGGTCGAACTGTCCACGCTCATCGCGCAGTTGCGGCCGGACCCCACCCGCGGGGGCGGACTGCTGTTCAACACGGCCTTCGGCGGCAGCGGCGCCACGTCTGCCGCCGCGTCCGCCGGACCGCTGGACGTCACGCTCGAAGTCTCGGCGGACGACGTGCGGGTGACGTACCGTCAGGACCTGTTCGAGGCCGCGACCGCCCAGCGGATGGCCGACCACTACGCGACCCTGCTGGCCGACGCCCTCGCCCGGCCGCACACACCCGTCGGCGAACTGGCACTGCTCGACGCCGAGGAACGCCACCGCATCCTCGAGGAGTGGAACGACACCGACCACGACGTCCCGCCGCGCACCTGGCCGGAGATGTTCGCCGAGCAGGTGCGCCTGCGCCCGGACGCCGTCGCCCTCGTCTTCGAGGACACCCGGCTGACCTACGCCGAACTCGACGAGCGCGCCAACCGGCTGGCCCACGCCCTCATCGCACGCGGCGCCGGACCCGAACGGGTGGTCGCCCTGGCCGTGCCCCGCTCGGCCGAGCTGATCGTCGCCGAGGTCGCGGTGCTGAAGTCCGGTGCCGCCTACCTGCCGGTGGACACCGACTATCCGGCGGACCGCATCTCCTACATGCTGACCGACGCGGCCCCCGCCTGCCTGGTCACCACCACCGAGGCCGCGGCCGACATCCCGCCGTGCGACGGCATGGACCGACTGATCCTCGACGAGCCCGAAACCGTACGGGAGTTGGGGGAGCGCCCGACGCACGATCCCGACCACGGCTCACTGTCCGTCGGCAACGCCGCCTACGTCATCTACACCTCCGGCTCCACCGGCCGCCCCAAGGGCGTGGTGCTCTCCCACGCGGGCGTCGCCAAGCTGGTCGCGACGCAGAGCGAACGGTTCGGGATCGGCCCGCACAGCAGGGTGCTGCAGTTCGCCTCGCCGAGCTTCGACGTGGCGTTCTGGGACCTGTGCCTCGGCCTGCTCTCCGGCGGCCGCCTCGTCGTCGTACCGACCGAGCGCCGGGTGCCCGGCGCGCCGCTCGCCGACTACGCGCACGCCCACGGCATCACGTTCATGATCCTCCCGCCGGCCCTGCTCGCCGCGATGCCCGAGGACATCGAACTGCCGCCCGCCACCCTGCTCGCCGGCACCGAACGCGTCTCACCCGAGCTGGTCGGCCGCTACGCGCGCGGCCGGATGATGTTCAACGCGTACGGCCCGACCGAGGCGACCACCAACTCCACCCTCGGCCTGTGCGACCCCGACACCCCCGCCGGCACCATCGTGCCCATCGGCATCCCCGACCCCGGCACCCGCGCCTATGTCCTCGACGCCCGCCTGAAGCCCGTCCCGGCGGGCGTGGCGGGCGAGCTCTACCTCGGCGGCGCGGGCCTGGCCCGCGGCTACCTGGGGCGGCCGGATCTGACGGCCGAGCGGTTCGTCGCCCATCCCTTCGGGCCGCCCGGCGAGCGGCTGTACCGCACCGGCGACCTGGTGCGCTGGAAGGCCGACGGACGCCTCGAGTTCCTGGGCCGGGCCGACTCCCAGGTGAAGATCCGCGGCTTCCGCATCGAACCCGGCGAGATCGAGTCCGTGCTGCGCGGCCACCCGGCCGTGGACCAGGCCGCGGTCGTGGTGCGTGAGGACCGGCCCGGCGACCGCAGGCTGGCCGCCTATGTCGTTCCTTCGCTGGAGGCGGCCACGGACCACGGGGAAACCGAGCAGGTCCAGGAGTGGAAGGACCTCCATGAACTGCTCTACGCGGCGGCGGGATCCGAGGGCCACCGGGAACATGCCGAGGGCGGCTTCCGCGAGAACTTCGCGGGCTGGAACAGCATGTACGACGGACTGCCCATCCCCGTCGACGAGATGAGGGAGTGGCGCGACGCCACGGTCACCCGCATCGAGGAGCTGACGCCCCGCCGGGTCCTGGAGATAGGCGTCGGCAGCGGCCTGATCCTGTCCCGTGTCGCACCCCGATGTGAGGCGTACTGGGGCACCGACCTCTCCGAGGAGGCCGTGCGCGCACTGCGTACGCAGGTCGAGGCGGTGCCGGAACTGGCCGACCGGGTCCGTCTGAGCGCGCAGCCCGCCCACGACACCTCCCGGCTGCCGAAGGGCTACTTCGACACCGTCGTCATCAACTCCGTCGCCCAGTACTTCCCCAGCGCCGACTACCTCGCTGACGTGCTCCGTGCCGTCGCGGAGCTGCTGGCACCCGGCGGCCGGCTGTTCGTCGGCGACGTCCGCAACGCCCGTCTGCTGCGCTGCCTGCGCGCGGCTGTGGAGACCCGGCGGGCCGGCGACCCGGAGGACAAGCAGGCCCTGCGCGCCGCCGTGGAGCGGTCGGTGGCCTGGGAGGGCGAGCTGCTGCTCGACCCCGACTTCTTCGCGGCGCTCGACGGCTTCGACGCCGACATCCGCGTCAAGCGCGGCAGCCATCACAACGAACTGACCCGGTACCGCTACGACGTGGTGCTCACGAAGCGGGCCGCCGCCGCTCCGGCTTCGGCTCCGGTCGACGGCGACGAGATCGCATGGGCCGACCTGCGCGGTGGCCTTGACGATCTCGACGGGCTGCTGGCCGAACGGCCCTCCCCGCTCCGGGTCGTGGGCGTGCCGAACGTCCGACTCGCCGAGGACCTGGCCGCGCTGGCCGTCCTGGACGACAGCAGCCGCACCGCCGCGCCCGCCGACGCGCCTGACCCGGAGGAGTTCCACGCCCTCGGCGCCCGGCACGGCCACCGGGTCGCCGTCACCTGGAACGGCTCCTCCCACGACGGCAGCGTCGACGTGCTGTTCGCCCTCGACGATGCTTTCGGCGGCCTGTACCGCCCGTCGGGCACGGTCCCGCACGCCAACCGCCCCGCGCCCTTCCGTGACGTGAACGCCCTGATGAAGGCCCTGCGTTCGTACGCGGCCGACCGGCTCCCGGAGTACATGGTCCCTGCCGCCGTCGTCCCGCTCGACCGTCTTCCGGTCACCCCCAGCGGCAAGCTCGACGGTGCCGCGCTGCCCGTCCCCGACTTCGGCGCCCTCAGCTCGGGCCGCCCGCCACGCGACGCCCGCGAGGAACTCCTGTGCGCGGCCTACGCCGAGGTGCTCGGCCTGCGCTCGGCCACCATCGACGACGACTTCTTCGCACTCGGCGGCGACAGCATCACCGCCATCCAGCTCCTCGTCCACGCCCGCCGGGCAGGGCTGCGGCTCAGCTCCCGCGACGTCTTCCGGCACCGTACGGTCGCGGCGCTAGCCGAAGCCGCCGACGTACGGACCGATGCGGAGGACCCCGGGGAGGACGCCCCGCTCGTCCGGCTGACCGATGCCGAACTCGCCGAGCTCCAAGGCGAACACCCGGTCGACGTCGAGGACGTGCTGCCGCTGAGCCCTCTCCAGGAAGGCTTCTACTTCCACTCCCTCGTCGACGGCGCCGATCGCGACGCGTACGTCGTCCAGCAGGCCCTCGAACTGTCGGGGCCGGTCGACGGCGAGGCCCTGCGCCGGGCAGCCCAGCGCGTCCTGGACCGGCACGCCCCGCTGCGGGCCTGCTTCCGCCAACTCGCCGACGGGCGCCCGGTGCAGATCGTCGCCGGTCGTCTGGAGCTACCCTGGCGCGAGGTGGATCTGGCCGCGCAGGACGCCGAGGTCAGGCCGCAGCTCGCCGACGCCGTCGCCGCCGACGAGCGTGCCCGGCGCTTCGACCTCGCCCGGCCGCCCCTGGTGCGCTGCGCGCTGGTGCGGCTCGACGAGCACCGCAGCCGACTGTTGCTGACGTTCCATCACATCGTGGCCGACGGCTGGTCGCTGCCCGTCCTGCACCGCGAGCTGATGGCCGGCTACGGGGACACCCCGGCCGCGCTGCCCGAGGTCGCGCCGTACGGCACCTATCTGCGTCGTCTGGCCGCCGCCGACCGCGATGCCGCGCGTGAGGCCTGGCGTACGGCCCTCGCCGGTCTCGACGAGCCCACGCGGCTGGTCGAGACGCCCGCCGACGGGAGGCCGGTCGAGCCCGCGCAGGTCCGCGTCGAGCTCTCCGAGCAGGTCACCGCCCGGCTGTCGGCCCGCGCCCGGGAGCTCGGAGTGACCCTTGGCACGGTCGTCCAGAGCGCCTGGGGTCTGCTGATCGGGCGGCTGACCGCCCGGCAGGACGTGGTGTTCGGCACCACCGTCTCCGGCCGTGACGCCGAGGTCGAGGGCATCGAGTCCATGGTCGGCCTGTTCATCAACACCCTGCCGACCCGTTTCCGCTGGGAGCCCGCCGACTCCCTCGCCGAACTGCTCGGCCGGCTCCAGGACGAGCAGGCCCGGCTCCTCGACCACCAGCACCTCGGCCTCGCGGAGCTTCAGCGTGTCGCCGGACTCGCGGGCAGCGGCGAACTCTTCGACACCCTGGTCGTCTTCGAGAACTATCCGTCCGCGACCGGCCTCGCCGACCCCTCCGGCACGGTCCACGTCACGGGCCACGAGTTCCACGACGCCGTGCACTACCCGCTCGCCCTCATCGTGAAGCCGGGCCGCCGACTCGACCTGCGCCTGAAGCATCACGCCCAGCGGCTCGACGCCGAGAGCGTGCGCCGGATCGGGGACCGGCTCACCCGGATCCTGCACGCCCTCGCCGCCGATCCCGGGCAACCGGCCGCCGCCCTGGAGCTGCTCTCGGCGGAGGAACTGTCGGGGGCCCACCCGCTCGGTGAGCTTCATCAGGTGCCCGAAACCACCCTCGCCGCCGCCTTCGAGGCCCAGGCCGCCCGCACTCCGCAGGCCACCGCAGTGGTGTACGAGGACGAGACGCTCACCTACCGCGAACTCGATGCACGGGCAGAGGAGTTGGCGGCCCGGCTCCGTACCCGGGGCGCAGGGCCCGGCACGGTCGTCGCGGTCGCCGTGCCGCGCTCGACGGAACTCATGGTCGCCCTGTTGGGTGTGCTCAAGTCCGGTGCCGCCTATCTGCCGGTCGACGTGGACTACCCCGCCGACCGTGTGGCGCACATGCTCGCCGACTCCGGAGCGGCGACGGTCGTCACCACGACGGCCACCGCTCCCCGGCTGCCCGAGGTTCCCGGCCTCACTTCCTTGTTGCTGGACACCCCGGCCGACGACGAGTCCGGCACCGCCGCGGTTCCTGTCCCGGCCCGCCCCGACGACCCGGCCTACCTCATCTACACCTCCGGCTCGACCGGCCGCCCCAAGGGCGTGGTCGTCACGCACCGCGCCATCGTCAACCGCCTCGCCTGGATGCAGGGCGAGTATCAACTGACCGCCGATGACCGCGTGTTGCAGAAGACCCCCGCCAGCTTCGACGTCAGCGTCTGGGAGTTCTTCTGGGCGCTGTGCGAAGGCGCCGCCGTCGTGCTCGCACGCCCCGACGGACACCGCGACCCTGCGTACCTGGCCGGGCTGATCCGCGAACAGGGCATCACCACCCTGCACTTCGTGCCCTCGATGCTCGAAGCCTTCCTGCAGTCCGAGGAGATCACCGCCGATCCGGCCTGGGCCGCCTCCCTGCGCCGCGTCTTCAGCAGTGGCGAGGCGCTGCCCGGCGCCGCCGCGTCCCACTGGCGGGAGCTCACCGGGGTGCCGCTGCACAACCTGTACGGGCCCACCGAGGCAGCCGTCGACGTCACGTACCACCCGTACGACGGCACACCCGGCACCACGGTGCCCATCGGCCGCCCGGTGTGGAACACGGGCCTGCGAGTGCTGGACTCCTGCCTGCGCCCGGTGCCGGAAGGCGTGCCCGGAGAGCTGTACTTGACGGGCGTTCAGCTGGCACGCGGCTACCACGCCCGCCCCGGCCTCACCGCCGAGCGGTTCGTGGCCGACCCGTACGGCGGTCCGGGTGAGCGCATGTACCGGACCGGTGACCTGGTGCGCCGCCGCGCCGACGGAAGCGTCGAGTACCTGGGCCGCACCGACCGCCAGGTCAAGATCCGCGGCAACCGGATCGAACTCGGCGAGATCGAGGCCGCGTTGGCCGGCAGGGCCACGGTCGCCCAGGCCGCCGTCACCGTCGCGGGGAACGCACTGATCGCGTACGTCGTCCCCGCCCGCGACGCCCGGCCGGAGCCCGCCGAACTCCGGGCCGCCCTCGGCGAGTCGCTGCCCGCGCCCATGGTGCCCGGTGCCTATGTCGTCCTGGACGCCCTGCCGTTGACCCCGAGCGGCAAGCTCGACCGGGCCGCGCTGCCCGCCCCGCAGGCCGTACGGACCGAGGCGCGCGCCCCGCGTGACGAGCGCGAGCGCGCCCTCACCGAGATCTTCGCGGCCGTGCTGAAGCTGGACGAGGTCGGCATCGACGACGACTTCTTCATGCTCGGCGGCGACAGCATCACCTCGATCGGCGTCTCCAGCCGTGCTCGCCGGGCCGGCCTGGAGCTGAATCCCCGTGACGTCTTCGAGCACCGCACGCCCGCGGCCCTCGCCGCGGCTGCCGTTCCGGTGACGTCGGCCCGCACCCTGCGCTCCGAGTTCTCCCTCACCGCCGAGGAGACCGAGCGCGTCCACCGGCTCAGCCCGGGCCCCGTGGACGACATCTGGCCGCTGGCCCCGCTCCAGGAAGGGCTGTTCTTCCACTCGACGTACGACGACAGCGTCCTGGACGTCTACACCGTCCATGAATCGTTCGACTTCGCCACGCCCATCGATGCGGACCGGCTGCGCAACGCGGCCCGCGTACTGCTGGCGCGCAACCCCAGCCTGCGCGCCGGGTTCACCAGCGAAGGCCTGCGCCAGCCGGTGCAGTTCATCGTCCGCGATCCGCAGATCCCGCTCGACGAGGCCGACCTGTCCGGGCTGCCCGCCGCGGAACAGGACGTACGACTGAGGGAGTTGATGGACGAGGAGCGGACCCGCCGCTTCGACCTGACCCGGCCGCTGCTCTTCCGGATGCTGATCGTGCGGCTCGGCGAGGAGCGCGGCGACCGTCTGGTCGTCGGCCGCCATCTGCTGCTGTGGGACGGCTGGTCCGCGTGGCTCTTCCTCGACCAGCTCTTCGCCCTGTACGAGTCCGGGGGCGACGCGAGTACCCTGCCCGCGCCCGGCTCGTACCGGGACTACCTCACCTGGCTCGAGGCCCAGGACACCGCCGTCGCCACCCGCGCCTGGCGCTCGGCCCTCGCCGGTCTCGACGAGCCCACCCTGCTCGCCGCCGCCGACCAGGGCCTGGAGCCGGACATCCCGGAAAGCCTGGACGCCGCCCTCCCCGCGGACCTGGGCGAGCGGCTGCGCGACACCGCACGACGGCACGGCCTGACCCTCAACACAGTGCTCACCGCCGCCTGGGGCCTGACCCTGGCGAGCGCGACCGGCCGCAGTGACGTCGTCTTCGGCACGACCGTCGCGGGCCGGCCGAGCGAGGTGCCGGACATCGAGAACGTCATCGGCATGTTCCTCAACACCGTTCCCGCCCGCATCGCCTACGACCCCGCCGAGCCCGTACTCGGGCTGCTGCGGCGCGTACAGGACGAACGCCTCGCCGTGATGCCGTACGAGTACCTGGGCCTGGGCGTCCTCCAGGCGGAAACCGGGCACCGGCGGCTGTTCGACACCCTTTTCGTGCTGCGCAACAGCGACACGGAGGAGCGGCTCGCCGAGCTGGCGGACCGGCACGGCGCAACCGCCGTCGCCAACGTCGACGCGACCCACTATCCCGTGAACCTCGTCGTCACGCCGGGACAGCGCATCCAGGTCACCCTCACCCACCGGGCCGACGTCATCGCCCGTCCGCGGGCCCAGGACCTGCTCGACCGCTTCACCCTGCTGCTGGAGCGGCTCGCCCACGACCTGGACACCCCCGTGGGCCGCCTCGATCCGCTGCTGCCCGCCGAGCGTGCCGAGCTGGAGCGTGAACGGGCCGCAGGGCGTGTCCCCGCCCCCGAGGACACCATCGCCGACCTCCTGGCGGCACAGGCCGCCGCCACTCCCGAGACCACCGCCCTGGTCTTCGGCGACAAGACGCTGTCGTACGCCGAACTCGACGCCCGTATCAACCGCATGGCCCGGCTGCTGCTCGCCCGTGGCGCCGCGCCCGAGAAGGTCGTAGCCCTCGGGCTGCCCCGGTCCCTGGACATGGTCGTCGCCCTGTTCGCCGTACTGCGCACCGGAGCCGCGTATCTGCCGCTGGAGCTGGACTACCCGGACGACCGGCTCGCGACGATGCTCGACGACGCCCGGCCGACGCTGATCCTGTCCACGGGAGCGGTCGCCGCACGACTGGAGGGGGCCGCACCCGACTCGCCTCGCGTGCTGCTCGACGACCCGGCGGTGACCGCCGAACTGGCCGCCCTCCCCGGCGACTTGACGCGTCAGGTCTTCAGCCTGGAGCACCCGGCGTACGTCATCTACACCTCCGGCTCCACCGGCCGCCCCAAGGGCGTCGTCACGCCGTACCGCGGCCTGACCAACATGCAGCTCAACCACCAGCGGGAGATCTTCGAACCGGCCATCGCCTCGGCCGGCGGCCGTCGGCTGCGCATCGCGCACACGGTGTCCTTCGCCTTCGACATGTCGTGGGAGGAGCTGCTGTGGCTGGTCGAGGGGCACGAGGTGCACATCTGCGACGAGGAGCTGCGGCGTGACGCCGAGGCGCTGGTCGCGTACTGCGAGACCCATCGCGTCGACGTCGTCAATGTCACCCCCACCTACGCCCATCTCCTCATGGAGCAGGGCCTGCTGGAGGGCCACCGGCCGCCGCTGGTGCTGCTCGGCGGCGAGGCCGTGTCGGAGACGGTGTGGAACCGGCTGCGGGACACCGAGGGCACGTACGGCTACAACCTGTACGGGCCGACCGAGTACACGATCAACACCCTCGGCGGCGGCACCCTCGACAGCCCGACGCCGACGGTCGGGCGTCCGATCCGCGGCACCCGGGCCCACATCCTGGACGCCTGGCTGCGGCCGGTCCCCGAGGGTGTGCCCGGCGAGCTGTACATCGCGGGCATCGGCCTGGCCCGCGGTTATCTGGGGCGGCCGGGACTGACCGCCGAACGCTTCGTCGCCGACCCGTTCGGCGAACCCGGCGAGCGCATGTACCGCACCGGTGACCTGGTGCGGCGCCGCGCGGACGGCAATCTGGACTTCCTCGGCCGCACCGACGACCAGGTCAAGATCCGCGGCTACCGGGTGGAGCTCGGTGAGATCGAGACCGCGCTCAGCCAGCACCCGCGGGTGGCCCAGGCCGCCGTCGTCGTCCGCGACGACCGGCTCGTCGGCTATGTCGTCCCCGACCGGCCCGCCGGCGGCGACCGGGACACCGCCGAGCGCGAACAGGTCGGCGAGTGGCAGGAGATCTACTCCGACGAGTACGAGGAGATCAGCACCGCCGTCTTCACCGAGGACTACGCAGGCTGGGACTCCTCGTACGACGGGCAGCCCATCCCCTTCGACCACATGCGGGAGTGGCGCGAGGCCACCGTCGAACGCATCAGTTCGCTGCGGCCCCGCCGGATCCTGGAGATCGGCGTCGGCTCCGGCCTGCTGCTGTCCAAGCTCGCACCGCAGGCCGAGGCCTACTGGGCCACCGACTTCGCCGCCCCCGTCATCCGCAAGATCGGCGAGGACCTGCGCCAGGACCCGGAACTCGCCGCCAAGGTCACGCTCCGCGCCCAGCCCGCCGACGACCTCACCGGGCTGCCCGGCGACGGCTACTTCGACACCGTCGTCATCAACTCCGTCATCCAGTACTTCCCGAGCGTCGACTACCTGACGTCGGTGATGCGCGGCGCCATGGAACTGCTGGCCCCCGGCGGCACGCTGTTCGTCGGCGACGTACGCAACCTGCGGCTCGCCCGCACCTTCCAGACGGAGATCCAGCTCGCGCGCGGCGTCACCGGGGACGCCCTGGGACGGGCCGTCGAGCGCGGACTGCGCCTGGAGAAGGAACTCCTCGTCGACCCCGACTACTTCACCACCCTCGGCTACGGCGTCGACCTCCGCACGAAGCGCGCCCGCCACCACAACGAGCTGACCCGCTACCGCTACGACGCCGTCCTGTACGCCGGTGAGGCGGGCCTCGACCTCGATGGCGTCCCCGTCGTCGACTTCACGGGCGACCTCGACCTTGCGGAGCTAGTCACTACGGCCCCGCTGCGGCTCACAGGCATCCCCGACGCCCGGATCGGAGCCGACGGGGGACTGGACCCCCAGACGCTGCACGACCTCGGAGCCGAACACGGGCACCGCGTGCTGACCACCTGGTCCCGCGAAGTAGGCACGTACGACGCCGTGTTCCTCACCGGTGACGCTCCCCGACTGACCGCAGGGCTCTACCTCCCCGGCGGTGGGACGGCCCCGTACGCCAACGAGCCGACCGCCGCGCGCGACGCGAACCGCCTGATCCGGCAGCTCCGCGACGACCTCAAGCAGCAACTGCCCGACTACATGGTCCCGGCCGCCTTCGTCACCCTCGACCGGCTGCCCATGAACGACAACGGCAAGCTGGACGTCCGTGCCCTGCCCGAAGCCGAACCGGCCGTCGCGCTCGGCACCGGACGAGGGCCGCGCACCCCGCAGGAAGAGGTGCTCTGCCGGCTCTTCGCCGAGGTCCTCGGCCTGCCGGAAGTCGGCGCCGAGGACGGCTTCTTCGACCTGGGCGGCCACTCCCTGCTCGCCACCCGGCTGATCAGCAGGGCACGCACCGAACTGGGCGCCGAACTGGCCATCCGCGACCTCTTCGAAGCTCCGACACCGGAGCTGCTCGCCGCCCGTGCCGACAGCGGACGCCCCGCCCGGCCGGCCGTCGTCCCCGTCGTCGACCGGCCCGAGCGCATCCCGCTGTCGGCGGCCCAGCGGCGGCTGTGGCTGGTGGAACGGATCACCGGCAGCGGTGTCGCGTACAACTTCCCGCTGGTCTTCCGGCTTCGGGGCGAACTCGACCTGGAGGCGCTGCGGGCCGCTCTGCGGGATGTGGCCGGGCGGCACGAGGCGCTGCGCACCGTGTTCCTGGAGGAGGACGGGGAGCCGTACCAGCGGATTGTTCCGGCGTCCGAAAGCGAACCCTCGTTCACGGTCACGGACTGCACCGAAGGCGACCTGGACACCCTCATCGAGACAGCCCAACGCCGCCCCTTCGACCTCGGCCGCGAACTCCCGCTGCGCTGCGCGGTGTTCCGCACCGGTCCCGCCGACCATGTGGTGGCCCTTGTCCTGCACCACATCACCACCGACGAGTGGTCCGACCGCCCGTTCCTCGACGACCTCACCACCGCGTACCGGGCGCGCCGCGAGGACCGCGAGCCGGAGTGGGCGCCACTGCCGGTGCAGTACGCCGACTACACCTTCTGGCAGGACACCCTGCTCGGCGGCCGGATCGGCGAGCAGCAGCTCGCCCACTGGACCGAGGCCATGCGCGACCTCCCGGACGAACTGGCCCTGCCCCTCGACCGGTCCCGACCGGCCGAGCCCACGGGCCGGGGCGGCAAGGTCCGCCTCGAACTGCCCACCGACACCGGCCGGGAGCTGCGCGAGCTGTCCGCCGCCACGGGCACCAGCATGTTCATGCTGTTCCAGGCCGCGACGGCCGCGCTGCTGCACCGGCTCGGCGCCGGGGACGACATCCCGCTCGGCGCACCGATCGCGGGCCGTACGGACGACGCGCTCAACGATCTGGTCGGCTTCTTCGTCAACACCCTTGTCCTGCGTACCGATCTCTCCGGCGGTGACCCGTCCGACGGCGGCCTCACCTTCCGCCAACTCCTCGGCCGGGTAAGGGAGTCGGCACTGGAGGCGTTCGAGCATCAGGACCTGCCCTTCGACCAGGTCGTCGAGGCGGTCAACCCGTCGCGCGTGGCGGGACGCAATCCGCTCTTCCAGGTCATGCTCGGCTATCACTACCGGCCCGACGGCGATCCGGACGTGCTCGGCATGGCGACCGAGTGGTTCGACATGGACACCGGCATGGCCAAGTTCGATCTCCACTTCACCTTCGTGGACGAGGCGGGCCGGGACCGTCTTGTGCTGCTCCTGGAGTACGCGGCCGACCTGTGCGACGAGACGACGGCCGAGCGCCTTGCCGGGCGCCTGGTGCGGCTGCTGGAACAGGTGGTCGCCGATCCCGACCGGCCCGTACGGGACCTGGAGGTCCTGGACGAGCCCGAACGGCAGTCGGTCCTCGGCCGGTGGAACGACACCGCGCACGACGTTCGGCCCACCACGCTGCCGGAGCTGTTCCGCGCCCAGGCGAGCCGCACACCCGACGCGCCCGCCCTCGTCTTCGGTGAACAGCGCCTGACCTACGCCGAGTTGGACGCACGCGTCGAGCACACCGCCCGGGTGCTGGCCGGCCTGGGCGTGGGCCCGGAGCGCACGGTGGCGGTCGCGCTGCCCCGCTCGGTGGACCTCGTGGTGGCCCTCCTGGCGGTGCACCGCGCCGGTGGGGCGTATCTGCCGCTGGACGCCGACTATCCGGAGGAACGGCTCGCCTTCATGGTGGAGGACGCCCGGCCCGTGTGCGTCATCCGGGACGCCCTGCCGGACGGACCGGCAGGCGAACTGCCGTCGCACCACGACCCGTTGAGCCCGGCGTACGTCATCTACACGTCCGGGTCCACAGGCCGCCCGAAGGGCGTGGTGGTGCCGCACCAGGGCATCGTCAACCGTCTGCTGTGGATGCAGGACACGTACGAACTCACCGGCGACGACCGGGTGTTGCAGAAGACGCCGTCCAGCTTCGATGTGTCGGTGTGGGAGTTCTTCTGGCCGCTGATCACCGGGGCGACTCTCGTCCTGGCCCGGCCGGAAGGCCACAAGGATCCGGCCTATCTGGCCGAGTTGATCCAGGAGCAGCACATCACGACGGTGCACTTCGTGCCGTCCATGCTCCAGCTGTTCCTGGAGGAGCCTGCCGCCGCGCGGTGCACCGGCCTGCGCCGGGTCATGTGCAGCGGCGAAGCCCTGCCCGTACCGCTGGCGAACCGCTTCCACCAGGTGCTGCCCGCCGAACTGCACAACCTCTACGGGCCGACCGAGGCATCCGTCGACGTCACCGCGATCGAGGTGCGACCGGAAGCGGAGAGCGTGCCGATCGGCCGCCCCGTGTGGAACACCCGCGTGTACGTCCTGGACGCCGGCCTGCGTCCGGTGCCCCCGGGCGTCCCCGGTGAGCTCTACCTGGCGGGCGTCCAGCTCGCCCGGGGCTACCTCGACCGCCCGGGACTGACCGCCGAACGCTTCGTCGCCGATCCCTACGGCGCGCCCGGCGCCCGCATGTACCGCACGGGCGACCTGGCCCGCTGGACGGCCGACGGCACGGTCGAGTACCTCGGCCGCACCGACGACCAGGTCAAGATCCGCGGCTTCCGCGTCGAACTCGGTGAGGTCGAGGCCGTGCTCGCCCGGCACGACACCGTCGCCCACGCCGTCGTCGTTCCGCACGACCAGCGGCTCGTGGCGTACGTCGTCCCGGCCCCGGACCGGACACCTGAGGCGGCCGCCCTGCGCGCCCACACCGCGGCGGCCCTGCCCGAGCACATGGTCCCCGCGGCCTTCGTGACGGTCGGCGCGCTGCCGCTCACCCCGAACGGCAAGCTCGACCGCAAGGCCCTGCCCGCCCCCGACTTCGCGGCGGAGACCGGAACGGGCAACGGTCCGCGCACTCCGCGCGAGGAGATCCTCTGCGGCTTGTTCGCGGACGTTCTGGGCCTGGAACGGGTCGGCGTCGACGACGACTTCTTCGCCCTCGGCGGACACTCGCTGCTGGCCATGCGGCTGGTCAGCCGCGTACGGGCGGCCCTCGGGGCGGAGCTGGCGCTGCGCACGGTGTTCGACGCCCCCACAGCTGCCCGGCTCGCGGAGCGACTGGCGCGTGCCGTGGACGGGCCCGCGCGTCCGGCCCTGACCGCCGCGGCCGACCGTCCGCAGCGGCTGCCGCTGTCCTTCGCCCAGCAGCGCCTGTGGGTGCTGTACCAGGTGGAGGGCCCCAGCCCCACGTACAACATCCCGCTCGCCTGGCGGCTGACCGGACCGCTCGACACGGGCGCGCTGCAGCTCGCCGTCGACGACCTGGTCGCCCGGCACGAGCCGCTGCGCACCGTCTTCCCCGAGGAGGGCGGGCGCGCCCACCAGCTGATCCTGGACCCGCGGCAGGCCGGGATCGAGGTGGAGATCACCCGCACCGATGAGGAGGAGCTGCCCGGGCGGCTGGCCGAGGCCGCCTCGTACGGCTTCGAGCTCGACCGCGAACCGCCGCTGCGCGTCCGCCTCTTCCGGATCGCCGACGACGAACACGTACTGCTGCTCCTGCTCCATCACATCGCGGGCGACGAGTGGTCCGACCTGCCGCTCACCCGAGACCTGGCCGAGGCCTACGAGGCGCGGGCCGCGGGCCGGACCCCGGAGCGGGCGCCGCTGCCCGTCCAGTACGCCGACTACAGCCTGTGGCAGCGGGCGATGCTCGGCGACGAGAAGGACCCGGACAGCCTGGCCTCCCGCCAACTCGGCTTCTGGCAGCAGACCCTGGCCGGGATCCCCGAGGAACTGGCGCTGCCCACCGACCGGCCGCGTCCGCTGGAGGCCGGCTACCGCGGTGGAGCCGTGGACCTGGCCCTCGACCCGGGCCTCGAGGCGGGGCTGCGCGAACTGGCCCGGTCGAGCGACGTGAGCATGTTCATGGTGGTCCAGGCCGCGGTGGCGGCGCTGCTGACCCGGCTCGGGGCCGGTACGGACATCCCGCTCGGCAGCCCCATCGCCGGGCGCACCGACGAGGCCCTGGAGGACCTGGTCGGGTTCTTCCTCAACACGCTGGTGCTGCGCACCGACACCGCCGGTGACCCCACCTTCCGCCAACTGCTCGGCCGCGTACGGGAAACCGACCTGGCCGCCTTCGACCACCAGGACGTGCCGTTCGAGCGCGTGGTGGAGGTGCTGAAGCCCGCACGTTCGCTGTCCCGCCACCCGCTGTTCCAGGTCATGGTCGTGTACCTCGTCGCGGGCGGCGGCGAGGCCTCCCTCGCGGGCCTGCGGTCGCGACGCGAACAAGTCGGCCAGACCACCGCCAAGTTCGACCTCTCCTTCGACTTCGTGGAGCGGGCCGACGGCGAGGGCGTCGACGGAGTCCTGGAGTACAGCACCGACCTGTTCGACCACACCACCGCCGAGGCCTTCGCCGAACGGCTGCTCCGGCTGCTGCGTGAGGTGGTCGCGGCCCCCGACACCCCGATCACCCGGATCGACGTCCTCGGCGCCGCCGAACGCGAGCGGATCCTCACCGAGTGGAACGCACGGCCCGCGCTCGCCCCGCCGACCACCGTGCCGGCTCTCTTCGAGCGGCAGGCCGCGCTCTCACCGGACGCCCCTGCCGTGGCGTCCGACGGCATCCGGCTGACCTTCGCCCAGCTGAACGCCAAGGCCAACCGGCTCGCCCGGCTGCTGGTCGCGCACGGTGCGGGCCCGGAGCGGATCGTCGCCCTGGCCCTTCCGCGTACCGCCCGCACGCTGCTGGCCATCCTGGCGGTGCACAAGGCCGGTGCCGCCTATCTGCCGCTCGACCCGGACGCCCCGGCGGGCCGTACCCGGGACATGCTCGACGACGCCCGCCCGGTGCTCGTCCTCACCACGGAGGAGATCGCCCCGCTGCTGCCCTCGGACGGCCCCCCGGCGATGCTCCTCGACGACCCGCGGACCGCGGAACTGCTCGCGGCCCAAGACCCGGCCGACCTTCTCGACACCGACCGCGCCGCGGCCCTGACCCCGCGCCACCCGGCCTATGTGATCTACACGTCCGGCTCCACCGGCCGCCCCAAGGGCGTCGTGATCACTCACGAGACCGTCGGCAATCTCTTCCACAGCCACCGCGAGACGCTGTACGAACCCGCCCAGCAGATCACCGGCCGACGCCATCTGCGCGCCGGACACGCCTGGGCGTTCTCCTTCGACGCCTCCTGGCAGCCGCAACTGTGGCTCCTCGACGGACACTGCGTGCATGTGGTGTCGGACGAGACGCGCCGCGACCCCGAACTGCTCGCCGCGGCCGTCGTCGAGCACGGCTTCGACTTCCTCGAAGTCACGCCGTCGTTCTTCGCGCAGATGGCCGAGACCGGGCTGGTCCGCGAGGACGGGAGCTGCCCGCTCGCCGTCGTCGGAGTGGGCGGCGAGGCCGTACCCGCGGCGCTGTGGGAGCGGCTCGGGCAGCTGCCCGGCACCGAGGCGTTCAACCTGTACGGGCCCACCGAGTCGACCGTCGACGCCCTCGTGGCGCGGGTGCGCGACAGCGACCGGCCGCTCGTCGGCCGCCCCGTCGCGGGCACCCGGGCGTACGTCCTCGACGACCGGCTGGGGCCCGTACCGCCCGGCGTGACGGGCGAGCTGTACCTGGCGGGCGGCGGCCTCGCCCGCGGCTATCTGGGCCGTCCCACCCTGACCGCCGAGCGCTTCGTCGCCGACCCGTTCGGGCCGCCGGGCTCCCGGCTGTACCGGACCGGCGACCTGGCCCGCTGGACCGCAGACGGACAGCTCGACTACCTGGGCCGGGCCGACGACCAGGTCAAGATCCGCGGCTTCCGGATCGAACCCGGCGAGATCGAGTCCGTGCTCGCCGCTCAACCGGACATCGCCCAGGCCGTGGTGACGGTACGTCAGGAAGGCCCGCGGAAACTGCTCGTGGCGTACGTGGTCCCGGTCCCCGGGCGACAGCCCGACCCCGGACGGCTGCGCGGGCACGTCGCGCAGCGCCTGCCGGACTACATGGTCCCGGCCGCCGTCGTACTCCTGGACCGGCTGCCCGCACTGGCCAACGGCAAGCTGGACCGGGCCGCCCTGCCCGCCCCGGACTTCAGCGCCGTCTCCAGTGGGCGGGCTCCCGGTACGGCGCTGGAGAAGACCCTGTGCGCAGTCTTCGCCGACGTGCTCGGCCTGGACGAAGTCGGCGTCGACGACGACTTCTTCACCCTCGGCGGCGACAGCATCGTGGCCATGCAACTCGTCAGCAGGGCCCGCGCGGCGGGCGTGCGGATCACCCCGCGCCTGGTGTTCCGGCACCGTACGGTGGCCGGTCTCGCCGAGGTCGCCACCGCTGCCGAAGAGGCAGGCACCCGCATGGCCGACGACGGCATCGGAACCGTGCCGCTGACTCCGGTCATGCACTGGCTGCGCGAACTGGGCGGCGCATTCCAGGGCTACCACCAGTCGGCCCTGGTCCGCACGCCCGCCGCCCTGGACCGGCCGAAGCTCGCCGCCGTGCTGCGGGCCCTCGCGGACCGGCACGCCATGCTGCGCGGCAGGCTGGTCCGCACGGGAGCGGACGCGGGCGACTGGGCCCTCGAAGTCCCGGGCCCGGACGCCGTCGACACCGATGCGTGGATCGAACGGGTCGACATCCGCGGCCTTGACGCGCCGGCCGGCGAGGCGCTGCGGGAGATCGTCGCGGACCGCGCCCACGCCGCCCGCGCGGCGCTCGACCCGGATGCCGGAGTCATGGTGCGGGCCGTCTGGTTCGACGCGGGCGGCGCGCCGGGCAGGCTGCTCCTGATGGCCCACCACCTCGTCACCGACGGTGTGTCCTGGCGTGTCCTGCTGCCCGACCTTGCGGCCGCTTGGCAGGACGTCGCAGCCGGGCGCCCGGCGGGGCTCCCACCCGTCGACACCTCCTTCCGCACCTGGGCACACAGGCTCGGCGAGCTGGCCCAGGAACCGGCCCGCGAGGCCGAACTGCCCTTCTGGACCGGCGTGTTCGACGGTGCCGTGCCCTTCCCGCTGGACCGGCCACTCGACCCGGCCCGCGACACGGTCGGCACCGTACGGCGGCTGGAACTGCGCCTGCCCGCCGACCACACGGGCCCTCTGCTGTCGGCCGTGCCCGCCGCCTTCGCCGCGAACGTCAACGACGTCCTGCTCACAGGGCTCGGCCTCGCCGTCGCCGACTGGCGGCGGCGCCACGGAGACGGCACGCGGGGCCCGGTCCTGGTGGACCTCGAAAGCCACGGCCGCGAGGAGGAGCTGGCGGAGGACGCCGATCTGTCGCGTACGGTCGGCTGGTTCACCAGCGTCTTCCCGGTCCGCCTCGACACCGGCCCGGCCGACCTGGACGACGCGCTCCGGGGCGGCCCGGCCGCCGAAGAGGCGCTCACCGCGGTACGCGGGCACCTCGGCTCGCTGCCCGCGAACGGCGTCGGCTACGGCATGCTGCGCCACCTCAACCCCCGTACGGCCCCGGTCCTCGCGGCCTTCGAGACGCCGGCGATCGAGTTCAACTACCTCGGCCGGTTCGGCATCCCCGAGGAGACGGACTGGTCGTACGCTCCGGAGGAGGACGTCTCGGACATCGGCCCCGAGCCGGAGATGCGGGAGGGCCATGCGCTGCAGATCAACGTCGTGACCGAGGACCACGCCGACGGGCCGGTCCTGGCCGCCCACTGGTCCTGGCCCGGAGCCGTACTGTCCGAGGAGGCGGTCCGTGACCTGGCCGACACCTGGTTCCGCGCCCTGAAGGCCCTTATCGCACGCACCCAGAACCGTCCCGAAGCCCCGAACCAAGGAGCATCCGCATGAGCAGCGGCACCACCAACCCGTTCGAGAACCCCGAGGGCGTCTACTCGGTGCTCGTCAACGACGAGGGCCAGCACAGCCTCTGGCCCGACTTCGTGGACGTCCCGGCGGGCTGGACGGTCGTGCACGGTCCGGGTCCCCGTCAGGAGTGCCTGGAGTACATCGAGACCCACTGGACCGACATGCGCCCCACGAGTCTGGTGGAGCGGATGGAGCGGACCGGCTGACCCGATGCTCAGCACCAGACTCACGAACGCGCACATCCTGACCATGGACCCGGACCATCCCGTCGCCCATGATCTGGGCATCTGGCAGGGCCGGATCGTGGGTCTGGACGAGGCGGTGACCTCCCTGCCCGCGCGCCGGGTGGTCGATCTTCAGGGCGCCACCGTGCTGCCCGGGTTCATCGACAGCCATGTGCACCTGGCCTGGACCGGCTTCAAGGCCGCCACACCGAGCGTGGCACCGTGCACCTCGGCCGAGGACGTCCTCTCTGTCGTCGCCGCGGCCGTGGCGGGAACGCCGCCCGGCGGCTGGGCACATCTCGTGGGGTACGACCAGCGGGCCCTCGGCCGCCATCTGACCGCCACCGAGCTGGACAAGGTCAGCGAGGGGCGCAAGGTGTACATGCTGCACGACTCCGGACACGGCTGTGTGGTCAACACCGCTGTCCTGGACCTGCTGCCCGACCACGTCCCGCACGAGGACGGCTTCCTCGCCGAGGGCGCCATGGGAGCCGCACGGGCGCTGCGACTGCCGTACTCACAGCAGGAGCTGGCGGACGCGATCGGGCGCGCGGCCCGGGTCTGTCTGGCCGAGGGGGTGACGGCCTGCGCCGAGGCGGGCATCGGCGGCGCCCTGTTCGGCCACAGCCCGGTCGAGCTGGGCGCCTATCAACTGGCCCGGGATCAGGGCAAGTTGCCGTTGCGGGTGCAGCTCATGGTGGCCGCGGACCGGCTGAACCCGGTCGCCGCGCACGCGGCCGACGGCATACCCCGCGCCCTCGATCTCGGTCTGCGCACCGGGTTCGGGGACGAATGGCTCTCCGTGGGCGCGCTGAAGGTCTACACCGACGGCGGCATGATGGCGCGTACGGCCGCACTGAGCAGCCCGTACGAAGGCCTGGACCACACGGGCCAGTTGCAGGACGACCCGGAGGCGCTCGCCGAAACGATCGTGGACGGTCATCTCGCCGGCTGGCAGCTCGCCGTCCACGCCATCGGCGACCGGGCGGCCGATGTCGCACTGGACGCGCTGGAGCGGGCGCAGCACCTGCGGCCACGCCCGGGCGCACGGCACCGCATCGAACACGCCGGACTGATCCGGCCCGACCAGCTGTCCCGCTTCTCGCGGCTCGGCGTGAGCGCCGTGGTCCAGCCGAACTTCCTGCGCTACTTCGGCGACGACTACGCGTCGATCATGGGCGAGGAACGGGCACCGTGGCTGTACCGGGGGAGGGGATTCCTGGAGCACGGCATCACGCTGGTGGGCAGCTCCGACCGGCCCGTCACGGACGGTTCGCCGCTCAGGGCCGTCCAGTTCATGGTCGAGCGTGCCTCCGAGTCGGGGCAGGTGATCGGTCCGGACGAGGCCGTCACCGTCGACGAGGCCCTGCGTGCGTACACCGTCGGCGGGGCCTTCGCCTGCCACTGGGACTCCGTCGCGGGCAGTCTCACGCCGGGCAAGCGGGCAGATCTGGTCGTGCTCGGAGACGACCCGCGGAGGGTCGATACGTCGCGCATCGGGGACATCGAGGTGGTGGCGACATACGTCGCCGGCCGGGCCTGTGACACAGACCCGCGCCCCTGAAAGGGGGCCGCAGGCCTTCCTTTCAGGGGCGCGGGTCTGTATCGATATGCGGCTCCGCCGCGATGGGGGTCCCCCCGCTCGAGCGCAGCCGAGAGTGGGGGAGCGACCAGCCACAACGGACCCGCAGTCGAACTCCGCTTCCTCGGAGCAGCCGGTGTCTCAGGACGCCGGCTGCTCCACCTTCGTCGCGGTGTCGCCGTCGACGGCCGCGGCCAGCTGCGGCACCAGGCGGTCGAGCATGTACGGCAGGCTCAGTACCGTCACGAAGGAGACGGAGTTGCCGTAGTCGCTCGCCTCCTTGACGAACACCTCACGGTCCTCCTTCGCCACCTTCAGGTCGGCGTAGAGGGCGTTCTTGTTGAGCTTGGCCTCGTCCTTGGCCACGTCGGAGACGATCCACACGAGGGCGTCGGTGTCCAGCAGATCGGTGCGCTCCTTGCTGATGTTGGCGCCGAACTCGTCACCGATGACCTTGTCCAGGTCGGCCGGCAGCTTGAAGCCGAGATCGGTGAGCAACCGGGAGCGGGGGTCCTGGCTGCCGAAGACGAACATGCCCTCGTACGGGGTGGCCATCACGGCGCTGGCCCCGGCGAAGTCCGGGTTCTCCTTGGCCGCGGCCTTGAAGTCGGCGTCGACGCCTTCGACGAGCGACTTCGCCTTCGCCTCCTGGCCGAGTGCCTTGCCGATGATCTCGGTCTGCTGCTGCCACGGGACGCCGAAGTCGTTGTACTCCTTGGGCTGGGCGACCACCGGGGCGAACTTCGACAGGGTCTCGTACTGCTGCTTGGTCAGGCCACCGTAGACCGCGAGGATCAGGTCCGGCTTCAGCGCGGCGATCTTCTCGGTCTGCGGTCCGGTGCCGGTGTCCTTCAGCACGGTCGGCGTCTTCGCGCCGCCCAGCTTGTCGGCGGCCCAGGGGCCGATGGCGCCCTTGTAGCCGCCGAGCCACTCGGTGGTGCCGACGGGCACCTTGCCCAGGGCGAGCACGGCGTCCTGGTCGGTGAGACCGACCGTGACGATCCGCTTGGGCTCGGCCTTGATGGAGGTGCTGCCGTACTTGTGCGCAATGGATACCGGGAAGGCGCCGTTCGCGGAATCCGTCTTGTCCGCGGCAGCCTCGGAGTCGTCTCCCGAGCCGCAGGCCGTGGCGGTGGTGAAGAGAAGGAGCGCGGAGACGAGCGCCGCGGCGAGGCGTGTACCTCTGAGAGAGCCGAGCATCAGTGGTCCTTCATGGTGGTTGTGTCGGGACGATGGTGCTGCGTGGGGGGCTGATCGGCCGTGCTGCGGGTACCGGACCAGGCCTCCCACAAGGAGGCGTAGGTCCCGCCCGCGGTGCACAGCTCGTCATGGGTGCCGCTCTCCACGATCCGGCCGCCGTCCATGACGACGATCCGGTCCGCGGCCGCGGCCTGGGTGAGGCGATGTGCGACGACCAGCGCCGTGCGGCCGTCCACCGCCCGGTCGGCCGCACGCTCCAGCAGCCGGGCTCCGGTGCTCCCGGCCTCGGCCGTCGCCTCGTCGAGCACGGCCACCGGCGGATCCGCCAACACGAGCCGTGCCAGGGCGAGTTGCTGGACCTGGGCGGGGGTGAGGCGGTGTCCGCCCTCGCCCACGACCGTGTCCAGGCTCTCGGGCAGCGCTTCGACCCAGTCCAGGGCCTCCACCGTGGTCAGGGCCGTGCGCAGCTCGTCGTCGGAGGCGTCGGCCCGCGCCAGGCGCAGATCCTCCGCGAGTGAACCGGCGAAGACGTGCGTCTCCTGCGTGACCAGGGCCACCGGCAGCCCCTTGCCGTTGCCGGACGCCCCGGCGCCGCTGAGGTGCACCGAGCCGGATGTCGGGACGTGCACGCCCGCGATGAGCTTGGCCAGGGTGGTCTTGCCCGCGCCGCTCGGACCGACCAGGGCCACGCGTTCGCCGGCCCGGAGCGTCAGGTCCACCTCGTGCAGGACGGGACGGCCGGGCTCGTACGCGTGGTCGATGCCGGTCACGGTGACGGTGCCGTCCGCCGCCGTGCCCGGCTCCCGCCGCTTGTGAGGATTCGCCGTCTCTTCCGGCTCGGGGTCCGGCTGGTCGGCGACCCCGACCAGCCGGGCGAGCGCGGCGGTCGCCGACTGCGCGTCGTCGAGCAGTACCAGCGCGGAGTTGATCGGCGCGAACAGACTGTGGAAGTAGAGCGCCGCGGCGGTCGCGGTGCCGATGGACACCGAGTCGGCGCGCACCAACAGGAACCCGGTGACGAGGACCGCCGCGAGGCCGGTGTACTCGGCCACGTGCAGCCGGTTGTAGAACCGCAGCACCAGCTTCACTCCGCGCAGCGTCAGCTCGACCGCCGCCGAAGAACGCCGGGTCACATGCGTGGTGTGCTGCTCCTCCAGCCGGAACGCCCGCACCGTGCCGGCCCCGGCGATGGTGTCGAGGAGCTGCTGCTGCTGAGCGCCGGTCGCGATGCGCTGACGGGCATAGAGCGGCACGGCATTGCGTACGTACCAACGGGCGGTGTGCGCCTGGACGGGCACCGCGAGGAGGGCCGCGAGCAGGAAACGCCAGTCCAGCGCCGCCATCGCGCCCAGCGTCAGCACGATGGCCAGCAGGGAGCGGGCCAGCTCGGGCAGAGCGTTGCGCACTGCCTCGGCCACCACCGAGACGTCCCGGGTCACCCGGGCGGTGAGGTCTCCCGCGCCCGCCTTCTCCACCTGTTCCAGCGGCAGCCGCAGCGCCTTCTCCACGAACCGCTCGCGCAACTGCGCCAGCAGGGTCTCGCCGAGCCGGGAAACCAGCGTCAGGCCCAGCGCGGTGGTGCCGCCCTGGGCGAGGGCCACCAGGACCAGGAGGACGACCGGAGCCGTCACGTCCCCGGGCGGGCGCCCCTCGGCCACGACGTCCACGATGCGGCCAAGCAGCGGCTGGACGAGCAGTCCCACACCGGTGGCCGCGACCATCACAGCGAAGCTGCCGAGAGCCAGGCTGCGACGCGGACGCACCAGTTCACCGACGGCGGCACGGGTGCGGGCCCCGGTCGCGGTGGGCAGCAGTTCCCGGGTGTCGGGCGCCTGCTCGTCCGTATCGGGGCCTGCTGCGGTCATTGCTTCCTTGGTCCCGTTGGTCCCGTTGTTCTCGTTCGCCGAGGTGTCGCTCATGACAACACCGCCGCGCGATACGCCTCGTGACGGCGTACCAGATCGGTGTGCGGGGCCGTGTCGGTGATCCGGCCGTCGTCGAGCAGCACCACCCGGTCGGTGACCGCGAGCAGTGCGGGGCTGGTGGTCACGAGCACCGTGGTGCGGCCCTTGCGGATCTCCCTCAGGCCGGTCGCGATCTGTGCCTCGGTCACCGTGTCGACCGCGGTGGTCGGATCGTGGACCACCAGCACGGGCCGGTCGGCCGCCAACGCGCGAGCCAGAGCGACCCGTTGGCGCTGCCCGCCCGAAAGGGACCGGCCGCGCTCACTGACCGCGGTGTCCTCGCCGTCCGGCAGGGTCTGCGCGACCTGTGTCACCCCGGCCGCCGTCATCGCCGCTTCCGGATCGACGGATTCGGAACCGGCGAGGACGGCGGCCGTGACGTTGTCGCGGACGGTGCCTTCGAAGAGGTCCGCGTCATGCTCGGCCACCAGCAGGGCCGTACGCATCTGAGCGGGATCCAGGTCGCGCAGGGACACGCCGTCCAGTTCGACCGTTCCGGCTTCGGGGTCGGTCTGCCGGGACAGGCAGCGCAGCAGGTCGGTGGCGTGCGCGGGGTCGGTCGCGACCACGCCGAGGAGTTCGCCGGGTGCGATGTCCAGGTCCACCTCGCGCAGCCCGCCATGGCTGAGCCCGCTCAGCCGGACCGCGCCGCGCACCTGCTGCGGCAGGCTCTGGCCGCCGGACGTGACGGAGTGCGGCGTGGCCAGCACCTGAGCGATCCGGGCGGCCGAGGCCCGGCCCTGCGCGAACTCGGCGTTGACCCAGGCGAGCGTCTCCAGAGGCCCGAGCAGGAAGAGTGCGAGCCCGACCGCCGACACCAACTGGCCCAGGCTGATGCTGCCTTGGGCGGCCAGCCGGCCACCGACGAGCGCCACGACGGCGATCAGGCAGCCCGTCAGCGCCAGGACCATGCCGTTCTGGAAGGCCTGCGCGCGTGCGGCCCGCAAGGTCGCTTGCAGGGAGTCGCGGCTGGTGGTGCGGTAGCGGGCGATGGCCGTCGACTCGCCGCCGATGCCCTTCAGGATCCGCAGACCGGCCACCAGGTCGGCGGCCACGGCCGAGGCGTGCGCCGCCCGCTCCTGCTCGGCCTCGCTGCGGCTTTCCAGCGGCTTGCTCAGCAGATGCCCGAGCCAGAGCAGGACAGGTGTGCCGAGCAGCACCACCAGACCGAGCAACACCGACGTACGCAGCAGGACGACGGCACAGGTGAGCAGGCCCATCAGTGCTGAAATGCCGAACATCAGCGCCAGGTTGACGGCGCCGACCCGCTTGGCGTCCTCGGTCGCGATATTGGCCATCGCTCCGGGCAGCCGGCCCTCCTCCGCTCCGCCGCCGGGGTCCAGGACCCTTCGTACGAGAGTGATCCGCAGCGAGTGCTCGGCCTGTACGGAGGCCTTTTCACCGGACCAGGCGCCGATGCGGAAGCTGAACGCCAGTCCCACATAGACCACGGCGAGGATCGCCAGCCAGAGGAACAGGGCGCCGGTGTCGGAGTCGGTGACGGCCTGGTCGATCACGATACCGATCAGGACCGGGACCAGCGCCTCGCCGATCTGGTGCCCGGAACCGAGGAGAGAGCCGAGCGCGACGTTACGTCGCTGACCCCGGACCGTGTCCCTCAGGACGTCCCGCCCCGACGGATATGAAGCACCCACCCGTACCCCTTCGGGATCGGACAAAGAGAAAAACCAGAGAAAAACCTAGGTGAGGCTACCCTAAGTCGATGAGTGTTGCCCAGTGCGGGCATGGACGGGACCGCCACAAGAACCGTCCGACGGCACGCGGGTGCGTGCCGTCCTCCACGACGATGAACCGCCCTTTCAGACTGAGGAGTTGATGTTCTCGGCCGCGTCGCCCGCATGGTGGGTGAGCAGGGAGTCGAGGATCTCGCCGGAGCGCACGGCGGTGGTGGACAGCAGGGTGGAGGTGAGGCCGTGCGTGTGCTCGGTCGCGCCCTGCAGATAGATGCCCGCGGTCACCTCCGGTGCGACCTCGACCCGGTGGTCGCGTCCCACGCGTACGGCGTCGTTGTCGTCCCGCAGGCAGAGCTTCGAGGTCCTGCCGAGGAGCGTGTCGAGGTCTCTGGGCCGGTAGCCGGTCGCATGGACGAGCAGATCGGCGGAGAGCACCTCCCGTTCGCCGGTGGGAAGGTACTCGACGGTGACGTCCAGGCGGTCGTCCAGCGGGCGTACGTCCCGGATGCGGGACACGTTGCGCAGCCGCAGGCGCTCGTGGCCCTGAACCTTCTCGCGGTACATGGTCGCGTACAGCGACTCGATCAGATCCATGTCGACCACCGAGTAGTTGGTGCTGCGGTGGTAGTCGACCAGGGACTGCTTCACCTCCGGCGCCGACTGGAAGTAGACGTCCACGGCTTCCGGGTCGAAGATCCGGTTGGCGAACGGGCTGTCGTCGGCGGGCGTGTACCCGTACTTGGCGAAGATCGCGCAGATCTCCGCCTCGGGGAAGGACCGGTGCAGATAGTCCACCGCCTCGGCGGCGCTCTGACCGGCACCGAGGACCAGGATGCGTCCCACGGAAGTGCCGGAGCCGCCGGAGCCGCCGGACCCGCCGGAGCCGCCGGACCCGCCGGACTCGTTCAACTCGCGGACGCGCGGCACCAGTTCGCTGTTGTGCCAGATACGGTCCGACAACTCGGTGTCCGGCGGGAGATGGGGTTCGAGGCCGACGGCCACCGAGACGTTACGAGCCCTGCGCACAACGGTGCGCTCCGGGGTGCCGGGGACGCGGCTGACCACGTCGAACCAGCGGATCTCCCCGTCCTCGGCCGTCACCGGCTCGACGGACACGACCTCGGTGCCGTAGTCGACCAGATGCGCGACCCGGGCGGCCGCCCACTCGAAGTACTCGTGGAACTCGATCCGCAGCGGGAAGAGGGTCTTCGCGTTGAGGAAGTCCACGAGTCTGCCCCGCTCCCGCAGGAAGCACAGGAAGCTGAAGTCGCTGGTCGGATTGCGCATCGTGACAAGGTCCTTGAGGAAGGACACCTGCATCGTCGCGTCGTCGATGAGCATGCCACGGTGCCAGCCGAACGACGGCTGGCGTTCCAGGAACGTGGCTCGGATCCGCTTCTCAGCGGTGGCTCGGGAGTTGTGTTCCTCAACCGCGATGGCCAGTGCGAGATTTGACGGCCCAAAACCTATGCCGATCACATCGTGGACGGCGTCCGGTTCGTCGTGCAGTGCGTTCACCGCAACTTTCCTTCCCCTAGGCGCCACTGATGTTAAATAAGGTTAGCCTTACCTTGCAATGGTGTGTCCTAGGAGAGGATCGACAATGCGGGTCGTCATGTTCGGCTATCAGACCTGGGGGCACCGCACCCTCCAGGCTCTGCTGGAGTCCGACCACGAGGTGGTCATGGCCGTGACCCACCCCAAGAGCGACCACGTGTACGAGAAGATCTGGGACGATTCGGTGGCCGATCTCGCCGAGAAGCACGACATCCCGGTCCTGCTCCGCAACCGGCCCGACGACCCCGAACTCCTCACCGCACTGCGGGAAGCGGAACCGGACCTCATCGTCGCCAACAACTGGCGGACCGTGCTGCCCCCCGAGGTCTTCGACCTCCCTCCGCACGGCACGCTCAACATCCACGACTCGCTGCTGCCGGCGTACGCGGGCTTCTCCCCGCTGATCTGGGCGCTGATCAACGGCGAGCGGGAGGTCGGTGTCACGGCGCACCGTATGAACGCCGAACTGGACGCGGGCGACATCCTGTTGCAGCGAGCCGTTCCGGTGGGTCCGACCGACACCGTCACCGACCTGTTCCACCGCACGGTCGACCTGATCACGCCGGTCGTGAGCGAGTCGCTCGACCTGATCGCCTCCGGCCGGGCGCGGTGGATACCGCAGGACCGCAGCCGGGCGACCTTCTTCCACAAGCGGTCGCTCGAGGACAGCCGGATCGACTGGAGCTGGCCGGCCGAGGACCTGGACCGCCTGGTGCGCGCCCAGTGCGACCCGTACCCCAACGCCTTCACCCACCACCGCGGTCAGCGTCTGCGCATCATCGAGGCCGCGGTCTCGCAGGGCCGCTACGGCGGCACCCCGGGCCGCATCTTCATCCGCGAGGGCGACGGCGTGGTCATCGTCGCCGGCGCACAGGCCAGGAACGGGCAGCTGCACGGCCTGCTCGTGAAGCGGGTCCGCACGGAGGACGGCACGGAGCACGCGGCGAGCGACTACTTCCGCACCATGGGGGGCTATCTCACCGCACGCCCATGAGCCCCGCGCTCCCGCCCGCGCTCACCCGACGGAACGGTGGGCGCGGGCCGGGAGCGAGGCCGGACTCGGGGTCACGGGTCGAGCCGGGCGCGGCGGGCCTGCTTCACCTCGCGGTCGATCGCCCAGGCGTCCGCCACCGGACCCACGTGCCCGAGCTTGTCGGGGTTGATCACCGAGCGGATCGTCTGGATCCGCCCGTCGAGGACGTCAAGGACCAAGGTGTTGAGGACCTTGCCGTCCCGGTCGCGCAGGATCGCGCCCGGCTGGCCGTTCACCTCGTGCGGCTCCAGCTCCACACCGACCCGGACGACCCAGGGGAAGGCCGAGGCGAACACCCGGGCCACGTTCTCGGCGCCGAATACGGTCCTGGCGAACTGCGGGGCCTTGCCGCCGCCGTCCCCGATCACCTGGACATCGGCGGCGAGCAGCTCCCGCAAGCCATCGAGGTCGCCTTCCCGGATCGCGTCGAAGAACCGCGCCGCCAGCGCGTCCCGCTCCCGGCGGTCCGCCTCGAACCGGGGGCGCCCCGCGTCCATGTGGCGCCGCGCCCGCACCGCGAGCTGACGGCACGCCGCCTCCGACCTGCCCACCGCCGAGGCGACGTCGGGGAAGCCGAACCCGAACACCTCCCGCAGCACGAAGACCCCCCGCTCGAGCGGGCTGAGCCGCTCGAGCAGCAACAGGGCCGCCATCGACACCGAGTCGGCCAGCTCCGCCGACCGCGCCGGGTCCTCGTAGGGGTCGGTGAGCAGTGGCTCGGGGAGCCGCTGCCCGACGTACTGCTCCCGACGGGAGCGGGCCGAGCGCAGCACGTCGATCGCGATCCGGGTCACCACGGCCGAGAGGTAGGCCTTGGCCGACGCGGGCCGTGTCGGGGTGGCCTCGTAGCGCAGCCAGGACTCCTGGACCGCGTCCTCGGCCTCGCTCACACTGCCGAGGATCCGGTACGCGATCGAGAACAGCAGCGGCCGCAGCTCCTCGAACTCCTCGGCCCGGGTCACGCCGCCACTCGCCTTCACGCCGCCACTCGCCTTCACCCCGGCACTCGCTTTCACGCCAGCCCCTCCTTGAAGCCCTGGCGCCACGACGGATAACGCAGCTCCCAGCCGAGCTCCCGCTTGGCCTTGGCGTTGGAGAAGCCACGTCCCTCGATCATCATCACCACCGGCACGTCCCCGGCCAGCAGCTTGGCCAGCCACTTGGGGACCCGCATCGGCCGCTTCGCGCCCGCGGCCGCCGCCAGGTAGGGCAGCCACTCGCGGGCCGGGGCCGGTTCGTCGTCGACGATGCTGAACACGCCCTTCGCCTGCTGCTCCACGGCCAGGACGGTGGCCCTCGCCGCGTCGTCGACATGCACGAACGAGCTGTAGCCGGTGGCGCGCCCGACCAGCGGGAACTTCCGCTTGCTGATGAGCTCGACCATGTCGTCGGTGGCGCCAGGTCCGTAGAACCCGCCGTATCGCAGGGCCGCGCCGCCGGCCTTGACGACGCCTTCCTCGAGGTGGCGTACCGCCTCGACCATCGGTTGCAGCGCCGTCCCCGTCATCGGGTCCAGCGGGTCCTCCTCGGTCTTCACCCAGCCGCCCTCGCGGATGCCGTTGAAGCTGCCGAAGCTCTGCGCGACGAAGGTGGACACACCGGTCGCCTCGGCGGCGGCCAGCAGGTGGTCCGTCCCCTCGGTGCGCAGCCGGTTGGTGGTGGCGAAGAACCGGTCGAAGTGCCTCATGTCGGGCTTGCCGGTGGCGAGCCCGGTCATCTGGTGCACGATCGCGTCCGGCCGGGCCGCGGCCACCGCCTCACCGACCGACACCGCGTCCAGCCCGTCCATCACGACGCCCTCCGCGCCCAGCTGCTTCAGCAGGCCCAGCTTGGCCGCGCTCGTCGTCGTAGCCGTCACCTGATGACCCCCGGCCAGGAGCTGCGGCACCAGCCGCCGCCCCAGGACCCCGGTCCCGCCTGCCACGAACACCCGCATGACCCCCACCTTCCTGATCCCACACATCCCAGAATCCGTCTCTGGTACCTGGGACGAGACAGCCCGGCCGTCTGTGACATGGGGGGCGGCGTCCGAAGGGCGTCGGGGTCACTTGCCGCCCAGTGGGACGCGTCGTGCGAGGATCTTGCGGTGGCTGATGCGCCAGCCCTGGTCACCGTGCACGATCGTGTCCTCGTACGTCGCGCTGCCGCTGCTGCCGTCCGCGTTGACGCCGATCCCCTTGGACAGTGCGCGTACCCGGCCGTCGGCGAGCTCGGTGAGAACGACGTTCGTGATGTGATGACCGACCGGATTCGCCTCGCCCAGCGCGAGCGAGGCGTTCCGGATGGCGTTGATTCCCACGAAGGGTTCCTGCCCGAAGTCGCTGACGTCGTAGACGACGTCGGCCGTGAACAGTTCGTCCAGCCGGTCCAGCTCTCCGGCGTCGAACAAGTGGCCGTGCATCGAGAGCAGTTCGGTGATGGCCGTGCGGTCTTCGAAACCAAGTCCCATGAGGGTCCTCTCATCCACGTACGGTTGGATTCACCTGCATGGTCCCGCGGAACTCCGCGCTGGGCACATCGGGCCGTGGCGCAGCTTGGCTTGGTTGCGCACGATCGCGTGCCGGGTGGGAGCCACGCCGGGCTGTTGATGCGTACGGCCCTCGTGCCGTTCGCGTCGCCGTACCGGCTATGCGCCGGCGCGGGCCAGCGTCTCCAGAGGGCCGACCAGGATCTCGGAGAAGGCGAGTTCGGCGGCTCCGACGAGCACCGCGTCGTCGCCGAGTTCCCCCACTCGCAGCCGCAGGTTCTCGCGGGAGGCCGTAAGGGCAAGGCGGTTGATACGGCTGCGGATCTGGGCGGCGGAGCCGAGGAACACCTCGCGGAGCGTGCCGCCGAAGATGACCGTGCGCGGGTTGAGCACATTGACCAGGTTGGCGACGCCGACGCCGAGCCAGTCGCCGACGTCGTGCAGGGCGGCGCGGGCGGTGATGTCGCCCCGGTCGGCCGCCTCGACGACGGCGCGTACCGCTTCCCGGCCGGTGGCCGACGGGTCGCGCTGAGCGGTCTCCAGCAGGGCGCGTTCCCCCGCCTCGGCTTCGAGGCAGCCGCGGGCCCCGCAGCCACAGGGCCTGCCGTTCCGCGGATTGACGACCATGTGCCCGATCTCGCCGCCGTATCCGCTGTCACCGCCCAGGAGTTGGCCACCGGTGATGACACCGCCGCCGATGCCGATGTCGCCATGCAGGTACACGAGGTCCTGGCAGCCGGTCCCGGCACCGCGCAGGTGCTCCGCGAGCGCACCGAGACTGGCCTCGTTACCCACCGAGACGGTAAGGCCGAGGCCCAGCCGGCGCCTGAGGTCCTCGCCGAAGTCCTCGTCCTCCCAGCCGAGGTAGGGGGCGGCGCGGACGAGGCCGTCGGGTCGGCGCACCATCCCGCGGACGGCGGCGGCCACGCCGACGCAGTAGGTGCCGTGCCGTGCCGTGCCCACCATGTCCAGCGCGGAGCCGGCGAGGACCTCGGCCACCTTGCCGGCGTCGCGACGGCCGGGAAGTACGGGGATCTCCCTGTGGTCGAGGAAGGCCCCGCCCAGGCCGATGCGCGCGACGGCCAGCCGGTCCACGCCCACGTCGAAGGCGAGGACATACACGCGGTCGGACTCGGGCCGTACGACCAGGGACGGCCGGCCGGCCCTGCCGGTGTCACGGGGCAGTTCCTCACGGACCAGGCCGGCCGAGCCCAGCTCGCTCACCAGTCCCAGGATGGTGCTGCGGTTGAGTCCCATGCGCTCGGCCAGGACGGCCCGCGACATGGATCCGCCGATGTGCACATGACGGAGCAGGGTGCCGAGGTTGTGCCGGCGAATCTCCTCCTGCGAGGGACCGGCTTTCATGGAGACCCAGACCTCATCGTTGTACGGCCCGGCGACGGGACAGCGCATCCACGCCTGCGGCCACCAGCAGAACCGAACCCGTGACAGCGTACTTGACCCCTGAGCTGTACCCCATCAGGCCCATGCCGTTCTGGATGACCGCGACCACCATGCCGCCGAGCACGGCGTCAACGACCCTGCCCCGCCCGCCGAACAGGCTCGTCCCGCCGATCACGGCGGCGCCGACCGCCAGCAACAGCACGTTGCTGCCACCGGTGTTGGGGTCGACCGAGTTGCCCCGGGACGCGGCGATGATGCCGCCGACTGCGGCCAGGGACGAGCAGATGACGAACGCGGAGATCCGGATGGCCGACACGTTGATGCCGGCCCGGCGGGCCGCCTCGGCGTTACCGCCCACCGCGTAGATGTGCAGGCCGAACGAGGTGCGCTGGAGCAGGAACGTACCGGCGACGAGCAGGACGGCGATGACCGGCACCACGATCGGCACGCCCTTGAGCGAGTCGACGATGACGTTGCGGCTGCGCTCCTGGTTGAGCAGGTGGACGGCGATCGCACCGAGCACCGCCAGGCCGCCGATCCTGACCGCGAGCAGGGTGAGTGGGGCGGGGGCGAGCCCGCGCCGCCGGCGGTTGCGGTTCTTCCGGAGCTGGATCGCCGCGTACGCCCCGACACTGACGGCGAGCAGTACCCAACCCAGCGCGGGGGAGAGGTTGTTGTTGGCGACGGCCAGGATCGTCTGGTCCCGGATGGAGATGTTGGTGCCTTCCTTCAGCAGCATCAGCACGATGCCCTGGAACCCGAGGAAGGCGGCCAGGGTGACCACGAAGGAGGGGATGCCGACCTTCGCCACCAGCACGCCGAGCAGCAGGCCGATGACCGTGCCGCTGAGGATCGCCGCCCCGGCCGCGCCGTACCAGGGCCATCCGTGGTCGGTGAGCAGGATGGCCAGAACGGCGGCGCAGACCCCGCTGGCGTACCCCGCGGACAGGTCGATCTCGCCGAGGAGGAGGACGAAGACCAGGCCCATGGCGATGGCGATGCTGCCCGCGCCCTGGGTCAGCAGGTTGGCGAAGTTCAGCTCGGACAGGAAGACCGGGCGCAGGGCGGCGAAGAACACGCACAGGACGATCAGGCCGAGTACCGCGGGGAGGGCGCCCAACTCGCCGCCCCGTACCCGCTCGACGTAGTTCCGGGCGACCGAGCGCAGACTCGCGACCTCGGCCGCTCCGTTCTTCTTCGACGTACCGGGACCGCGCGGCAGGTCCGGCTTCTCGGGGGCGACTGCGGCGGTCATGCGGTGACTCCGTTGCTGTGGGCGAGGCCGAGGTCCCCGCTGCGGCCTGAGGTGATGAGTTCGACGATCTGGGAGTACGTCACGTCCGACGTGCTGACCTGGGCGGCCGTCCGGCCCAGGTAGAGGGCGGCGATCCGGTCGGACACCGCGAAGACGTCGTTCATGTTGTGCGAGATCAGGACCACGGCGAGACCGTTGTCGGCCAGCCGCCTGACCAGTTCGAGGACCTGTGCCGTCTGGGCGACACCGAGCGCGGCGGTCGGCTCGTCCAGGATGACGACCTTGCTGTTCCACAGCACGGCCTTGGCGATGGCCACGGTCTGTCGCTGGCCGCCGGAGAGACTGGAGACCTGCTGGCGGATGGACTTGACGGTGCGGACCGACAGCCCTTCGAGGGTCTGGGCGGCCATCTCCTCCATCGTCGCGTCGTCCAGGACGAGTCCCCGGCGCTTCTCGCGGCCGAGGAACATGTTCTGCACGATGTCGAGGTTGTCGCAGAGCGCCAGATCCTGGTACACGATCTCGACGCCCATGGCCGCCGCCTCGCGCGGGCTGTGCACCTGGACCTGCTCACCTTCGAACCAGTACTCGCCGCCGTCGAACGGGTGGATCCCGCCGATGCACTTGACCAGGGTGGACTTGCCCGCACCGTTGTCTCCGACGAGGGCGGTCACCTCCCCCGGGTGGACGTCGAAGGACACGTCGTGCAGTACCTGCACGGCGCCGAAGCTCTTGTCGATCCCGCGCAGCCGAAGGATCGGGGTCGCTGTCATGGAAGACGGCTCCTTACGGTCGTGAGGTCGCGGACCCCGGGGGAGGTGGGAGCCCCCGGGGCCCGCGGTCGGGCAGCCGGACCAGGGGTGACGGTCCGGCCGGCCGGTCAGGGCTACTTGATGCCGGCCTTTGCGCACAGGGCGGCGTACTTGCCCGTGCACAGCTCTGCCTTGGTGACGAAGCCGTCGTCCACGACGTCCTTGACGTTGTCCTTGTAGATGGCCACCGGCGTCTCCAGCACGGACGGGACCTTGCGCTTGCCCTCCGGGTCCTCGACGGTCGCGTTTGTCTCGCCCTTCTCGCCCTTGGCGAGGGAGATGGCGAGCCTGGCCGTGGCGTCGGCCTCCTTCTTGACCGCCTTGTAGACGGTCATGCACTGGTCGCCCGCGAGGATGTTCTGCAGGCCCTGCACGGTGGCGTCCTGGCCGGTGACCGGGACCTCGCCGTTGCGGTTCTGCTTGCGCAGGACGGCGATGGCCGCGTTGCCGAGACCGTCGTTGGCGGCGAGCACGCCGCCGACCTTGGGCTCGCTGGTGAGCATCTGCTCGAAGATGGTGCCGGCCTGGGCGTTGTCCCAGTCCGGAACGGACTGGTCCGGGCCCTTCACGTAGTCGCCCGACTTGTACTTCGGGTCGAGGACGCCGTTGTAGCCCTCGGCGAAGAGAGTGGCGTTGTTGTCCGTCGGGGAGCCGTTGAGCGTGGCGACGATGGGCTTCTCGGCCTTCATGTCGGTCAGGCACTTGCTGAGGCCCTCGCCCTGCAGCTTGCCGACCGCGGTGTTGTCGAAGCTCACGTAGTACTGGGCGGAGCCGCCGAGGGTGAGCCGGTCGTAGTCGATCGTGGCGACGCCCTGCGCCTTGGCCTTGTCCAGAACCGCCTTGCCCGTGCCGCTGTCCAGGTTCACGATCACCAGGACGTTCACCCCGCTGGTGATCATCTGGTCCGCGATGGTCTGGAACTCCTGCTTGTCGCCCTGCGCGTTCTGGATGTCGTACTCGACGCCCGCGGCCTTGAACGCCTCGGACAGGTACTTGCGGTCCGCGGTCTCCCAGCGGGCCGAGGACTTGCTGTCCGGGAGGATCACACCGATCTTCGGCTTGGCGTCGGAGCCGGAGCCGGAGTCGCTGCCGCTCGACGAGTCGTCGCCACAGGCGGTGAGCGAGCTGACCAGCACTACCGAGGCGGCGGTGAGGAGGAGTCCCTTGCGCATGGGCAGGGTCCTTTCTGGTGTTACGGCCGGACGACCGGACGTACGAGGGTGGTGAGAAGGAAGGCGAGAAGCGCGCTCTCGGGGGAATTGCCGGGTGTCGGGTGATCCGCCCGGCTGAATGTTGTGAGCGGGAACTTACGGCGCTCCGGAACCCGTGCGCCAGAGTGCGGGAGGCGCTATTTGTCATCCGCCATAACAATTAGGTGACGCTGTCGCAATGCGGCGACCTCGCTGCCTCCTGTGCGCCATGAATCCGGAGAGAGCATGAGGCCGTGCGCGATGGCCGGCCGTGCAGTGGCCCATGGAGCGGCGTGGCGCGGAGTGTCCGCGCCGGTGGCGCTTCCACAACCGTGACCGGGCCCGCGCGCGTTGGAGTGCAGGAGGGCCGGTCCGGAGTGGTGAGCCGCTCCGCAGGCGCACCGGCCAGGGGGATCTGATCAGCTCAGGGCAGCTACCGCTCGGTGGCCTTGCGGGCGTGTGTGTGGGGCGCGCCGTATTGGGTCAGGCGCTTCGGCTGGCGCCGAGGTGCGCATCCGCCGGACGCGGGGCCTGCGCCTGCGCCTTCGGAATCGAGTGGTTTCCGGGCAACGCCTGGCACGCCGTGCGCAGGGTCTGCATCATGGGACCGTGGATGCGCTGTCGGTACGGGAGTGACGGTGTCACTCCGGTATGGGGGTGACGGTGTCGCTCGGCGCGGAGTCAGGCCCACGCGTCCGACAGCCGCCGCGTCACGACGGCGCTGAGCGTGCGTATGCCGTGCGCCGAACCCGGGTCGATACCGGTGAGTTCACCGACCCGGCGCAGGCGGTAGTCCAGGGTGCGCGGGTGGACGTTGAGGGACGCTGCCGCCGCGCCGCGGTTCATGTCGTGGCGGTAGTAGGCATCGAGCGTGGTCACGAGGTCCGGGCCCGGTTCGAGCCTCCGGGCCACTGTGTGGAGCCAGGCGTCGATGAACGGCACGTCCGCGACCGCGAGTTCGACGAAGACGTCCGCCATGGTGGACGGCCGCAATCGGCGGGACGGCTTCCCCAGCGGGGCCGTCTTGCTGATCCGGCGGGCCCGTTTGAGGGCGGCGGGGAGTTCGTCGAGCGGTGCGGTGGCGGTGCCGGCGGCGCAGGGGCGGCCGAGTGCCTCGGCGAAGTCCCCGACGAGGTCGGCTACGGCGCCGGGTGCCGAGGGCAGCCGTATCTCCTCGTCGGCACACGGCACGACGGCGATCAGCTCACCGCCCTTCGTGCCGCTCTCCGGATACCAGACGGCCGGTACCCGGTGTGTCTTCACGAGCGTTTCGATCTCGATGTCCAGATCATGGTCGCCCAAGGGGCGGTCCGGCACGCGGATCACCGTGACGGCGCAGAATTCGGGGAGTTCCAGGTCGAGGGCGGCTGCGAGGTCCGCGGCCATGGGGTCGCCGGTCAGCAGTGACCTGGCCAGCAGGGCGACCTGTTCGACGTAGGGCAGTCGGCGGCGCAGCACCGTCACGAAGCCGTGTCGGTAGGCGACGATGCCGCGGTCGCCCTGCGGGGCGAACCAGGTCATCACCTGCATGAGTTCCTCGACATCGCCGCCGCGCAGGCCCTCGGCCGCCTCATGGATGTCGCGCAGCATGAGCATGGTGTGCAGTTGCAGTACCTGCTGCCGCGAATCCGAGGACATTCCGGCATCGGCCCGTACCTCGCCGATGGTCGCGATGTAGCGGAGGTCGTCGTCGGTCAGCTCGCTGTTGTCCGGAGACAGCTCGATCGTGCGGCGCCGCAGCCACACCGAGTATTCCATCGTCTCTGCTTTGGCCCGGGGGTTGGTTTCCCACGAACGGAACTCCGGAATCTCGCGCAGATACGTCTCGACCTCACGGCGGGCGTTGGTCGGCGCCTGCCGGGTCAGTTCGGCGAAGAGGCTTCCCATGGGCGGGAGCCTGCCATCGCAGGTGAGCGGATCGACAGGCGAAATCCGGACGTGGTTTTATCACTTCGCGTGAATCGACGGCCTTTGACCTGCCCGGGTATTTGTCATGGTGCGCAAAGTTTCCGAATCAAGGCGGCGTTGTTCCTTGATCCGGTTGTGGAGCTGCGGTGAAGGCGGCTAAATGACAGTCGTCAACATGCCGAAATTCGCATTCGCAGAGATTCGCATCGCGTGTGCAATTTTCCTCGATGGCATTCGATCGAACGGGAGGGGAACACTGATGAAAGCAGGAATCAGAAAGAGACTCGCGGCGGCGGCCGCGGTCCTGTCCGTTTCCGCGGCACTGCTGGTGAGCGCGCCCGGCACCGGTTCGGCCGCCACCACCGCCACGCCCAGCTTGCGGGCCTTCGGGATCACCGGCGACGGCAGCCTGATGGCCACCTTCACCACGGACCGGCCGGACCGGCTCGACTGGGTCCAGGTCATCACCGGCCTCAGTGGCGACACCAAGCTGCTCGCCATCGACCACCGGGTCCAGAACGGCCTGATGTACGGCCTCGGTGAGAAGGGCGGCATCTACACGATCAAGACCCCGCCGCAGACCTCCGACGTGGTGGTCACCAAGGTCTCCCAGCTCCAAGTCCCGCTGTACGGCACCAACTTCGGCTTCGACTTCAACCCGGCGGCCGACCGGCTCCGGGTCGTCAGCGACAATGGCCAGAACCTGCGGCACAACCTCAATGACCACACCACGGTCGAGGACACCACGCTGACCACCCCGCCGCTCACCGGGCCGACCCGGGGCGTCACCGCGTCCGGCTACACGAACAACGACCTGGTCGCCGCCACCGGGACGCTCCTGTACGGCATCGACACCACGACGGACAACCTCGTCCTCCAGGCGCCGGCCAACAACGGCACGCTGTCCACGGTCGGCTCCCTCGGCTTCGACGCGCAGCCCAACGCGGGCCTGGACATCTTCAGTTACCTGACCAACGGCAAGACGACGTCGGTCGCTGCGTTCGCCTCGCTCACCCCGTACGGCGCGAGCACCCCGACGCTCTACAGCGTCAACCTCGTCACCGGTGAACCGACTCCGATCGCCCGGTTCCCGCTGAACATCACGTCCGTGGCGGTCACCCTCACCGGAAGCTGACCCGCACCGACACGCACGGCGGCCCGCCGGTTGTGAAGGGTCTTCGCAGGCGAACAGCCTGCGGAGGCCCTTTTTCGCGAGCGGTCCGCAAGCGAGACAGGCTATTTATTTAAATAATTACTCCGAGAGTACTTCACTAACTGATGCCTGGCCTTCATGCTGTTCGCCATCTCGACCTCGTCATCGCGCCAACTGATTGAGGTGATGTCTGTGTCAAGCGCACGCGAGCAGATCCGGGCCCTGGTCCCGTCCGGCGACGCCTTCGGCCGTCCCGCCGAGGAAGTGCGGGAGTTGCAGCTCGAAGCCGCCCGGGAGGCCTTCGCCGCGCACCGTGAGCGGATCCCGCTGCTGCGTACCCGCGCGGAGGAGACCGGCGTCCGCGAGGTCACCGGTTTCGACGATCTCGTGCCGCTGCTGTTCTCGCACACGAGCTACAAGTCGTACCCCGTCTCCCTCATCGACGGTGGCCGGTGGGATCGGCTGCTGCGCTGGTACTCGACCGTGTCCGTCGTCGAGCCGGACGACGTCGACGTCGAGGGCGTACGGGACATCGACGAATGGACCGAACGTGTCACGGCCACCGGTCACCGGCCGTACATCACCAGCGGTACGTCCGGGAAGGTGTCCTTCCTCAACTGCGACACGAGCGACCTGGTATTCCTGCACGACATCCTGGAGCACCTCACCTGCTGGCCCGACCCACTGCCGCCGAAGCCCACGAGGCGCGGCTATCTGCTGGCTCCGGCGAGCGGCCCGATGCGTTCCATCGACGGCTTCCTCTGGCACGCGGAGGTCTTCGCGCGGCCCGGCGAGACCCGGCTGCTGACCGACGAGCCACTGAGGGTGTCCGAGCTGCTGAGCAGCGCGCTGCTGCGCCGGCGGATGGCCGAGGGCACCGCGACCCCGCAGGAGATCAGCTCCTTCGAGTCTTCGTCCGAGGCGCGGGAGCAGGAGTTGGGCGCGGCCGTGGCCCGGATCGTCGACGACATCGCCGAACACCGTGACGAGCCGCTGCTGATCGCCGGGATGAACAACCAGCAGTTCGCCCTGATCCAGGCACTGCGGGCCCGAGGCGTGCCCGACGGAGGCCTGCACCCGGACACCCTGGTGCTCAGCGGTGGTGGCAACAAGGGCCGTGCGCTGCCCGACGACTACCAGCAGCAGTTGGCCGCCTTCTACCACGGCGTCCGGCGGGTGCGCAGCTACGGCATGACGGAGCTGCAGGGTTCCTGCCCGGCCTGCGAGAAGGGCCGCTACCACGTGCCCCCGTGGGTGATTCCGCTGGTCCTCGACGAGGCGGGCGAGAAGCTGCTGAACACCGGACACGGCGTGGTGGAGGGCCGGTTCGCCTTCCTGGACGTCTCCCTGTCCGGACGCTGGGGCGGACTGATCACCGGCGACCGCGTCTTCGTGGACTTCTCGCCGTGCGACTGCGGCCGACCGGGACCCGTCGTCCTGCCGGACATCCATCGGTACGGGGACCTCGGCGGCGACGACAAGATCACCTGCGCCGCGACGCTCGACTCCTACGTGCGGGGGATGATCCACGGATGACCGGGACGACGCTTGACGGCACCGAAGCGGCCGGACGGCAGGAGGCGGACGGTCCGGTGGCCGTGGTGCACGTCGTCCGCGGCGAGGCCGACCGGACCCCGCACACGCGCCACGGCCGCCCCGGCGCGGCCTTCACCACGCCGGCACTCGACCTGGACCGCCTGGTGTGGCCCCGTACCGAACCCGGCCCCGCCTTCCACATGCCCGTCGCGGAGATCGTCGACCTGCTGGTGGAGACCGGGGAGGCACTCAAAGCGGACCGGGACGGTCTGCTCGCCGAGGCGCTCGACCGCCTGGTCCGGGTCAGCCCGCTCCCCGGGGAGGTGCTCGAACGCGCCTACGCCGCGCTGTGGCGCGGCTTCCAGCGGCCCGCCCTGTACGCCCAGATAGACCACGAACTCGGCGGGGCGGAGATGCTCGACGGCTGGCGCGAGGTGCGGCTGCCCGAAGGCCGGACCTCGGCCATCCGCGCGTTTCCCCCGCGTCTGGTGCACATCATCGCCGGCAACGCCCCCGGCGTCGCGGCGATGTCCGTCGTGCGCGGTGCCCTCACCAAAGGCGTCAACCTGCTGAAACTGCCCTCGAACGACCTGTTCACCGCGACCGCGATCCTGCGCACGATGGCCTCGGTGGCGCCCGGTCACCCCGTGGTGCGCTCGTTCTCCGCGGTGTACTGGCGCGGCGGCGACGAGGCCGTGGAGAGCGTGCTGTTCCGGCCGCAGTTCTTCGACAAGCTGGTCGCCTGGGGCGGTGAGGCCACCATCCGCGGTGCGCTGAGATACGTGGGGCCGGGATTCGAACTCGTCTCCTTCGATCCCAAGACGTCCATCTCGGTGATCGGCCGCGAGGCCTTCGCGTCCGCCGAGGCCCTGGACCGGGCCGCCGACGCGGCCGCTGTCGACGCCACGTTCTTCAACCAGCAGGCCTGTGTGGCCAGCCGCTTCCAGTTCGTCGAGGGTTCCGAGGAGCAGGCCGACCGCTACGCCGCGCTGCTGTGCGAACGTCTGGGGATCGCCCGGGAGTTCAGCTCGGCCGACGGGCCGCGGGTTCCCGCGGAACTCCGCGAGGAGATCGACGTACTGCGGTCTCTGGCGCCCGAATACCGGGTGTGGGGCGGATACGACGGCGGGGGCCTGGTCATCCGCTCTCCCGAACCGGTCGAGTTCCATCCCGACGGCAAGATCGTCAACGTCGTCCCCGTCGCCGCCCTCTCCGACGCCGTCGCGTATGCCGGTGTCGCCACCCAGACGGTCGGCGTGTACCCCGATGCCCGCAAGGCGGAACTGCGCGACGCCCTGGCCTGCGCAGGCGTGCAGCGCGTGGTCTCCCTCGGCAGGGCGGGCGGCATGCCGCCGGGCCTCTCCCACGACGGCTTCCACCCCTTGCGGCGGCTCATGCGCTGGGTGAACGACGAGTGACCCGCGCGGGCTGACCTGCGCGGGCCGTGATCAAAGATGCGTCCGGGCCGGCCGACTTGCGTCGGCCGGCCCGGACGTCGTGATCAGATCGTTCAGACGAGGTCGAACCGGTCCAGGTTCATGACCTTGTCCCACGCCCCGACGAAGTCCTTCACGAACTTCTCCTTCGCGTCATCGCTCGCGTAGACCTCCGCGAGCGCACGCAGCTCGGAGTTCGAGCCGAAGACGAGGTCGGCACGGGTGCCCGTCCACTTGACCTCGCCCGTGGCGGCGTCGCGCCCCTCGAACGTGGTCTGGTCGGCGGACGTCGCCTTCCACGTCGTACCCAGGTCGAGCAGGTTGACGAAGAAGTCGTTCGTCAGCTTGCCGGGCGTCTCGGTGAGCACGCCGAGCTGCGACTGCTGGTGGGTGGCGCCCAGGACGCGCAGACCACCGACGAGGGCCGTCGTCTCGGGGGCGCTCAGGGTGAGCAGGTTGGCACGGTCGAGCAGCAGGTACTCGGCCGGCAGCCGGTTGCCCTTGCCGTGGTAGTTGCGGAACCCGTCGGCGGACGGCTCAAGCGCGGCGAACGACTCCGCGTCGGTGTGCTCCTCCGTCGCGTCCACGCGGCCCGGGGTGAAGGGCACCTCGATGTCGACGCCCGCGTCCTTGGCGGCCTTCTCCACGGCCGCCGAGCCGCCGAGGACGATCAGGTCGGCCAGGGAGACCTTCTTGGCACCGGAGTTGAACTCCTGCTGGATGCTCTCCAGGGTGCGCAGGACCGTCGCGAGCTGGTCGGGGTCGTTGGCCTCCCAGCTGCGCTGCGGCTCCAGGCGGATGCGCGCACCGTTGGCGCCGCCGCGCTTGTCGCTGCCGCGGAACGTCGAGGCCGACGCCCACGCGGTGCTGACCAGCTGCGAGACGGTCAGACCCGAGTCGAGGAGCTTGGCCTTGAGCGACGCGATGTCCGCGGCGCCGATGACCTCACCCTGGGCCTGAGGCAGCGGGTCCTGCCACAGCAGGGTCTCCTCCGGGACCTCCGGGCCGAGGTACAGCGACTTCGGGCCCATGTCGCGGTGGGTCAGCTTGTACCAGGCGCGGGCGAAGGCGTCCGCGAACTGGTCGGGGTTCTCGTAGAAGCGGCGCGCGATCGGCTCGTAGATCGGGTCGAAGCGCAGCGACAGGTCGGTGGTGAGCATCGTCGGAAGCTTCGTCTTCGACGCGTCGTGTGCGTCGGGGATGATCGCCTCGGCGTTCTTCGCCACCCACTGGTTCGCGCCGGCCGGGCTCTGGGTGAGCTCGTACTCGTACTCGAACAGGTTCTTGAAGAAGTTGTTGCTCCACTGCGTGGGCGTCTCCGTCCACGTCACCTCCAGGCCGGAGGTGATGGCGTCGCCGCCCTTGCCGGTGCCGTGGGTGCTCTTCCAGCCCAGGCCCATCTCCTCCATGGAGGCGGCCTCGGGGTCGTCGCCGACGGCGTCCGCCGGGCCCGCGCCGTGCGTCTTGCCGAAGGTGTGACCGCCCGCGATCAGGGCGACCGTCTCCTCGTCGTTCATCGCCATCCGGCGGAACGTCTCACGGATGTCGCGGGCCGCGGCGATCGGGTCCGGGTTGCCGTTCGGGCCCTCCGGGTTGACGTAGATGAGGCCCATCTGGACGGCGCCGAGCGGGTTCTCCAGCTCGCGGTCGCCGGTGTAGCGCTGGTCGTCGAGCCAGGTGGTCTCGGGACCCCAGTACACGTCCTCCTCGGGCTCCCAGACGTCCTCACGGCCGCCGGCGAAGCCGAAGGTCTCGAAGCCCATCTGCTCCAGGGCGACATTGCCGGTGAGGATCATGAGGTCGGCCCAGGAGATGTTCTGGCCGTACTTCTTCTTCACCGGCCACAGCAGACGGCGCGCCTTGTCCAGGTTGCCGTTGTCCGGCCAGCTGTTCAGCGGGGCGAAGCGCTGCTGCCCGGCGCCGGCGCCGCCGCGGCCGTCGCTGATGCGGTAGGTGCCCGCGCTGTGCCAGGCCATACGGATCATGAGCGGGCCGTAGTTGCCGAAGTCGGCCGGCCACCAGTCCTGCGAGGTCGTCAGCACCTCCGCGATGTCCTGCTTCACGGCGGCGAGGTCGAGGGACTTGAACGCCTCGGCGTAGTCGAACTCCTCGCCGAGCGGGTTGGCCACCGCGGGGTTCTTGGCAAGGATCTTCAGGTTGAGCCGCTCCGGCCACCACTGGCGGTTTCCGCCGCCCTGCGTCGGGTGCAGAGCGCGCCCGTGCGCGACCGGGCAGCCACCTGTGCCCTCCGTCTTGGGGTCGGTGACGATTGCATCGGGATTCTCAGCCATGGGAGTCCTTCTCAACTAGGTGAATCATGGTGCTCAGGCACTGCGGGCGGTGGAACAGCCGGGACACAGGCCCCAGTAGACGACCTCGGCCTCGTCGACCGAGAAGCCGCGGTCGTCGGACGCGGTCAGGCAGGGGGCGTGGCCGACCGCACAGTCGACGTCGGCGACGACGCCGCACGACCGGCACACCAGGTGGTGATGGTTGTCGCCGACCCTTCCCTCGAACCGGGCCGGGCTGCCGGGCGGTTCGATGCGGCGTACGAGTCCCGCCGCGGTCAGTGCGTGGAGGGCGTCGTACACGGCCTGCAGGGAGATGTGGCCCACGCGATCACGCACCCCGGAGGCGATCGCCTCGACTCCGAGGTGGTCACCGCCCCGGACGGTCTCGAGCAGTGCGACACGGGCGGACGTCACCCGCAGGCCGACACCGCGCAGCTCCTCGGCGGTGGTCGGGGGCTGCCGGGATGTGGTCATGACGCAAACCTACCTCGACAAACACGAATGACTCAAGAAAAAGAATGGTTCTAATTTTGTGCCGCGTCGCGCGATGTTTGTACCGCTATGGCGTGGTATGCCGTCCAAAGGGTGCCAGGGGCACGATGGAACGCCGACCGGCGGCGGCTGCCGATGGACCGCATCGACCACCCGTCCCGTTCCGGGAACAGGGGGGCTCCTGGGACGGCTACTCCCAGACCACGACGTTCCGGCGCACCGGTGCCTTCGAGGGGCCGGAGGCGAACAGCTCCGGTGAGTGGGCGCGGATGCGCTCGATGTCGCTGAAGACGGCCCGCAGGTGGGAGCGCATCGCGGTGCGCGCGAGCGGCACATCACCGCCGACGACCGCGTCGAAGATCTCGTGATGCTGGGCGGCGAACACGGCGGGCGACACGTTCTCGTGGAGGCCGAGGCGCCTGGCCCGGTCCAGATGGCCCTTGGCGGCGGCGACGGTCGTCCAGGCGTTGCCATGGCCGCTCAGCCGCATCAGGCCCTGATGGAAGGCCTCGTCCAGCTCGAAGAACTCCTCGAGTCCGAGGTCCGCGCGCTGCTGCTGTTCCAGGTTGCCGCGCAGTTCCGTGACGAGCGCCGGGTCGAGCTCGGGCGGCAGGTCGTCGAGCGAGGCGAGTTCGACGGCTTCCCGCAGGAACTGGGCGTCCGCGACCTGCGCCGGGTCCACCCGGGAGACGAACGACCCGATCTGCGGGAAGACCTGCACCAGGCCCTCCTGCGCGAGAAGGATCAGGCTCTCCCGTACCGGCGTGCGGCTCACACCGAGCGACGCGGCGAGCTCGTTCTCCGACAGGGCGGCGCCGGGCGGGAGTTCGAGGGTCAGAACCATCTGACGCAGCGTCGTGTAGATCGCGCGCCGGTTCGTCCGCTGCCGGTTCGGTGGGGCCATGAGCCCATCGTATCGATGACACGGGTATTGCCGTGCTGTGCGACAGATGCTTGTATACAAGTACTGCCCGACAGTATGGGTCCCTGTGCGCCGGGCACATTCCCGGCGTATGAGCCGCCGCCTGTAAGGAGAGCCACCGGTGAGCAAGATCGAGCGCGTCGAGGTGTTCGTCGCCTCGCCCGGGCGCACGTTCGTCACGCTGCGCATCACCACGACCGACGGTGTGACCGGCCTCGGTGACGCCACGCTCAACGGGCGTGAGCTGGCCGTCGCCAGTTACCTGCGCGACCACCTCGTCCCCTTGCTGATCGGCAAGGACCCCGCCCGCATCGAGGACATGTGGCAGTACCTCTACCGGGGCGCCTACTGGCGGCGCGGCCCCGTCACCATGACGGCCATCTCCGCCGTCGACACCGCGCTGTGGGACATCAAGGGCAAGACCGCCGGGCTACCCGTCTACCAGCTCCTCGGCGGACGGTCCCGGGACGGCGTCCTGGTCTACTCGCACGCCAGCGGCACGGACGTACCGTCACTGCTGGACGACGTCGAGCGTTACCTGGAGCTGGGCTACAGGGCGGTCCGCGCCCAGGCCGCGGTACCCGACGTCGGCGGGACCTACGGCATCCGCAAGGGCAAGGTCTACGAACCCGCGGCAACGGAGCTCCCCGACGAACAGCCCTGGGACACCGAGGCCTACCTCGGGTTCGCGCCCGCCTATCTGGAAGCGGTGCGGGAACGCTTCGGCTTCGGCTTCCACCTCCTGCACGACATCCACCACCGGCTCAGCCCGATCGAGGCGGCCCGCTTCGGCAAGAGCGTCGAGGCATGCAGGCTGTTCTGGATGGAGGACCCGACCCCGGCCGAGAACCAGGAGGCCTTCCGCCTCATCCGCCGGCACACCACGACACCGATCGCGGTGGGGGAGGTGTTCAACTCGATCTGGGACGTCCAGCACCTGATCACGGAACAGCTCATCGACTACGTACGCACCACCGTGGTGCACGCGGGCGGTATCACGCACCTGCGGCGGATCTTCGACCTCGCCGCCCTCTACCACGTACGGACCGGCTCCCACGGCGCGACGGACCTCTCGCCCGTGAGCATGGCCGCCGCCGTGCACCTCGACATCGCCGTGCCGAACTTCGGCATCCAGGAGTACATGGGCCACCCGGACGAGACCGCCGAGGTCTTCCGCACCGGCGTCACGTTCGCCGACGGCATGCTCCACCCCTCCGACGAGCCCGGTCTCGGTGTCGAGTACGACGAGAAGGCCGCCGAGCGCTTCCCGTACCAGAGGCGCTACCTCCCGGTCGCGCGCCGCCTCGACGGCTCGGTGCACGACTGGTGAGCGCCGCCGGACTTCCCCCGCTCAACCGCAAGGCGCTCGCCGGGCTCGCCCCCGAACAGCGTCCCGCGGCCGATCCCGCCGAACTGCGCACGCGCATCGTCCACTTCGGACTCGGCGCCTTCCACCGGGCGCACCAGGTCGTCTACACCGAGAACGCCGCCGCCTGCTCAGGCGAACCCTGGGGCATCACCGCCGTCGCACCCCGGTCGGCCGAGACGGTGCGCGCACTGCGGGACCAGGACTGCTTGTACTCCCTCACGGAACGCCGGCCCGGCGGCAGCCTCTCCCGTGTCGTCGGCGCGGTCACCGGCGCGCTCGCCATGCGCCCGGACGCCGCCGCCGTGGACGCCCTGCTCGCCGACCCCGAGGTGACGGTCGTGACGCTGACCGTCACGGAGAAGGGCTACCACCGGTCGGCGCGGACCGGCGGTCTGGACACGACGGACCCGGCAGTCGCCGCCGACCTGGCAGCGGCCCCAGGTGGCCAACTCACCACCGTGGTCGGACGCCTGGCCGCCGGCCTTGCCGCCCGCATGCGCGCCGACGCATCTCCGGTCAGCGTCGTGTCCTGCGACAACATGGCGGACAACGGCGTCGCGCTGAGCCGGGTCGTGTCCGACTTCGTCCGCGCCTCCGCCTGGCCGGACCGCGCGGAGATCCTGGACCGGCTGGCCGAAGCCGTAGCCTTCCCCTCGACCGTGGTCGACCGGATCGTACCCGCGGCCACCGACGCCGACCGGGCGGCGGCCGGTGCCGCGCTCGGGGTGCACGACGCCGTCCCCGTGGTGGGCGAGCCCTACCGGCAGTGGGTCCTGGAGGACTCCTTCGCCGCACCCCGGCCGCCCTGGGAGCTGGACGGCGCCCTGTTCGTGCCGGACGTCGCGCCGTACCAGCTCACCAAGCTGCGGCTGCTCAACGGCTCCCACTCGGCGCTGGCCTGCCTGGGCCTGGCCGCGGGCCGCACCACGATCGCCGACGCCATGGCGACCGACTGGGGCGAGCACCTGGTCAGGGCGCTGTGCGCGGAGGTCGCACCCACCCTGCCCGCCGGCGGTCCCGATCCGGGGACGTACGCCGACGACCTCGTCGTACGCTTCCGCAATCCCGCGATGCACCACCTGCTGCGGCAGATCGCCTCCGACGGATCGGTGAAGATCACCGAACGCTGGCTGCCCGCCCTGCGTTCCCTGCGGGCGCGCGGCGCGGCCACCCCGGTGCTCGAACTCGCCCTCGCCGGCTGGGTCAACGCCACACGCCCGCCCAGCGACATCACCGACCCCGCGCGCGACGCGCTCGCCGCCTGCTGGGCGTTGGCCGCACGTCCCGCGGAGACGGTGAGCGCACTGCTGCGCGTCGTCGGCGCGGCCGACCTGGCGGATGACACAGCCCTCACCACAGCCGTCGCGGACCGCCTCTCCGCCCTGCGGGCGGGCCGCGTCGACATCTGAACACCCGCAACACCCGCACCCCTTCCCCCCCTTTGTCCCTTTCTCCACGCTTTCCCCGCGTTCCACCCGCTCAACGCAGTGCCTGAACAACGGAGTTCACATGAAGGACAGCGTCACCGCCGCGCAGCCATCGAGTACCGCCCAGCGGACGACACGCGACCTCACCAAGGCCGCCGTCTCCGGCTGGCTCGGCACGGCCATGGAGTTCATGGACTTCCAGCTCTACTCGCTGGCCGCCGCGATCGTCTTCAACAAGATCTTCTTCCCGGACGTCAGCCCCGCGATCGGCCTGATCGCCGCGATGGCCACCTACGGCGTCGGCTATGTCGCCAGGCTCGCCGGTGCCGTCTACTTCGGCCGGATGGGCGACCGTCTCGGCCGCAAGAAGGTCCTGTACATCACCATTCTGCTGATGGGCGCCTCCACCACCCTGATCGGCGCCCTGCCCACCTACGCCATGATCGGCATCCTCGCGCCGATCCTGCTCGTGGTGCTCCGGCTCGCCCAGGGCTTCGGCGCGGGAGCCGAGATCGCCGGAGCGACCGTCATGCTCGCCGAGTACGCCCCCGTCAAGCGGCGCGGGCTGATCTCCTCCCTGGTGTCGCTCGGCACCAACTCCGGGACGCTGGCCGCCTCCGGGCTGTGGGCGATCCTGCTCGCCGTGCTCAGCGAGGAGCAACTGCTGTCCTGGGGCTGGCGCCTGCCCTTCCTGCTGAGCTTCGGCCTCATGGTGTTCGCGGTCTGGCTGCGACGCGGACTCAAGGAGAGCCCGGTCTTCGAGGAGCGGCCCGACGTCGTGGACGGCGTGGCGATGACCCGCAGCGAGGTCGAGTCCACGATCGCCGCGACCTCCGAGAACTCTGAGAACTCCGGGACCCCCGGGAGCGACGAGCACCGAAGCAGCGTTCTGGAGGCGGGCATACGCCAGCGCAAGGGCAAGGCGTTCTTCCTCGCGCTGGGACTGCGCTTCGGCCAGGCGGGCAACTCCGGCCTGGTGCAGACGTTCCTGGTCGGGTACATCGCCACCAACCTCTCGGTCGGGCGGTCCGTTCCCACGGACGCGATCGTGTACGGCTCACTGCTGGGCTTCGTCACCGTGCCGGCCGTCGGCCTGCTCGGCGACCGCTACGGCCGCCGGGCGGTGTACCTCGCGCTCACCGTGCTGACCATCGTCGTGGCCTTCCCGGTGATGCTGCTCATCAGCTCCGGTTCCACTCCGGCGGTCATGCTCGGCATGATCCTCGGCCTGAACATCGGTGTCCTCGGCCTGTTCTCGCTGGAGAGCGTGACGATGGCCGAACTCTTCGGATCCCGCACCCGGTTCACCCAGCTCGCGCTCGCCAAGGAGATCGGCGGCATCCTCGCCACCGCGATCGGCCCGGTCCTCGCGGCCACGCTCACGGCCGTCACCGGCAGCTGGTGGCCCATCGCCGCGATGCTCGTCGTCTACTCCCTCATCACCCTGGTCAGCGCGCTCATCTCGCCCGAGACGCGCGGACGCGATCTGGTCCGGCTGGAGGACGCCGTATGAGCCGTACGAGCCCTATGAGTCGTACGAGCGGAATGAAAGCCGTCGTGGTCCACGGGCCCGGAGACGTACGGATCGACGAACGCCCCCGTCCGGTGCCGGGCGAGGGTGAGGTGCTGCTGGCCATGGAGTGGGGCGGCATCTGCGGGTCCGACCTCGCCTACTGGAAGCACGGGGCATCCGGTACCGCCTCGCTCAAGCACCCGATGGTGCTCGGCCACGAGGTCGCGGGCCGGATCGCCGCACTCGGCCACGGGGTGACCGGCCTCGCCGAGGGGCAGCCGGTCACCGTCCACCCGGCAGAGCCGGTCGGCGACGGCCGGTTGCCGGAGCGGATCGCAGGACGTACGAACCTTCACCCGCGCGTCCGCTACTTCGGCTCGGCGGCCTTCCACCCGCACACCGACGGCGGGTTCAGCGAGTACCGGGCTGTGCGCGCGTCGCAGATCCGGCCCCTGCCGGACGGCGTCACCACCGAACAGGGCGCGCTGGCCGAGCCGCTCGCCGTCGCACTGCACGCCGTCGGCCGGGTTCCCGAACTGCGCGGCCGCAGCGTCCTCGTCAACGGTGCCGGGCCGATCGGCTCCCTGGTCGTCGCCGCGGCCAGGCACCTCGGGGCGGGCACCGTCGTCGCCGCCGACCTCGCCGCCTCCTCGCTCGCCGTCGCCCGCGCCATGGGTGCCGACGAGACACGTGACCTCTCGCGCGGCGAAGGGCTGCCCGAGGACGTGGAGGTGGTCTTCGAGGCGTCCGGCGCACCGGGCGCGCTCGGCCCGGTTCTGCGGGCCACGGCCCGCGGGGGCACCCTCGTCCAGGTCGGGAACCTGCCCGGCTCGGCCGCGCCCGCGGTCCTCGGCGACCTCGTCACCCGCGAGATCACCTGGATCGGCTCCTACCGCTTCGTGGAGGAGATCGACGACGCCCTGCGTGCCCTGCGGGACGGCCTGGACGTGGCGCCGGTGATCAGCCACCGCTTCCCGCTCGACCAGGGCGCGCAGGCACTGGCCGTCGCCGCCGACCCGACGAGCGACAGCAGCAAGGTGATGCTGCGCCTGGCCGACATGTCGCCCGGTACCTGAACCCCCAACGCCAGCCCTCAGCGCCAGCTCTCAGGAGGATGCTCCGTGCCCCTGCCGCCGCCCCCACCCCGCACTGCCGACCGTCCTGACCAGGTCACGGCGGACGTCGTGTGTGTCGGTGAGACGATGGCCGTCTTCAGCCCGCCGGACGCCCGCCCGCTCGCCGAACAGCCCACCCTGAGGCTGACGGTGGGTGGAGCCGAGTCCAATGTCGCCTGCGGGGTGGCGGGACTCGGCCACCGGGCCGCCTGGCTGAGCCGCGTGGGTGACGATCCGTTCGGGCAACGCATTCTGTCCGAACTCGCCTCGCGGAACGTCGATGTGAGCGGCGTCGAGATCGATCCGGCGCGACCGACCGGCGTCTACTTCAAGGATCCGGGCCCTGACAGCACTCGTACGCACTACTACCGGGGCGGATCCGCGGCCACGCTGATGAGCCCTGACCTGGTCCGGTCGCCCGTACTGAGCCGTGCCCGCATCGTGCACCTGTCCGGCGTGGCCGCCGCGCTCTCCGAATCCTGCGCCCGGCTCCTGGAGGCGCTCCTCATCCACCGGGCAACCGGCCCGGGAATCACGGGAGTCGGTGGGTCCGGCCGTGGGCCGGTCATCTCCTTCGACGTCAACCACCGCCCCGCCCTGTGGCGGAACGGCACCGCGGACGCCGCGGACAGCCTGCTGAAACTCGCCCGCGCCGCGGACATCGTGTTCGTCGGCCGGGACGAGGCCGAAACGCTGTGGGGCACCGCACGGGCGGACGCCGTCGCGGATCTGCTCGGGCCCGCGCCGCTCGTCGTCGTCAAGGACGCCGAGCACGGAGCCACTTCCTACTCCGGTGGCACCAGGACGTACGTGCCCGCCCTGCCCACCCGGGTCGTCGAACCGGTCGGCGCGGGCGACGCCTTCGCGGCCGGCTACCTGACCGGCGTACTGGAAGACCACGACGAACGCGCGCGGCTGCGCCTCGGTCACCTGGCTGCCCGTGCCGCGCTGAGCACCAGGGACGACGTTCCCGACATGCCCGCGCGGGCCGAGATCGACCCCTGTCTCGAACTGGACGACGCGGCCTGGCCCCCGCGATAGCGCCTTGGATCTCCCGTACGAGGGCTAACGCCAACCAGCTTCGCGAGAGGCCGACGGCAGGAGCGTCTCGATTTTCGCTCGGATCTCCCGCATGACGGTGACGATGCGGTGCTGGTGCTCGTCGGTGAGCCGGGACGCGGGTACCGAGCAACTGATGGCGTCCATGGGCGGCGTGTCGTAGCGCAGGGCGAAGCCGAAGCCGGCGATGCCGGTGACGGTTTCCTCCCGGTCGATCGCATAGCCGCGTTCGCGTGTCTCGGCGAGGTCGGTGAGCAGCGTGGCCCGGGTGGTGTGCGTGTTCTCCGTGAAGGCGGTCAACGGCTCGTCGGGCAAGGTGAGTTCGTCGTCGGAGCGCTCGGCGAGCAGTGCCTTGCCCAGGGCGCCGGCGTGTGCGGGAACCCGGCGGCCGACCCGGCTGATCGTGCGCAGGTATTCGTGGGACTCCCGGGTCGCGAGGTAGACGACGTCCGAGCCGTCCAGTCGCGCCAGGTGGATGGTCTCGCCGAGCGCGTCCGACGCCTCGTCGAGATACGGGCGGACCGTACGTACGCGCCTGTCGCTGTCGAGATAGCTGGTGCCGGTGAGCAGCGCGCGGATCCCGATGCCGTACAGCGACCCCGTCGCGTCGGTGCGGACCCAGCCGTGCTCGACGAGGGTCTGCAGCAGCGCGTACATGCTGCTTCGCGGCACGCCCAGCTCCTCGGAGAGTTCGCGCAGCCGCGCCGGCCGGTCGCCCCGCGCGGCGAGCAGTTCGAGCAACGCGACGGTACGGACCGCCGACTTCACCTCGGGTACGCCCCCAGCCTGTGACATGAGCCGATCGTAAGTCCGTCGGCAATCCGTCGGCCCACACCCATTGACCCGTTCCCGTCCACAAGCTTAGCCTCCATCCTCATACATAGACGCTGTCTTCATATGAGGACACCATCCATGGACCGGACATCCATGGAGCGGACTCGCCCCCGACCCGCGCACCACCGTCCGGCGCACAGTTCAAAGGGGAACTGGCACATGCCACTCGTTGTCGTCGGGATCAGTGTTCTGATCCTGCTCTTCCTGATGACGAAGCTGAAACTCAACGGCTTCGCCGCTCTCCTGCTCGTGGCCGTGGGTGTCGGCCTGGTCCAGGGCATTTCGCCGGAGAAGATCCCCGAAGTCCTCGCCACGGGCATCGGCGACCAGATCGGCGACACGATGCTCACCATCGGGCTCGGCGCCATGGTCGGCCGGGTGATGGGAGACTCCGGCGCGGCCCAGCGGATAGCGAACAAGCTTCTCGACATCTGCGGCCCGCGCTGGGTCCAGGTGGCCATGGTGCTGACAGCCATGCTCATCGGCGTCACCATGTTCTACGAGGTCGCGTTCGTCATCATCGTGCCCATCGCGTTCACGATCGTCCGCGTCACCCGGTCGAACCTGCTGTGGGTCGGGCTCCCCATGTCGATCGCCCTGTCCACCATGCACAGCTTCCTGCCGCCCCACCCCGGCCCGACCGCGGTGGCCGCGTCCTTCGACGCGTCGGTCGGACTGACGCTGTTCTACGGCCTGTTCATCGCCATTCCGGCCGGCGCGCTGATCGCCCTGGTGTGGCCGCGCCTTCCGTTCGTACGGGCGATGAACCCCTCCATCCCCAAGGGCCTGGTCAGCGATCGCGTCTTCGAAGACGAGGAGATGCCGGGCATGGCCTGGTCGCTGTCGGTGGCGCTGCTCCCGGTGGTGCTGATCGCCGGCGCCGCGGTCACCGACCTCGCCACCTCCGGATCGGGCCCCGTCCTGCACTTCGTCGCCTTCATCGGATCGGCGCCGGTCGCCCTGCTGCTGACGCTGTGCGTCGCGATCTGGGCGTTCGGCCCGCGGATCGGCCGCAGTCTGGAGGAGGTCAGCGCCTCGTGCAGGTCGGCGGCCCAGGCGATGGCGATGATCCTGCTCGTGATCGGCGCGGGCGGAGCCTTCAAGCAGGTCCTCGTCGACGGCGGGATATCCGACTACATCAAGGACACGACCGACGGCTGGTCCATCTCGCCGATCGTCCTCGCCTGGCTCATCGCGGTCATCCTCCGCGTGGCCCTCGGCTCGGCGACCGTCGCCGTCGTCACGGCCTCGGGCGTGGTGCTGCCGCTGCTCGCGGGCAGCGGAGTCCACCCCGAGGTCATGGTGCTCGCCGTCTCCTGCGGATCGATCGCCTTCTCCCACGTGAACGATCCGGGCTTCTGGATGTTCAAGGAGTACTTCAACCTGTCCGTCATCGACGCGATCAAGGCGCGCACCACCTACACGACAGTGCTCGCGATCCTCGGCCTGGGCGGCGTACTGGCCGTCGAATGGGCCCTGGACCTCCTCAACCTGTGATTCGGAGACCAGCCATGAGCCAGCCCATCGTCACCAAGTTCGCCGTCTATCCGGTCGCCGGCCGGGACTCCATGGAGCTCAACCTCTCCGGCGCGCACGGTCCGTACTTCACCCGGAACGTCGTCGTCATCGAGGACTCCGAGGGACGTACGGGACTGGGTGAGGTACCAGGTGGCGAGAAGATCACGCGAACCCTGCGGGACGCCGAGTCGCTTGTCGTCGGTGCGCGCGTGGGCGACTACAAGCGCGTCCTGCGGGCCGTGGGGGACAGGTTCGCGGACCGTGACTCCGGCGGCAGGGGCAGCCAGACCTTCGACCTGCGCACCACCGTGCACGCGGTCACCGCGGTCGAGTCGGCGCTCCTGGATCTCCTGGGCCAACACCTGGAGGTTCCCGTCGCCGCCCTCCTGGGCGACGGCAAGCAGCGCGATTCCGTACGGGTCCTCGGTTACCTCTTCTACGTCGGCGACCCCGACCGGACCGACCTGGAGTACGTCCGCGAGCCCGGCTCGGCCGTGGACTGGTACCGGATCCGGCACGAGGAGGCGCTGACTCCCGAGGCGATCGTCCGCCAGGCCGAGGCGACCTACGACCGGTACGGCTTCCGCGACTTCAAGCTCAAGGGCGGTGTCCTGGCGGGGAGCGAGGAGGTCGAGGCCGTACGGGCGCTCAAGGAGCGGTTCCCCGAGGCCCGGATCACCCTCGACCCGAACGGCGCGTGGTCCCTGCGGGAAGCCGTCGAGCTGTGCAAGCCCCTGGTCGGCACGCTCGCCTACGCCGAGGATCCGTGCGGAGCCGAGGGCGGCTACTCGGGCCGTGAGATCCTCGCGGAGTTCCGCCGGGCCACCGGGCTGCCCACGGCGACCAACATGATCGCCACGGACTGGCGGCAGCTGACCCACGCGCTGGCGTTGCAGTCGGTCTCCATCCCGCTCGCCGACCCGCACTTCTGGACCATGCAGGGTTCGGTACGGGTCGCCCAGCTGTGCAACGCGATGGGGCTGACGTGGGGCTGCCACTCCAACAACCACTTCGACATCTCCCTGGCGATGATGGCCCATTGCGGAGCCGCCGCCCCGGGGGAGTACAACGCCCTCGACACGCACTGGATCTGGCAGGAAGGCCTGGAACGGCTCACCACCGAGCCCCCGCGGATCGTCGACGGCGAGGTCGCCGTCCCGGACACCCCCGGCCTCGGCGTCCGCCTCGACATGGACCGGCTCCTCGCGGCTCATGACCTCTACCAGGAGAAGAAGGTCTCCGGCCGCGACGACGCCCTCGCGATGCGCTACCTGGTCAAGGACTGGACCTTCGACGGCAAGCGTCCCTGCCTCGTGCGCTGAGCCC
>NZ_JAAKZY010000199.1 GCF_011045015.1 Streptomyces scabichelini | reverse complement strand
ACCCCGACCGCTCCATCCACCCCAACCACCGCAACCGCCCAACCCGTCATCCAGGCACGCGATCTGACCATGGCGTACGGCGGAGTCGACGTCCTCCACGGGATCGATCTGGACATCCACCGCGGCGAGGTCTTCGCACTGCTCGGGCCCAACGGCGCCGGGAAGACCACCACCGTCGAGATCCTGGAGGGCTTCCGGCAGCGCTCCGCCGGGGAGGTCCGCGTCCTCGGTGCGGACCCGGAGCGGGGCGACGACGCCTGGCGCGGCCGGATCGGACTGGTCCTGCAGTCCTGGCGCGACCACCGCCGCTGGCGGGTCGCCGAGCTGCTGACGCACTTCGCGACGTACTACCCCGACCCGCGCGACCCGGCCGAACTGCTGGCCCTGGTCGGCCTCACCGACCACACCGACCAGCAGGTGGATCGGCTGTCCGGCGGCCAGCGCCGGCGGCTGGATGTCGCGCTCGGCATCGTCGGGCGCCCCGAACTCCTCTTCCTGGACGAGCCGACCACCGGCTTCGACCCGGAGGCACGGCACGAGTTCCACGTACTCGTCGAACGGCTGGCCCGCGACGAAGGCGTCACCGTCCTGCTCACCACCCACGACCTGGTGGAGGCCGAGCGGCTCGCCGACCGGATCGCCATGCTGGTCAGCGGCCGGATCCGGGCCTGCGGCACCCCCTCGGAACTGGCCCGGCGGGCCGCCGCCCAGGCCGAGGTCCGCTGGACGGCCGACGACGGGACGTTCCGACGCGAACGCACCGCGGACCCCTCGCGGCTGGTGTGGGAACTCCACCGGGACGCGGACGGCCCGATCGCCGATCTGGAGGTCCGCCGCCCGACGCTGGAGGACACCTATCTGCACATGGTGCATCGGGAGGACGACGGCACGGACGGAGTCATGGACGGGGAGGCGCAGGCCGTATGAGGGGGATGCCCGTGACGAACGGGACGAACAAGACGGACAAGTCCGGCAAGGCGGAGAAGGCAGAGAAGGCGGAAGAGACCGAGACGGCAGACCACGCCGATGCGGCGGACGCGGCTGATGCGGCAGGTGCGTCGGACGTGGCGGATGTGGCCGACCCGTCGGGCGGGACGAGGAAACCGGGCCGCCCCGCCCGCCGCTACTGGCGTGCCGGCTTCCTCCGCGGCGGCATCGAGCTGCGGCACCTCGTTCGCAATCCCAAGGAGATGTCCGGCCACCTGACCAATGTGGTCGTCGCGCTGCTGATCGCGGCCTACGTCAGCGACAACGTGCCCGGCACCCAAACGCCCATGGCCCATCTGGTGCTTGCGGGCTTCGCCGCCTATCTGCTGTTCCAGATCGGGCTGATCAACCTCCCGCAGATACTCGTGACCGAGCGGGAGGAGGGCGCCCTGCTGCGGCTGCGCGCCACGCCCGGCGGGATACCGGCCTATCTCGTCGCCAAGTGCCTGCTGGTGGTCGTCATGGCGGCCGGAACCCTGGCCCTGCTCCTGGCAGCCGCGGCGCTCCTGGTGGACGGGCCACTGCCGCACGGGCCGGGCGGCTGGCTGACGTTGCTGTGGGTCACCACGCTCGGACTGCTCGCCGTCGTACCGCTGGGCGCAGCCATAGGCGCCGTGCTGCCCAACCCGCGCGAGGCGCTGGCGTTGATCATGCTGCCCACGATGGGTTTGCTGATCACCTCAGGAGCGATGTTCCCGATCACCTCGCTGCCCGTGCCGGTCCAGCAGGTGGCCTCTGTCTTCCCGCTCAGGTGGATGGCGCAGGGCCTGCGCTCGGCGCTGCTGCCGGACGCCGCACGGGCCGCCGAGGCGGCGGGCTCATGGGAGCTGCCCAAGGTCGCCCTGGTACTGACCGCCTGGGCAGTCCTCGGGTTCCTCCTCGCGATACCCCTCCTGCGCCGCGCCGCCCGCCGCGAGTCCGGCTCCCGCCTGACCGCGCGTCACCGCAAGGCAGTACAGAGCGGGGCGATGCCCGCGTAGCCAGGCCCGCACAGAGGGCCAAGGAGGGCGTTCGTGCACAGGGCGGCGCCCCTCGGGTCGGCATGAACCGCCACGCCCGTCACCCCCGCTGCCGCGTGATCAACGCCGACGCGGGCGCCAGTGACCGGCCGTCGTCCTGGCCGGCGGAGAGCGCGGCGTCGTGTGCCGACATGTCGTCCCTGATCAAGTTGCTGGGGATGAGGACGGCCGCCGTGGCGCCGCCGTTCGGTGAGGAGCGCAGTTCGACGCGCAGTCCCTGCCGGGCGGCGATGCGGTTGACCACGAAGAGGCCGATCTGCTTGGGGTCGAGCAGGTCGACCTTCTCGGACTGGATCTTGCGGTTGGCCTCGCCCAGCCCCTCCTCGTTCATGCCGAAGCCGCTGTCCTCGATCTCGATGAGGAGGCCCTCGCGCAGCCGGGTGGCCCGCAGCTGGACCATGGAGCTGGGCGGTGAGAAGGAAGCCGCGTTCTCGACGAGTTCGGCGAGCAGGTGGATGACGTCGGCGACGGAGCCGCCGTTGATGGACGCGGGCGGTGAGGCCCAGATCTGGACCCGGCCCGGCTGCTCGATCTCCGCGACGGCGGCCCGCAGGACGTCCAGCAGCGGGATGGGGTCGCGCCAGCCGCGTCCGGGCGCGATACCGGACAGGATGAGCAGGCTCTCGGAGTGACGGCGCATCCGGGTGGCGAGGTAGTCGACCTGGTACAGCTCCTGCACCTCTGCCGGGTCGCGCGGGCGCTGCTCCAGTTGGTGGAGCAGGTCGAGCTGGCGGTGCAGCAGCACCTGGCTGCGGCGGGCGAGGCTGACGTACACCCCGGAGATGCCGCTGAGCAGTTCGGCGCGCTCGGAGGCGGCCTTGAGCGCGGCACGCTGCACGGCGGTGAGCGCGGTGCCCACCTGGGCGAGTTCGTCGCCGACGAGGCGGCGCATCGGGGCCTCGGCGTCGATGTCCACGCCCTGCCCGGCGTGCAGTCGGCGCATGGCCCGCGGGAGCCGGCGCCCGGCGACTTCGAGGGCGTCGTTGCGCAGGTCGAGGAGTTCGACGATGAATCCGCGGCCGACGAACACGGACACGAGCAGCGACAGCAGTACGCCCACCAGACCGAGGACGACGGCAATACCGGAGGCGCCCAGCGTGTCCCAGCCGAACGGGTCCGTCTTGGCCGTTGCCCCCGTGCCGGCGTCCGACTCGGCCTCGGTGAGCCCCTTCAGCACGGCGTCGGCGGCCCCGTCCCAGCCCTTCAGGAAGCCCGCGGAGACAGCCGAGGTGCCGGGCCCGGCGCTGCGCACCCGGTTCTCGACGGCGGCAAGGGTGTCGTAACTCGCGCCCCGCAGCACCGCGTCGTACGCCGTCCGGTGCGTCGGCTTCAGGTCCGCGACCCCGGGCTTCAGCAGCTCCCGCTGGGTGGCGACGGCGCCGGCGAACAGCGTGTACTGCTCCGTGGTGAGCGTCCCGGACCCGCTCCCCGCGGCGAGGAGTGCCTGCTCCTGGGCCACGGCCTCGCGGGCGCGGGCGAGTTCGAGGACGACCCGTGCCTCGGAGGCGGCGTCGGTGTCGTTCTCTCCGGTGAGCGCGCCGGTGACGGCGAAGGCCTGCTCGATGACCGCCGAGTACCCCGTGAACGCCTTCTGGGCGGTGCCCTTCACGTCGGTCTGCGCGCGGAGGTCCGCGAGTCCGGCTGCCTCGGCCTTCAGCCGGTCGATGCGGGCGGGGAGCCCGGAGTCGAGGAGGCCGGCGTCCGTGGTGGAGGCGTTGGCGCCGTCGTGGAAGGCGGTGGCGGCTTTGTCGGTGGCCTTGCGTGCGGCCTCGAGCGTGTCGAGGTCGGCCGTGTTCGGCGCGGCCGCATGGCGCGTGGCGGCGGTCCGCTCGGTCTGCAACGCGGTGACGAACTCGTCGACCGGGGCGAGGAGTTCGGCGTTGACCTCCTTGACCCGCTGTGTGTCGCCGATGCTGGAGGCAGTGCTCACCGCGGCGAAGCCCCACAACGCCATGAGGGACACGATGGGCAGCATGAGCAGGGCGACGATCTTGGCCCGGACCGATTTGGGGCGCAGCCGTTCCGTTGTACGGGTGACACGCATGGGATACCTCTTCGAGGGTCTGCGGCTCTGCGGACGTACGGCTCAGGCGGTCGCGTTGGTGGCGGTGGCGGGCGCCATGGCGGTAGCGGTCGCGGTGGAGCGCTCGACCTCGCGCAGCAGTTCGGCGGCGACGGCGGACTCGTCGCGCTTGCCGTTCGGGGAGAGCGCGACGTACGCGGAGGCGAGGAAGAGGAACGAGCCGAGCAGCACGGCGAGCGGGAAGAGGAACTCGGTGGCCGTGGCCCCGGACAGCTCCGCGCTGCTGGGCGCGAGGCTGACGTCGACGGCGTACATGGCGGTGTAGTGCATGCTGCTGACCGCGAGCCCCATGACGAGCGCGGCGACGGCGGCGAGGACGGGGCCGCGCACGATCAGGGTGAGGGTGAGCGCGGCGGTCGCGGCGACGACGGCGATCACGACGGAGGCGGCGACGAGGACCGGGTCGTAGTCGACGGTGCCGTGCAGGTTGAGCGCGGCCATGCCGGTGTAGTGCATGGCGGCGACACCCAGTCCGGTGCCGAGCCCGCCGAGCGCCACCGACATCACGCGCGAGCGCCCGTACCCGGCGGTGAAGACGCCGGCACTGACGACGGCGATGGCGATGGCGAGGCTCAGCACGGTGAGCGGGACGTCGTAGCGGATGGGGGTGCCCTCGACGCCGAATCCCATCATCGCGACGAAGTGCATGGTCCAGATGCCGGAGCCGATCGCGAACGAGGCCAGCAGCAGCCAGTTCCGTTTCGAGGCGCCGTCGGCCGCGAGGGCCCTGACAGTGCACCGCAGGCCGAGCGCCGAGCCGACGCAGGCCATGACGTAGGACAGGACGGGGGTGACCCATCCGGCGCTGAAGTGGTCCATATGTCCCATGGGGAAACCCCTCTCGCCCGCCGCGTGGACAGCACAGCGGGCACGGTGGTGCCGCCGGTAACCAGAGGCCCGGGGGATGAGAACACGCCACTGTCGTCTGACGGACAGATCACGCCAAGGGGGGCCTTGCCGGAGGTCGGTGAAGCTTCAAAGTACTGCGGTGTGGGTTCCAGCCCCGTTTGCGCGCAAGTGCTTCACATTCCCCTTACGTGGCCTGAACTTTTCTCTCCGGCGTAGCTCGCCATACCGCCTGATCCACCAGTAACCATCCCAAAAGTGTCATCGCCAGGGCTCCGTGCACGCCGCACATGGCCGAAAGATGTGGGGTGTGGATCCCGTTCGCGGCTGTGGCAAGGCGGTCAGGTTCGAGTGCCGGAGAGGCGAGAGGGCCGTCTCGGCGGGCACCGCCGGGCCACCCGCATGGGCCGGCGGCTGGGAGAACAGATGTCAGGCGCCGCATGGACGGAAGGCCACGCACTTCTGGCTAGGCCCGGTCCGCCTTCAAGAGCGCCGAACCGAGCGGCGTCAACACATGCCGCACGGCGTTGCTCTGTCGGACACTGGAGACCAGGCCCGCACCGCGCAGGACGGCGGCGTGCTCGCTCGCCGAGGAGAGCGAGACCCCGGCCCGGCGCGCCAGTTCGGTGGTGGTGGGGTCGCCCCCGAGCGCCTGGAGCACCGCGGCCCGGGTGTGGCCGAGCAGCGGAGCCAGGCCTTCGTCAGTACGCGGAGCGTCATCGGCCGCCGGCCGGGCCGGATAGACAAGCGTCGGCGGCAGTGCGGGGTCCGCGAGGGCGACCGGGCTGCGGGCGAAGTAGGACGGCACCAGGAGCAGCCCGCGCCCGTCCAGGTGCAGGTCGCGGTCGACCGGGTACGCGACTTCGAGCACCGGCGACCGCCATCGCATCGAAGGGTCGTACGTCCGCAGCATCGCCTCCGCACCGCCGTGCCACAGCGCGTGCAGGCGCAGGGCGCGGTCGGTGTTCGCACGGCGGCTGATGCGGGGCCAGTTGGGGCCGAGCGTCCCGTGGTAATACGTCCGCACGGAGCGGGCGAGCCGACGCAGCGCCGCGGGTTCGCCGTCCGCCAGGGAACGGGTCCAGGACGGCAGCGGGTTGCGGCCGCCCAGGACGGCGAGCTCGGAGCGCAGCCGGGTGCGCGGCGTAGACATCAGCGCCTCCAGACCGTGCTCGACTCCGGCCGCTCCGGCCGGCGGTGTGAGGAAGTCCGGAAAATACCCGCGCTGCGGTACGAGCGGCAGGAGCATCCCGAGCGGCCCCTGCCTGGCGCCGTGCCTTGAACGGCGCCAGGTGGCCAGGGCCGGATCGGGGCTCTTGTCCCGCAGGCGGTGCAGACTCAGGACGGTCTCCCAGAGTGGATCGGCTCCGTCCGAGACTCGGGTTCGGACGAGGTCCGCGGCGGTGAAATGGACACGCAGCACGTTGTGTTGCCCCCGTTGGTCTAGAGCAGTCACCGCTCCCCCGAACGGCGACATGGACGACGGTCTCGATTGGACGTGTCCCTGGCAAGCAGAATGCGTCCCGCTGGGACGGTGGGACGCCCGAATCCGCCCGACCTGCTATCTTCTGCCGCTGTGGGACGGATACAGGAGCAAGCCGATGAGTGAAAGTCACCAACTGGCTGATCTTCTGCAGGAGTTGAAGGAGCGCAGCGGTCGCAGTTACACCGCTCTCGCGAGCCGCACGGGCCTGAGCCGCTCTTCGGTGCACCGCTACTGCCAGGGCCTGACCGTGCCCGCCAGCTTCGGCATGGTCGAGCGGATCGCGCGTGTGTGCGGGGCGGGGCAGGAGGAGCTGGACCGGCTGTACACGGCGTGGACACGGGCGGAGGCGCAGGCGCGGGAGGCCGAGAGCGAGGCGGCGGCGGATCCGGAAGCCACGGATCCGGAAGCCACGGACCCGGAAGCCACGGACCCGGCCACCGAACCGTCCGCCGCTCAAGACGGGACTCGAGACCCCACCCAAGACGCGCCTCGACGCACCACCCAAGACGCCACTCATGACGACGCTCAGGAAGCTGCTCGAGACGACGCGCGGGGGAGCCGGGAGGCGCCCCAGCACTCGCACAGAACAACCTGGTTCGCCAGGACAAGTCCCCGGCAGCGCTTGCGTACGCTCCTGATCGCCGTCATCGTCGCCGCTTCCGTCGTGAGCGCCGTGACCGTCGACCGGTGGTCGGACCCGGGCGGCACGGGCAGTGGCGGTAAAGCGAGCGGCGGCGCTGCGGACCGGCCGTCCGGCCAGCAGATCGACGGCCCGTACTGGGCCCTGGCGCCCAAGCCGCTCGACCGCGAGTTCTTCGGTATCACGATGAACACCGACACCGGCCTCATGCCAGGCTTCAGCGTCAGTGGTGTCCGCCTCTGGGAGAGCGAGACCCGCTGGGCCCAAATCGAGCCGGAGCAGGGGAAGTTCGACTGGGAGATCCTCGAACGTTCGGTGAAAGGCGCCGAACGCAAGCGCCTGCCCATCCTGTTCGTCTTCGGTGGCACCCCCGGCTGGGCGGCTCCCGGCGGCCCGAAGACGCCGTACCCGGACGACTCGCGCGCCGCGCCACCCGACGACCTGGCCGACTGGGACCGCTTCGTCGAGGCGGTCGCCACCCGCTACCGCTCCCGGATCGGGGCGTACGAACTCTGGGACAGCGTCGGCGCCACATCTCACTACGACGGGAACATGTCCACCCTGGCCGAGATGGTGCGCAGGGCCGCGCGCATCATCAAGCGTGCCGACCCGGACGCGAAGGTGGCATGCCCCTCTTTCGGCAAGCTGTGGGAGCCCGAAGGCAGGGCGCTGTTCAAGAAGTTCGTACGCACCGGCGCATACGAGTTCTGCGATGCCGCAGCGCTCAAACTGCACCCCCGCCGGGCCGACGGCCCACCCGAGGAAATCATCGAGCTCGCGGCACAGGCCGAGGACATCTTCCGCGAGAGCAACGAGGGCCAGCGCGTGCGCGTGTGGAATACCGGGCCGGGCGCGGAGATCGACGACGGGGCCCGGCTGTCCGACCGGCGTGCCAACGACTATGCCGTGCGTTTCTATCTGGTCGGCCTCTACATCCGTAAGTCGAACGTCGACCGGATGTATTTCTACGCCTGGGGTGGCCGGAACATCCCGCTGGTCGTCCAGCTCGTGGGCGGTCGGCCCACGGAGGCGGGACGCCGCATCGGGCGGCTGCACGGCTGGCTCGCGGACAAGCGGATCACCTCCTGCGGAAAGGGGAGCGGCGTGGGCCTGCCGGACGGCGTCTTCGAGTGCGTCTTCCGGCGCGGCCAAGACCGTGAGCCCGACGCGGTGGGCCCCTGGCTTGCGGTCCGGTGGACCCAACACGGTCGGGCAAGCAGCCGGTTGAGCAAGGGCGCCTATCTGCTGCGCCGGATGGACGGCAGCAGCGAGCGGGTGCGGGCGGGGAAGCGGGTGGAGTACGGCGAGACGCCGGTTCTCGTGGAGTACCGGGCGTGAACGGCCGGGTGCCCGGCCCCCTTCAGCGGAGGGCCGGGCACCCGGAGCGGTGAGAGCGAGGTGTTTCGTGCCCGGCCGAAACACCTCGCGGCCGCAGATCCCCCCGGACAACCTGGTGGTCATAGAGGGCTGCTCACGGCATACCTCCACAGATGACCGAACAGGGGGCACAAGATGCGTACGGGGGATAGCAGATCGTCCCTGGCGGTCGGTCTGCTGCTCGTGCCCGCGCTGCTGGCGTCGGCGGTCGCTCTCTCTGGATGCGGGACCTCAGAGCGCGTACGGGAGCTGACAGTCACCGAACGTGCGCTGGTGCGGCAGGCGGAAGAGGAGCTGGTGCGGCGGTGCATGGCTGCGGAGGGGTTTCGGTATTGGCCCGTGTCCGTCCCCGACCCCGAGGCGCTGCGGGAATTCGAGTACGTCGTCGACGACGTCTCCTGGGCCAGTAGGCACGGCTACGGTCCTGACGCACCCGCGACCGGCCCCAACGAGACCTACCGGGCCCGGCTCTCCCCTGCCTCGAAGAGGCGCTACGACAGCGCGCTGGACGGCAACGGCCGGCGCTCACTCAGGGACACGCTGCCCACCGGCCAGACGGTCGAGAGCCCGGCGGAAGGCTGCTCGGCCACGGCCGAGCGGAAGCTGTACGGCGACCGGGCCGTGTGGTTCCACGCACGCGTCGTCGCGGACAATCTCGCGCCCCTCTACCGGGAGAAGGTGCTGTCCGACCCCCGCTATCGGAGTGCCGAGCGCTCCTGGTCGGCGTGCATGCGCGAGCGGGGGTTGCGCTACTCCTCGCCCGGTCAGGCCCGGGAGAAGGCGCTGGGAGGGGAGCAAAACGCCGCGGAGATCCGTACGGCCGTGGCCGAGGCCCGCTGTGCCCGCCGGACCGGGCTGGGGGAGACGGCGATGGAGCTGGACCGAACGTTCGGCGCGAGCGCCAGGGAGCGCTACAGCGAGGAGATCGCCACCCGGAACCGGTTGCGCCTCCAAGCACATGCGAAGGCCCGCACCATCAACGTCGCGCAGCGCTGATCACGCGGGCGCCCATGAGTTTCCGCGGCCGGCTGCCGCGGATCAGGTGCCCTTCTTCCGCCCACTGCCCATGCCCCACGGGCCGCCGCGACAGGCGGCCCCGAGGGAGGGGAGCTGCGAACGAATCCGCTGAAGGGCACTGCAGTGCACGGAAGACAGAAACACGTAAGAGCAGTTCACGGAAGGAGAAGAGAATGCACAAGGCACGACTCACTCTGGTCGGAATCGGGGTCGCCGCACTCACCGGATCGGGGACCGTTGCCGCGCAGGCAACCCCCACCGCCACCCCGGCCCGGGCCGCGGTGGTCGACTCGGGCATGGACGCCCAGGTCAAGAAGTGCAGCAGCGTGAACCGGAACACCGGATATGTGCACGCCTGGACGAAATCCAACTGCCAGGGCTACCACGGCCGTAAGAGGGGCAACGACTCCAACTACAGCTCGAAGATCGACAACAAGGCCACGTCGGTGGTCAACTCCGGCTGGAAGCATCAGAACGACACGGTGAAGTTCTTCACCAAGACGGGGGGCAGGGGCGACAGTTTCTGCCTCGAGCGGGGCGAGCAGATCAGCAAGCTGAGGAAGTTCGACAACAGGATCTCCTCGCACTACTGGGTGAACGGCTGCTGAGACAGCCCGCTGCCGACTGCTGTGTCCCCGCCCTCGGGCTGGGGCACAGCAGCGCCGTGACAGCCTGCTGGGCGCACGCAGACGGACCGCTGCACGTTGTTCGTGCGGTCGGCGCCGCAGATGGTGCGGTAGGTCGACTCGGTACGTGACCGAGGTTCCGTACGGACCCGAGCGGGCGCATGGAAGGCGGCGGCCCCGGGGGATCGGGGCCGCCGCCTTCGCGTACGTGGGTGCACGGTGGTGTCGTGCGGGCCGGTCAGTACCAGCTTCGACTTCACCTGTGCGGCGCCGGTTCGACGCCCTGTATCCGCAGGCAAACATCTCGGCCACAGCCCGCGGAACCCGCACCGACTGGCTCGCCCGACTCCTGCCCTCGGTCTCTTGCCGGCGCCGGGGCAGCCGATCACGGCGACGTGGCCTGCCGTCAGCCTTCAGAACGTGCGGGGCTCAGGACGTGCGCGGCACGCGCACGTCTCCGGTCCGCTGGGCGTTGACGAGCGACTGGTAGTGCTCATTGGTGTCGACGAGATCCCAGTGGGTGCCCGTGGCGACGACCCGGCCCGCGTCGAGGACGATGATCAGGTCCGCGGCGCGGATGGTCGACATGCGGTGCGCGATCACCAGCAGCGTGCATTCCGCCGTGGTCTCCCGGATCGACCTGCGGAGCGCCGCTTCGTTGACCGCGTCCAGGTGGGCCGTCGGCTCGTCCAGCAGGAGCAGGCGCGGCCGGGTCAGCAGGGCACGGGCGATCGCGATCCGCTGGCGTTCGCCGCCGGAGAGCGCCATGCCGTGCTCCCCGGCGTCGGTGTCCAGGCCCTGTGGCAGACGGTCGATCAGGTCCGTGAGGTGCGCCAGCTCGACCACCCGGTCCAGCTCGTCCTGTCCGGCGTCCGGGACGGCGTACGTCAGGTTCTCCCGCAGCGTGCCGTACAGCACCGGGGCATGCTGCTCCACCAGGCCCACCCGGGCCCGGTGGTCGGCTCGGCCGATCGCCCGTACGTCACGGCCGTCGAAGAGAATCCGGCCGCGATCCGGGTCGTAGAACCGCTCGATCAGTGCGAAGACGGTGGATTTTCCGACCCCCGAGCTGCCGATCAGGGCGACATGGGAGTGCTCCGGCACCTCGAAGGTCACGCCGTGCAGGACGGGACGTCGCGGTTCGTAGCCGAACCACACATCCCGGAACTCCAGTGCGGGTTCCCGCTGCCGCCCGCCGCTGCCGCCGGCTCGGTACGACGCCGGAGTCCCCGATCCGGATACGGCGTCCTGCTCCGTAGGCAGGTCCAGCACTTCCGTGACCCTCCGGTATGCGCCCATGCCCTGCTCCATGGTGCTGAGGGACTGGAACAGAGTGCCGATCGGCTCCACCAGATAGATCATGTACAGCAGGAAGGCGGCGAGATCGGCGATCGATCCCTGCCGGTCGGCGACCCTTATGCCGCCGATGAGCAGCACGACGATGAACGAGCCCTTGACGGCCAGTTGGATCGCCGGTGTCACCATCGCGTCCAGCTTCGCCATGCGCACGCTGCCCGCGTAAGCCGATCTGGCGCCACCCGCGATACGGTCGGACTCGCGCTGCTCGGCGCGGCTGGCCCGGACGGTGCGGATGGCACCGAGGGCGCGCTCCAGATCAGCGGTCATCGCGCCCGTCGCCCGCTGGGTGGAGAGCGACGCCACCTCGATGCCGCGCAGAACCGAGGCGACGATCATGGTGGCGATCACCACCATGGCCAGCACGACGAGGAACATCAGCCAGTCGAGCCAGATCATCAGCGCCACGACGCCGATCAGCCCGATGGCACCGGTCACCGCCTCGGTGAAGCCCTCGGCGACGAGCAGCCGCAGGGTGGTGCTGTCGGTGCTGGTGCGCGAGATCAGATCGCCTATGCGGTGGCGGTCGTACACGGCCATGGGCAGCCGCAGCACATGTTTGATCAGGCTGAGCCGGATCCCCAGGACGATCCCTTCGCCCGTCCGGGACATGACGAACTGGGCGAAGCCCTGCACCAGCGCCTGGGCGAGAAAGACCACGACGAGCATCACCAGGACGTACCCGATCGCGCCTCCGGACGTGGTCGCCTCGATCACCTGCTTGACCAGCAGCGGCTGGGCCAGGCTCAGCGCCGAGGCGCCCAGCGTCAGCAGCACGGCCAGGCACATCCACCGGCGGTGCCCGTGCACCAGGCGCAGGACGCCCCGGAGGCCGCCCCTGCCCCGCTCATCCGTCGCTTCGGGCTTCATGGATCACGGCCGCAGGCCGCGGCCGCGTCGCCGGACCGCCGTCGACTCACGGCTGACGGAACCAGGAGCGCGGCGGAAGGAACCAGGAGCGCAGGGCACCGTGAACAGCGGGCGGAAGTAGTCGGGCGGGTAGTCCTCACCCACCGGCACCCCTTCCGCCTCCACCCAGGCGTGCGCACCGAAGGGCGCCAGACGCCGTGCGCCCACGCACCAGGTGGGCCACTGGCCGTGCAGGCGGCACAGCAGGATCGTGGCCAGGGACCGGGCCAGGCACCCTTCCCGTCTCGCGCACGCCAGACTGACCGCGACAACGGCGTCCCGGGCGCCCTGGGTCCGGTCCAGGGTGGCCGGACGGGCGCCCCGGCGCAACCACTCCAACACGGCCCGTATGCGCCGAGGGTGCTGGTGGGCCAGGAGCCGCGCGGCGCCCACGGCAAGCCGGACCGGGATCCGGTGCCGCAGGGGCACCGAGCGCGGGTCGTGGAAGATGGCCTCCGGTGACGTCATCGGCTCCTCTTCCCCTGGTGTCGGCCGGGTGTGTCCTCTTCGGTGCTCTCTTCGGCCAGGCCCGCCGCGTGCAGCCCGCCGACCAGCTCCCGGACGTCCCGGTGCGCGGTGTCGGTGTCCACCACGTACTCCTCGGTGAGCGTCTGTGCGGCGTCGGCTTCCGTGCCGCCGTCCAACAGCGTCCGCAGGGCGACGGCGGCGCTGGGATTGAGCGTCCAGTACTGGTTGTGGTCCTCGTCGAGGAGCGCGATTCCGTAGTCGGTTTCGGCTGTGAACACGCCCTCACGCAGCTTGAATGTCATCGGCCGTCTCCATCAGCCCGGAACAGTGGTGGTGGCGGTTTCCAGCGTGCGCAGCCACATCTCGCACACCACGGTCTGGTACAGCGCGTCGAACGGCAGGGTCGGGGGCAGTGGTCGACCGGCTGTCTCGCGCAGCACGTTCGCGTCGATCAGGCCCAGCCGAGCCAGCCGGGAGTCCTCGCACAGGGCCAGCAACTCGGCACGTTGCTCCCGCATCCCCATCTCCGCCTCGTAGGAACCCTCGTCCTTGGTGTGGCGGGTCAGGCTCTCGGCGGGAACGATCCCGCGCATCGCCTCGACGATGAGCGGTTTGTACCCCCAGGGGGTGATTCTGTCCTGCGGCCGCACCGCCAGGCCCGCTTCGATCACGCGGTCGTCGTAGTAGGGGGCAGAGAGGGTGATCCCGGCGCGGGCGGCCATCTCACCCACCTGCCGGACCATGCGGGAATTACTCCCCATGGCTTCCAGCTCGACGTGCTGTCCCCGCCTCTCCGCCAGCGGTTCGGTGGTGCGGGCCGCGGTGCGGATCAGCTCTCGTACGGCCTCGACGGCGTCCGGCGTCACCCACGGGGGCAGTCGCGGCGGTGTCCCCCAGTCCAGCGCGGGTGTCTCCAAGGGGGGCGGTACGGCGGTGAGTTCGTCGCCCGCTCGGGCGAGCCACGCCCGGTAGGAGCTGTTGTCCCACAGCTGCCGAAGCGTCTCCCGATACGGCCACGGTGCCTGGGCCGCGAAGCCACGTACGAGCTGCAACGCGGTCCTGGGACAGGATCGCATCAGCGTATGCAGGTGTGCCGGCGAGCCGGCGAGCAACTCGTCCCCGCCGAAGCCCGTCAGGTGCAGCCGTGAGCCGCGTGCCGCGGCCAACCGCGGAATGACCAGGCACCGGCTGGGATGCATCGCGGCCGGGCATGGCTCGTCGAAGCGGACGTCCACGTCCTGAAGGCCCTCGTACACCATCGGCAACTGGTCCCCGGCGATGATGTGGTGACCGACGTCGCCCAGTCCGGCAACTGTCCGGCGAGCCCAGGTCACGTCGTCGCACAGGGGGTCGAGGCCGTCGGCGGTGTAGGCGATGACGTTCGCCCTGCCGCGCGCGGCCAGAGCACACACCGAAGTCGAGTCCAGCCCGCCCAGATCGCAGCTCACCACGTCCCGGCCCCGGACACGGACCTCCACCGCGGCCGACAACGCCTCCCGGAACGCCGACGCGCCCTCGGCCATCGGTCGCACCGGCTCGGGAGGCGCCCACCACGCGACGGGCCGTCCCCGGCCGGCTGAGTCGAGCGCCAAGTAGCGGCCGGTCTCCAGGGCGCTCACGCCACGCCACACCGGTTCGCCTGCCAGCGGGTGCGGCGCGAACGGATTCAGCAGACGGGTCGCCAACCGCTGTTCGTCGACCGCCGCGTCGAGCAGGCCGGCGAGGACATCGGCCCGGTCCGCGGCCACCGTGGCATCACCGATCCTGGCGTGGAACACCCGTCGAAGGCCACTGACGCTGCCCTGTACTCGCACGCGTCCGGTGACCGAAGCGACCAGATGAGCACTCCCGACCATGCCGCGGGCCAGTTCATCGAGGCCGGCGATCGTGTCGATCCGGTCGGCCGCCGCGGTGAGCCCGTCGGCGGTGATGGCGTGTTCCCCGGCCACTGCGATCTTCGTCGGCCCTGCCTCGCCGACGGTCATGACACCGGGAGACCAGCGGCCGAGCAGCCAGGGCCGACCCGATGGGTGGCTGACCTCCTGTACCGCCCGGCTGCGGAGTGCGGTGCCGACACGGGCCGCCGAAGCACAGTCCGGAAGGACGACGAACCAGCCCAGCCCCTCGTCGGAATCAGGAAAATCGACCATGACCGTGCCCCACCGCCATCTGGGAATTCTCCTGGGGGCACCCGACAGGAGAGGTCAGATCCCACGCCGGGTGCTCGGAAACGGACGGCGAGTCAGAAGAACCTCCGCCTGAAGAACCAGTACCTCTCCGGTCCGGCCCTGAAGCCGATACCGGTCTTACGGAAAGAGCCGACCGCGGTCAGTGTCGGACGCTCGTAAGTACGCATGTCGTTACACCTCCTTTCAACCATCCGAAGCCTCTTTGGATAGTTCAGTGAGTGTGATCCTCGACCTGCTTCTTCGATTCGGATCTATTCCACGGTAGACGTTTACTCGGCCAATTGCCCACAGCTGGCAAATCGACCAAGTGCCGTTTCGTATTCAACGGTTGTCGACCGCACACTGTCTGGCGGCGGGCACCGCGCCGCGGATACCGCGAGCTCCGGGCGGCGGCGGCCCGGCTCGCCTCCTCGATGCGCACATCCCGTCTCCCCATCATCCCAACAGCCAGGTGCTACCGGATGGATGACGGACCAATTTTCGCGGCTGACGACGAAGCATGAATTAAAGGAGGAGGGTTGACTGATCGTCCGAAAATGCGGGCCGCCACGGTGGGGAAGGGCAGCGAAGCCGGTTGCCAACGTGCCCGCCCGGTTGGTGAATCAGCGGTTGCCGAACAACAACGGGACGACGAGGAAAGGTGGTTGACCGCACCATCATGAAGGCCTGAAAAAATGTGCCCTCTTATACGGCGAAGGCGGCGGCCCCGGGATTGGGAGCCGCCGCCTTCGCGTGTGCGCGTGCCGTACGGGCCGGTCAATACCAGCCGTTGGCCTGCCAGAAATTCCAGGCGCCGACCGGGCTGCCGTAACGGTCGTTCATGTAGTCCAGGCCCCACTCGATCTGGGTGGCGGCGCTGGTCTTCCAGTCCGAGCCCGCCGAGGCCATCTTCGACGCGGGCAGCGCCTGCACCAGGCCGTAGGCACCGGACGAGGCGTTCGTCGCGTCGATGTCCCAGCCGCTCTCATGCTCGACGATCTTGCTGAACGCGGCGAACTGCGCGGCGTTCGGGATCATCTTGTGCGCGATCGCCTTGGCCGAGGTGGAGGAAGCCGAGGCGGACGAGACCGAGGCCGCCGTCGGGGTCGCGGCCTCGGCGGGGGCCGCCGCGAGCACCATGCCGGCAGTGGCGGCGGCCACGGCGGCACCGGTGAGGGCCTTCTTCGGAGTGGCGATGCGGCGGATGCGGGTGGAGATGGGCACGTAGAACCTTTTCTTCGGGGACGGGGGCGGCCGCTCGTACGCCGTGACATGAACTCGTGACGTGGGCTCGTGACACGGGCCCCGGCATGCGTCGGCGCCGAGGCCCGGGTGGGCACGTCGGCGCCTTGCGACTCCTCCAGAGAAACAGGCTTGCACCGCGTCCGCAATGACCCTTTTTACTAGTTGTGGTCGCATGTAGGGTGAAAGTGTATTTTGTGACGCGGGTCTCAATCCCCAGGTCAGAGGGCCCGCGGACGCGTACATGTCACGCAAATGGATCTACGATCGTGCTTCGTATGTGATCCACGTCCTGTGGGGTGGTTCACCCTTCTCGTAACGGACGGTGCGTGGATCAGCGCGGCTCGAACGTGACCGGGGTCTCGAAAGCCGCCCTCCGCGTGGCCCGGCGCAGCGCCTTGAGGACGGTCGCGCCGAGAGTGAGGGTCAGGATGACGGTCACCACCGCCCTGCCCAGGTCCCAGCCGAGGGACGTGGCCACGCAGTACGCGAGGAAACGGACCAAGTTGGCCTCGACGCCGTCGTGCGGGTCGAAGGCGACGCTCGACGCCAGCGCGTTCATGAAGGGCCAGCCGGCCAGGTTCATGAGCGTGCCGTACGCGAAGGCCGCGACGAAGCCGTACGCGGCGAGCATCACCAACTCCGCGCGGCCGCGCAGCCGGTCGGGCCCCGGGAGCAGGCCCGCGCCCATGGCGAACCACCCCATGCTGAGCATCTGGAACGGCATCCACGGCCCGACACCACCCGTGAGCAGCGCGGACGCGAACATCGTGACCGCGCCGAGCACGAACCCGAACCCGGGGCCCAGGACCCTGCCGCTCAGCACCATGAGGAAGAACATCGGCTCGATCCCGGCCGTCCCGGCCCCGATCGGCCGCAACGCCGCCCCCGTCGCCGCCAGCACCCCGAGCATCGCCACGGCTTTCGCCCCGATCCCCGACTCCGAGACCGCCGCGGCCACGACCCCGACCAGCAGCACCAGCAACCCCGCGAACAGCCAGGGCGCGTCCTGTGCGTGGGCGCTGATCTGGGAAGTCGGCCCGGCGAAGAGGGGCCAGGCGAAGGCGGCCACTCCGATGACGCTGACGAGCGCGAGGGCGGCGACGGAGCGGGGGCCGAGACGGATGGCGCGGGCTTGCGGGATCATGCTTCCGCCTCCGGATCTGCCGTTTCCCGGTCGGCCGCGTGCAGCGCGTTGCGTATCTGGGAGACCGTCAGCCATTTCTGCGGGGCCAGGATCTTGGTGACCTGGGGCGCGAAGGACGGTGACGCGAGGACGACCTCGGCCGTGGGGCCGTCGGCGACGGGTTCGCCGTCGGCGAGGATGACGACCCGGTGGGAGAGTTCGGCGGCCAGCTCCACGTCGTGGGTGGCCAGGATGATGGCGTGGCCTGCGGCCGCCAGGTTCCGTAGGACCGTTACCAGGCGGGACTTCGCCGCGTAGTCGAGGCCGCGGGTCGGCTCGTCCAGGAGGAGCAGCGGGGGACGGGCCGTCAGGACGAGTGCCAGGGCCAGGGCAAGGCGCTGACCTTCCGACAGGTCACGGGGATGCGTGTCGTCGCCGATGCCGGGGAGCAGTTCGGAGACCAGGGCCCGGCATGTGCCCGGCTCCGCGCCCGCGTCCCGGTCCGCGGCCACGCACTCGGCGGCCACCGTGTCGGCGTACAGGAGGTCGCGGGGTTCCTGCGGTACGAGGCCGACGCGCCGGACGAGTTCACGGGGTGCCGTCCGGTGCGGCACGGCGCCGCCGACCCGTAGCGATCCCGCCGCCGGTTCGACCAGCCCGACCAGCGCGCTGAGCAGCGTGGACTTCCCGGCCCCGTTACGGCCCATGAGCGCGATGGTCTCGCCGGGGGCGACGGTCAGGGTGACATCGTGGAGCGCTTCGACACGGCCTCGGCGGACGGTGAGGTGGTCGACTGCGGCAACTGTTGCAACTGCGGCAACTGCCATTTCTGACAAGCGCGTTGGGGTGACGCGCTTGCGGAAGAGGCGGGAGCGTTGCGGTGGTAGAGGGCGGGGCGCGGGCGCGGGAGGTGTCATGCCCGCGTCCTTGAAGGCGGTGTTCCCGTCCTCGTACGCCACCCCCTCCACCCCCTCCAGCC
>NZ_JAAKZY010000198.1 GCF_011045015.1 Streptomyces scabichelini | reverse complement strand
CCCACACCCCCGCAATCGGCCTGGCGGCCCCGCCCTCAGAACCCCAGCTTTCGCAGCTGCCTCGGATCCCGCTGCCAGTCCTTCGCGACCTTCACGTGGAGGTCGAGGAACACCGGCGTACCCAGAAGCGCCTCGATCTGCTTGCGCGACTTGATGCCGACTTCCTTCAGCCGCTTGCCCTTCGGGCCGATGATGATGCCCTTCTGGCTGGGGCGCTCGATGTAGACGAAGGCGTGGATGTCGAGGAGAGGCCTGTCGGCGGGCCGGTCCTCGCGGGGCAGCATCTCCTCCACCACGACCGCGATGGAGTGCGGCAGCTCGTCGCGTACGCCTTCCAAGGCGGCCTCACGGATCAGCTCGGCCACCATCACCTGCTCGGGCTCGTCCGTGAGGTCGCCCTCCGGATACAGGGCGGGCCCCTCCGGCAGCAGAGGCACGATCAGATCGGCGAGCAGGTCCACCTGCTTGTCCGCGACCGCCGACACCGGCACGATCTCCGCCCACTCGAACCCGAGCTCCCTGCCGAGCTGGTCGATGGCGATGAGCTGCTCGGCGAGCGCCTTCCCCTCCACGAGGTCGGTCTTCGTCACGATCGCGATCTTCGGCGTCTTCTTGATGGACGCCAGTTCCTTGGCGATGAAACGGTCGCCGGGCCCCAGCTTCTCGTTCGCCGGCAGACAGAAGCCGATCACGTCGACCTCGGCCCAGGTGGTCCGGACGATGTCGTTGAGCCGCTCACCGAGCAGCGTGCGCGGTTTGTGCAGCCCCGGGGTGTCCACGAGGATCAGCTGCGCGTCCGGCCGGTGCACGATGCCGCGCACCGTGTGCCGCGTGGTCTGCGGCTGGTTCGCGGTGATCGCCACCTTCTGGCCGACCAGAGCGTTCGTGAGGGTGGACTTGCCCGCGTTCGGGCGGCCCACGAAGCAGGCGAAGCCCGCGCGATGTGTGGCCCCGGAGGATTCCGGCGGCTCGGATGACTGGGTACGAACGCTCATGGCGCCCATTGTCCCTGATCATCGGAGCCCTGCCGCACGTTCGCACGCCCGGACCTTACGTCCGCACGTCCGGACCTTACGGTGCACGCCCAGAGCACTTACGATCACGGGTTCATGAAGCTCATCACCGCGATCATCAAGCCGTACCGCCTCGACGAGGTCAAGAACGCGCTCCAGGAGCTCGGCGTCCACGGTCTGACCGTCACGGAGGCCAGCGGGTACGGGCGCCAGCGTGGGCACACCGAGGTGTACCGCGGGGCCGAGTACCAGGTCGACCTCGTCCCCAAGGTCCGTATCGAGATCGTCGTCGACGACGCGGACGCAGACCCGGTCATCGACGCGATCGTGCGGGCGGCGCAGACGGGGAAGATCGGCGACGGCAAGGTGTGGACGCTGCCGGTGGAGACGGTGGTGCGGGTACGGACGGGTGAGCGCGGCCCCGACGCCCTCTGAACCACCTCGCCCCGGTGACCGGTACCGCCCGCGCGTCGGCGGCACCGGTCAGTCACGTACGGGAATTGCTGCTCAAGCGCGTACGGAAGGTGCTGCCGGCCCTACTCGAACACGAACGGGCCCGGTGACTGGGGCCCCTCCGCGGTGCAGGTGATGGTGATCCCGAGGACCACCATCTCCAGGGAGCCGCCGTTCGCCTCCAGGCTGTCACCGGAGGCCACGGTGCCGTTCAGCGGGCCGACCGTGACCCCGTCGCCGGCCGCCATCGCCGGATTCTCGGTGCCCGTGAACTCGCTTGTGCCGCCGCCCGCCTTCACCATCGTGAGCGTGGACTCGATCGAGTCCTCACCGAGGGCGACCGGGGCGGTGATCGCGGACGAGCTGACGGTGATGGTGGCGGATGTGCCGCTCTGGGTGGCGGTGAGGGTGGCCTCGCCGCCGCCGTAGATGCCGCAGCTCGCGGTGATGGTCGCCGTCTGCGGTTCCACCGCCGCGGCGGTGGGGGCCAGGGCGAGGCCTGTGATCGCGACGGTGCCGGCCACTAGGGCCGCACCTGTTCCGATCCGCTTGCGTCTCATCGGATTCCCTTCCCTTGTACGGGAATTGCCATGTGGGGATGGATGGACGAACCGCCCGCGAGCGGGGTGCGGCACGCTGCGCGGCCATCAGATCTGACGGTCCGTCAATGAAAGCCGTCGTCCATTGATGCGCGCGGGGCGTGTGATGGCAAGAGAAGCGGTAGTGATTCCTCCGGCGGTTGGAGGAAGTGGCCGAAGGTAGCTGGTGCCTGCCCGAAAACGGCTCAGACGCCGGAGGGCAGTACCGTCTCCGTCAGCGTCGCCAGACGGGAAGCCAGCACACGGGCCCACGCCCGATAACCGTCCGCCGACGGATGGAAGCGGTCCGGGGCCAGCCAGTCGCCCGGGACGTCGGGCGGCCCTCCGGACGGCAGATGAAAGACGGCGGAGCCCCGCGCGGCCGTCGTCCTCAACTGCCGGTCCAGAAGCCCGATGTAGAGGCCGAGTGGGCCCCGGATCCGGCGGGGGAGGGAGACCACGCCGGCGATGGCCGGCAGACCCGCGAAGACCACGGGTACGTCCTCGCCGAGGCGCAGGCGTATGTCCCTGATCAGAGCCTCCGCGTCCCGGCCGAACGCACGCGGCCGGCGCAGCCGGAGCGCGTCGTTCGTGCCCGCCACGACGACGACCAGGTCCGGCCGCCAGCGGGCGGAAGGGTCGGTCAGCCCCGGCAGCATCCCCCGCCGTACCGCCGAGAGCGTCGCGCCCGCCTTCGCCGAGACGCGCCAGGAGACCGCCCGCCCGGTCATCCCGGACAGCGCCTCCGCCAACTGCCCGGCCATCGCCTCCTGGTGGCTGGCCGCCCCCACGCCCGCCGCCGCCGAGTCGCCGATCATGACGAGCCGCAGCTCCGGCACCTTCCCCTCCGTGGTGCCGGAGTCGTCCCCGGCCGCCTCGGGCAGCCGTATCAGCCGCCCCCGCATCCCCTTCGCGAACATTCCGGTCCCCTTTCCCGCCCCCCCCGAGCCACGGCATAACGCCGTTATGTTCAATAACAGCGTTATGCTGCCGCTGTGTCAACCCGTCATCACGAACCAGAAGAACCAGAAGAACCAGAACAACCAGAGCAACCAGAACAACCCGCCGTACGCCGCCGACTCCTCGACGAGGCCGCGCGCGTGCTCGCCGAGGAGGGCCCCGCCGCGCTCAGCGCCCGGAGACTGGTCAAGGCGGTCGGGGCGTCCACGATGGCCGTGTACACCCACTTCGGCTCGATGCCCGCGCTCGTGCGCGAGCTGATGCGCGAGGGCTTCGACCGTTTTCAGGCGCGGGTCGAGGCCGTCGGCCAAGGCGGTGACCCTGTGGCCGAGCTGGCCGAACTGGGCCGCGTGTACCAGGAGTTCGCGCGCGCCGAGCCCGACGTGTACGCGGTGATGTTCGGCGGCTCCGTGCTCGCCGGATTCCAGCTCACCGACGAGGACCGGCGGATGGGCGTACGCGTCCTGCGCTACCCGCGCGACGCGATCCGCCGCTGCGTCGCCGCCGGACGGTTCCGCGCGGACGCGGACGCCGATCTCCTCGTACGCCAGCTGTTCGCGCAGATGCACGGGCTCGCCCAACTCACCCACGTGGGCTACATCGTGGGCCGCTACTCCCCGGACGACGTGCTGGCCGGAATACTGCGGGACTTCACGACGGCGGCGGGAGACGGTGCCGAGGCCGCCGCACGCTCCGTCGCCTCAGGGCTCTCAGGAGGGCGTACTGGTACTGGGTGACATGTCCTGCACGCCTACCACCCGCAGGAGCTGAAGCTTCTCGTACGCCTCCGTGCCGGGCCGTGCGGTGTGCACGACCAGCCACTGGCTCTGCTCCGGGAGCAGCATGACCTCGCAGTCCAGCTCCAGCACCCCGACCAGCGGATGCCGGAACCGTTTCGTCGCCGCCCGCCGTACGCCCACCTCGTGCGCCTCCCAGTGCTGCTCGAACTCCTCGCTCGACGCCCTGAGTTCGGCCACGAGCCGGGCCGGCCCCGGATCGTCGGGGCGGGCCGCGGTGACGGCACGCAGGTTGGCGACGTGGGAGCGGACATGCTCGGGGCGGTCCTCCGGCGGGAACAGCTCGTGGCCGCGCGGGTCCGTGAAGAGGCGGCGTACGACGTTCTGCCCGGTCAGGTCGCCCGACAGCGCCACGGACATCGCGTTCTGGGCGAGCACGTCGCCGTAGTCGCTGGTGATCTGCGCGGGCGCGTCGTGCAGGCGGTCGAGGACCAGCAGCAGACCCGGGCGTACGTGGTCCGGCCCTGCGCCGGCCCGGGGCGGCTGTTCGCCGGCCAGGTGGAAGAGGTGGTCCCGTTCGTCGCCGGTGAGCCGCAGCGCACGGGCCAGCGCGCCGAGCATCTGGCGGGACGGGCGCGGGCCGCGGGACTGCTCGAGCCGTGTGTAGTAGTCCACGGACATCCCGGCCAGCGCCGCCACCTCCTCGCGGCGCAGGCCCGGCGTACGGCGCCGGGCGCCGGCTGTCAGGCCCACGGCGGCGGGCTCCAGGCGGGCGCGGCTGCGGCGCAGGAAGTCGGCGAGTCCGGGTCGGTCCACGCCTCCAGCGTGCCTGGGCGCGACGGGGTTATCCAGGCACTGCCGATCCCCGGATCGAGAGGTCTCTCCCGCCGGGTGCCGCCTCCTCCCAGGCTGAGGACACGACGAGAGGGAGGTACGGACGATGCTCACACTGGTGACGGGTACGACGGGCAGGGTCGGCCGGCGCTTCGTGCCGCGGCTGCTGGCGCAGGCCGCCCCCGGCGACGAGGTACGGGTCCTGGTCCGCGACGGGACGCGGGCCGCCGGGCTCGCCGAGCTGGGCGCGCAGGTCGTGACCGGCGACCTGCGGGACGCCGGGGCGCTCGGCAAGGCGGTGGCCGGGGCCGACGCGGTGGTGAACATCGCTGCGGCGTTCCGCGGGGTGCCGGACGAGGAGGCGACGGCGATCAACCGGGACGTGGCCCTGGAACTGGGACGCGCGGCGGCCGCCGCGGGTGTACACCGCTTCGTGCAGGTCAGCACGATGCTCGTGTACGGCAAGGGTCGGGGGCGCCCGCACACGGAGAGCGATCCGATCGTGCCCGGCGGGCCCATGTGGGGCGCGTACCCGGCGTCGAAGGCCGAGGCCGAAGAGGGGCTGCTGGCCATGGACGGCCTGGGTGTACGCATCGGCCGGCTCCCGTTCGTCTACGGCGAGGGGGACCCGCACCTCGCCGAGTCGATGCGCTGGGCCGCGAACTGGGCCGCGACCCAGCGGCTCCACATGGCGCACCACGCGGATGTCGCGCAGGGCCTGCTGCGGTTGCTGTACGCACCGGGAGTCGACGGCCGGATCTACAACATCGCGGACGACGCCCCCGTGACGACGGTCGAACTGCACCAGCTCAACGGAGTGGAGGTACCGGACGAGCTGCACGGGCTGGAAGACCCCGACCCCTGGCACGGCATCGTCTCCACGGACCGCATCCGACGGGAGCTGGGGTTCCGGCCGGTGTACCCCAGCGTTTGGGCTGCCCGCTCCGCCGGCGCGCTGTAGCTTCCGCTGGAGGAGCGGGGTTACCTGCGGGTCGGTGGGGGTGTTCGCGCAGTTCCCCGCGCCCCTTACGGGGCCGTCAACCCTGCGCCCGCAGCACCTCCCGCAGCCACCCGTACGACGCCTTCGGTGTCCGCTCAAGGGTCTCGAAGTTGACGTGGACCAGGCCGAAACGTCTGGCGTAGCCCTCCGCCCACTCGAAGTTGTCCAGTAGTGACCACACGAAGTAGCCGCGGACGTCTACGCCCGCCTCCAACGCCCGGTGCAGCGCCCGGAGATGGCCGTCCAGGAACGTGATCCGCTCTTGGTCGTCGAGTCCTTCGTACGAGCAGCCGTTCTCGGTGATGACGACGGGCGGCAGACGGTCGCCGTAGTGGTCGCGGAAGCTCGTCAGCAGCTCTGTCAGCGCTTCCGGGACCACCGGCCAGCCGAAGTCGGTGACCGGGTATCCCTCGATCTCCCTTACCGAGAAGGGGAGTTCGGCCGGAAGCGTGAAACCGCCGAACTCGATCTCCGTGCCCTGAGGTGCGCCCACCTTCGTCGGTGCGTAGTAGTTGATCCCGTACCAGTCCAGCGGCTCCGCGATGACCTTCAGGTCGGCCGCCACGTCCTCGGCGTCTCCCGGCATCAACTCGGCGATGCCTTCCGGGTACTGCCCGAGCAGCACGGGGTCGGCGAACAGCCGGTTGAGGAGCAGGTCGTAGAAGCCGGCCGCCTCCAGGTCCGCGGGGTCATCGGACGCGGGCCAGGCCGGCCCGTGCGAGTTGGCGATCCCGATGTCCGTCGCCCCGGCCGCCCGCAGCGCCCGTACGGCCAGACCGTGGGCCAACAGCTGGTGGTGGGCGGCGGGGAGGGCGTCGAACATCAGCTGCCTGCCCGGCGCGTGCGTGCCGAGGGCATGGCCCAACAGGGTGTGCTCGGCGGGTTCGTTGAGGGTGATCCACCGGGATACGCGGTCGCCAAGCCGCTCGACGACCACGGCGACGTACTCGGCGAACCGCTCGGCCGTGTCCCGGTTCAGCCAGCCGCCCGCCTCCTCCACCGACCACGGCAGATCCCAGTGGAAGAGCGTCGGCACGGGACGTACGCCCGCCGTGCCCAGCTCGTCCACAAGACGGTCGTAGAAATCGAGGCCGCCGGGCGACAGCACGCGTGGCCAGGAGACCGAGAAGCGGTACGCCCCCACGCCCAGCTCGCGCAGGAGGGCCACGTCCTCGCGGTAGCGGTGGTAGTGGTCGCAGGCCACCGCCGCCGTCGAGCCGTCCTTGATCCGCCCGGGCCCGTCCGTGAAGGCGTCCCACACGGACGGTTCGCGCTCCTCCACGGCTCCCTCGATCTGGTGGGCCGAGGTCGATACGCCCCACAGGAAGCCGGCCGGGAACTGAGGTATCGGGTTCGTCGCCATGCGCGCGATCATCCGTACCGCCGGTAACGGAAGTCAACGGCCGGACGTGAACTGCCGGTTACGCCCCTTCTTTCAGCACCCGGGAGATCAGTTTCCGTTGTTCCTCGGTCAGCCTCGGATCCGAGCAGTACACCGTCTTCCCGTCCACGGTGATCTGATAACTGAAGCCGTCCGGCACGCCGATCGGCGGCGTGTGACGGCTGGCGGCGACGGCCTGCTTGGCCAGGTCGTGCCACTCCTGGGCATCGGCACGCCCCGCCGTCTCCACCGAGGCATGGCGGTCGATGCCCGCGAATCCACCCGTGCGCTTCACCTGGATACGCATAGTTCCTGTTTAGTACGAAGGAGCCCGCCGGGCCACTCCTGGACAGTCGCCCCAGCCTCAGGCCGGGGTCATCCCCGCCTCAGGCCGAGGTCACCCCCACCTGCTCCCACGCCTTCGTGACGGCCTGGAGCTCCTCGCCCTCGCCGTACGAGGCGCGTGCCTTCGCCAGTGTCAGGCTCGCGAAGTCGGTGAAGCTCGCCTTCGAGTCGAGTTCGCCGCCGGTCAGCACGTCGTACCAGATCCGCCCCGCACGCTCCCAGGCCTGGCCGCCGAGGGTGGTCGCGACGAGATAGAAGGCGTGGTTGGGGATGCCGGAGTTGATGTGGACGCCGCCGTTGTCGCGGCCGGTGCGGACGTAGTCGTCCATCGTCGCCGGCTGCGGGTCCTTGCCGAGCACGTCGTCGTCGTACGCGCTGCCCGGCTCCTTCATGGAGCGCAGCGCCTTGCCGGTGACGCGCGGCGCGAGCAGGCCCGCGCCGATCAGCCAGTCGGCCTCGGCGGCGGTCTGGCCGAGCGTGTACTGCTTGATCAGCGAGCCGAAGACGTCCGAGAAGTGCTCGTTGAGCGCGCCCGGCTGGCCGAAGTACGTGAGGTTCGCCGTGTACTGCGTGACGCCGTGGGCGAGTTCGTGGCCGATGACGTCGACGGGGATGGTGAAGTCGAGGAAGATCTCGCCGTCACCGTCGCCGAAGACCATCTGCTCGCCGTTCCAGAAGGCGTTGTTGTAGTCCTCGCCGAAGTGCACGGTGGCGTTCAGCGGCAGTCCCTCGCCGTTGATCGAGTTGCGCTCGTACGCCTTCAGGAACAGCTCGAAGGTCGCGCCGAGGCCGGCGTACGCGCGGTTGACCGTGGCGTCCTTGCCGGGCTTGTCGCCCTCGCCGCGCACCTTTTTGCCGGGGAGCTCCTGCTTGTGCTTGGCATCGTGGATGGTGCGGTTCGGCTTGTCCTCGGCGGCTCCCTTGGGCGGGGCCAGGGCGGGGGCGCCGAGGACTGTGGTCAGGCGGCGGTGGGTGCGCTCGAAGGCGTCGTGCTCCAGTGTGCGGCGCGCCTTGCCGGCGAGGGCGGGGTCCTCGGACTGGGCCAGGGTGTCGAGGATGTGGGGTGGCACGATGGTGCAGAAGGTGGGCTCGAAGCCGGGGTTCGCGGTCATGACCGCACTCTTGCATTGAGTTACGTGACTGTCACTGGGCGCAACCGTGATTGGTGAAATGCGGGGAATCGAGCGCCGTGGGGGTTACCGGTTGTGTTATCGCTGCGGGTTCGTTGTGGCTTGTCGCGCAGTTCCCCGCGCCCCTGAAGGGCGCGCTTCAGTGGGCCCTTGTGAGCTTGTGCACCTTTTGTGTCGTAATTCTTCGTGGTCCCGCATGCTGATACATGCCCCCGCGCGGAGTGTGACTGGGTTAGCATGCCGAACATCATGCGTTTCGGGCTGCTTCTCCTTAGCTGCCGCGGCGAGGGCCTGTAGTCGAGGCCGACCCCCTCCCCGCGGAGTCTGGCGTTGCGCCGTCGGCCGTCCTTCCGGACACCACGAGGAGCCCACGCATCATGGCGAACCGCCAGCAGCCCACTTCCATGCCGATCCACAAGTACCGCCCGTACGACCAGGTCGACATCCCCGACCGCACGTGGCCGGACAACCGGATCACCGTCGCCCCCCGCTGGCTCTCCACGGACCTGCGCGACGGCAACCAGGCCCTGATCGACCCCATGTCGCCCGCCCGCAAGCGCGAGATGTTCGATCTGCTGGTGAAGATGGGCTACAAGGAGATCGAGGTCGGCTTCCCCGCCTCCGGGCAGACCGACTTCGACTTCGTACGCTCGATCATCGAGGAAGAGGGCGCGATCCCCGATGACGTCACGATCTCCGTACTGACCCAGGCCCGCGAGGACCTGATCGAGCGGACCGTCGAGTCGCTGAAGGGCGCCAAGCGCGCCACCGTCCACCTGTACAACGCCACCGCGCCCGTCTTCCGCCGCGTCGTCTTCCGCGGTTCCAAGGACGACATCAAGCAGATCGCCGTCGACGGCACCCGGCTGGTCGTGGAGTACGCCGAGAAGCTGCTGGACGAGCGGACGACCTTCGGCTACCAGTACAGCCCGGAGATCTTCACCGACACCGAGCTGGACTTCGCCCTGGAGGTCTGCGAGGCCGTCATGGACGTATGGCAGCCGGGCCCCGGCCGCGAGATCATCCTCAACCTGCCCGCCACCGTGGAGCGGTCGACCCCCTCCACGCACGCGGACCGCTTCGAGTGGATGTCGCGCAACCTGTCCCGCCGCGAGTACGTCTGCCTGTCCGTCCACCCGCACAACGACCGCGGTACGGCGGTCGCGGCGGCCGAGCTGGCGCTCATGGCCGGCGCCGACCGCATCGAGGGCTGCCTGTTCGGGCAGGGCGAGCGCACCGGCAACGTCGACCTGGTCACCCTGGGCATGAACCTGTTCTCGCAGGGCGTCGACCCGCAGATCGACTTCTCGAACATCGACGAGGTCCGGCGCACCGCCGAGTACTGCAACCAGATGGAGGTCCACGCCCGCCACCCGTACGTCGGCGACCTCGTCTACACCTCCTTCTCCGGCTCCCACCAGGACGCCATCAAGAAGGGCTTCGACGCCATGGAGGCGTCCGCCAAGGAGCAGGGCAAGACGGTCGACGACATCGAGTGGGCGGTGCCGTACCTGCCCATCGACCCCAAGGACGTCGGGCGCTCGTACGAGGCGGTCATCCGCGTCAACTCGCAGTCCGGCAAGGGCGGTATCGCGTACGTCCTGAAGAACGACCACAAGCTGGACCTGCCGCGCCGGATGCAGATCGAGTTCTCGAAGCTCATCCAGGCGAAGACGGACGCCGAGGGCGGCGAGGTCACGCCGAACGACATCTGGGCGATCTTCCAGGACGAGTACCTGCCGAACCCCGCGAACGCCTGGGGCCGTATCCAGCTGAAGAACGGCCAGTCCACCACCGACAAGGACGGCGTGGACACGCTGACCGTCGAGGCTGAGGTGGACGGCGTCGAGACCACCCTGGTCGGCACCGGCAACGGCCCGATCTCCGCGTTCTTCCACGCGCTGCAGGGCATCGGCGTCGACGCCCGCCTGCTCGACTACCAGGAGCACACGATGAGCGAGGGCGCCTCGGCGCAGGCCGCCTCGTACATCGAGTGTGCGATCGGCGACAAGGTTCTGTGGGGTATCGGCATCGACGCGAATACGACACGTGCCTCGCTGAAGGCGGTCGTGTCGGCGGTCAACCGCGCGGCACGATAAGCCCGTTCACCTGCCATTCCCCGGCTCCGTCCGCCACAACGGCGGGCGGGGCCGTTGGCCGTTAACCGGCCATGTCACGGAGCGGTCTCGTCCGGGGTACTGACTCCACGTCGACGATGTGGCTAACATCACGCCAGCGCGGCGATGTTGCCGCGGGGTTACGGAGGTGCGACGTGCTGCCAGGATGGGGACGAAACGGCCGATTCGTCCGCATGCGCGCGATCGGCGTTTCCCGCGTCCTGGGGACCCGTACCGCGTGGACCACCGTCGGCGACGGCGAGTTCTTCTGCCCGGGCTGCGGAGGCGACCGCAACTACCAGCGCCTCGCGGGGCGTCGCCGCTTCACCCTGCTCGGCATGCCCGTCCTGCCGCGCGGCGCCACCGGGCCCGTCGTCGAATGCGCCGCCTGCCACCACCATTTCGGCGCGGACGTCCTCGACCACCCCACCACCACCCGCTTCTCCGCGATGCTGCGCGACGCGGTCCACACCGTCGCGCTCGCGATCCTGGCCGCGGGCGGCACCTGCTCCCGTACGTCCCTGGAGACGGCCGCCGACGCCGTACGCTCGGCCGGCTTCGACGACTGCACCGAGGACCAGCTCCACGCGCTCGTGGAAGCTCTCGCCGCCGACACCGGCCGCGTCCACGGCGGACCCTGCGGACCGGGCCTTGCCATAGAGCTCCACGAGGCGCTGGACCCGCTGGCCCCGCACCTCGCCCCCACCGGCCGCGAGGCGATCCTCCTCCAGGGCGCCCGCATCGCCCTCGCCGACGGCCCCTACACCCCCGCCGAACGCGATGCCCTCGCGACCGTGGGCGCGGCGCTGACGATCTGCGCCGACGATGTGACGAGGCTGCTGGCTGCGGCGCGTACGCCGTCGTAGGAGGCAGGAGTCGTAAGGCTGCGGCGCGTACGCCGTCGTAGGGCTCCACTTCCCGTACTCCCCGGGGAGTAATACGCCCCTTCGGTCACCCCCGGCAGTACCCCGGAAGTCGCCCTGACGCGCGACGATTCCCGCCCTTCGTGCCGGGAGTCTGGTCATGTCCAGACACCCGCTCAAGGGAGGGGGACCCCGACATGGGGCCCGAAAGCCACGGGAAACCCGCAAAGACGACCACGCGTACGCGGCGACGAGCCGTGCCCTGGGTGCTGCTCGGGCTCTGGGTGGCCGTGCTCGCCCTGACCTCGCCGTTCGCGTCCAAGCTGTCCGATGCCCAGCACGACCGAGCCGTGGACTATCTGCCGGCGAGTGCGGACTCCACCCAGGTCGCCACGATCCAGGAGCAGTTGCCCGGCGGGGAGACCACCGAGCTGGTGCTCGTCTATCACCGGGACGGCGGACTCACCGCCGCCGACCGTACGACGGCGCAGCAGCAGGTCGACGAGATCGCGGGCGCAAGCCAGCTGACCGGAACCCCGAAGGGCGTGCCGTCCGAGGACGGGACCACCCTGATGTACCCGGTCGCCACCAACGAGCCCGGGACCGACGAGGAGCTCCGGGACGCGTTCGTCAACGACGTACGCGATGTCGCCCACGGGGACGGCGGGCTGAACGTCGAGGTGGGCGGCCCGGGGGCGCTGGCCACCGACGCCGGTGCGGTCTACGACTCGCTCGACGGACCGCTGCTCTACACCACCGTCGGCGTGGTCGCCGTCCTGCTGATCCTCATCTACCGCAGCCCCCTGCTGTGGCTCGTGCCGCTCGCCGTCGCGGGCGTCGCCAACTACCTCTCCATGGGCGCCGCGTACGGACTCCACTCGGCGTTCGACACGAGCGTCTCCGGCCAGAGCACGGGCATCATGACGATCCTCGTGTTCGGCGCGGGCACCGACTACGCCCTGCTGCTGATCGCCCGCTACCGAGAGGAACTGCGGCGTATCGAGCGGCCGTACGACGCGATGCGGGCCGCCCTGCGTGGCTGCGGTCCCGCCGTCCTCGCCTCGTCCGGCACGGTCGCCGCCGGACTGCTGTGCCTGCTCGCCGCCGACCTCAACAGCAGCCGCGGCATGGGTCCGATGGGCACCGTCGGCGTACTGAGCGCTCTCGTCGCGATGATGACGCTGCTGCCCGCGCTCCTCGTGCTGCTCGGCCGCCGCGTGTTCTGGCCGATCGTGCCCGCGTTCGGGAGCCGGCCGAAGGAACGCAGGTCGCTGTTCGCCGCGATGGGCAGCTCCGCCGGGCGCCGTCCGCTGGCCGTCCTCGGGGGCGGTGTGGTCCTGCTCGGCGCCCTCGCGCTGGGCATGCTGAACCTGCCCGGCACCGTCAAGCAGGAGGACTCCTTCGTCGACAAGCCGGACGCGGTCGTCGCGATGGAGACGCTGGCCGCCGCCTACCCCGAGCAGAGCACCCAGCCGATCAACGTGATCACCCCCAGCGGACAGGCCGACGACACCCTCGCCAAGGTGCGTGATCATGAGGGCGTCGCCGACGCCGAGCGAGGGCGCAGCGGGGACGGCTGGACGGAGATCTCCGTGGTGGCCAAGGACAAACCCCAGTCTGCGGGCGAGACCGCCACGATCGAGTCCCTGCGCTCGGAGCTCGACGGGTCCTACATCGGTGGCCCGAGCGCCGAGCAGCTCGACCTGAAGGACACCAACTCCAGCGACATGAAGATCGTCGTGCCGCTCGTCCTCGCCTCCGTGCTGCTGATCCTGATCGCGCTGCTGCGCAGCGTCGTCGCTCCACTGCTGCTGGTGGCCGCCGTGGTCGCGGTGTGGGCCGCGGCGCTGGGCATCGGCGGACTGGTCTTCGGCCCGGTCTTCGGCTTCGAGGGAACCGATCCCGGACTCGGACTGCTCTCGTTCGTGTTCCTGGTCGCCCTCGGCGTCGACTACGGCATCTTCCTGATGCACCGGATGCGCGAGGAGTCCCTGTCCGGCAAGGAACCCGTGGCCGCCGCGCTCACCGCCCTGCGCACCACGGGAGGCGTCATCGCCTCGGCCGGTCTCGTCCTCGCCGCGACCTTCGCCGTGCTGCTGAACATGGGCCTGGTGCAACTGGTCGAGCTGGGCTTCGTGATCTCCGTCGGAGTGCTGCTCGACACCTTCCTCGTACGGACGTACCTGGTGACCAGCGCCAGCGTCGCCCTGCGGCGGAAGGTGTGGTGGCCGGGCCGCCTGTCCCGCGAACCGGAGCCGGATCCTGATCCTGACCGGCAGGAGCCGCCGCGGCAGCCGGAGCCTGTCGCAGCCCCGTAGTGACACTCGGGCGTCCCTCCCACTGCCGGAGGGACGCCCGCCTGACGGAAGATGGACCAGTGCCGCGTCCCCATGCCCTCGTCGAACGGACCCTGACCGCCGTCAACCACCCTCCGGCGGTGCCCTCCCTGCTCAACGACGCCCTCCTGGCCGTCGCGATGGCCGCCCTCACCACCGTCATGGCCCTCTTCATCGACGACGGGCGCCGGCCCGACCTCCTCGCGTGGATGCTGCTGCTGGGCGCCCACGTCGCGCTGATCTGGCGACGGCGCTACCCCATGACCGTGATGCTGGCCGCCGTGGCCTGCATCGCCCCGTACCACGCGCTCGACTACACCCACAGCGCCCCCGTCCCGGCGACCCTCCTCGCGCTCTACACCGTCGCCGTCACCGGCAGCGGCCGCCGCACCCTGCTCGTCGGGACCGTCCTCATCGGCATGACCCTCACCGTCAACACGGTCACCAATCCGGACGGACTCGCCGAGATCATCCGCATCACCGGCTGGCTCACCTCCGTACTGCTCCTCGGCGGCTACATCCGCGTCCACCGCCAGTACCTCGCCTCCGCCCTGGAACGCGCGGAACGCGCCGAACGCACCCGCGAGGAGGAAGCCCGCCGCCGGGTCGCCGAGGAGCGGCTGCGGATCGCCCGCGACCTGCACGACCTGCTCGCCCACAGCATCACGCTCATCGGCGTGCAGACCTCCGTCGCCGCCCACGTCCTGACCGCCGACCCCGACCGCCTCGACCGCGAGGCCGTCGCGAAGGCGCTCGACGACATCTCCGACACCTGCCGTACCGCCCGCGGCGAACTCCGCACCACCCTGGAGGTCCTGCGCGCCGCCGAGCACGGCGACGGCCGCGGACCGCTGCCCGGCCTCGACGGCATCGCCCACCTGGCGGAGACCGCCCGTACCTCGGGGGCACGGGTCGAGTTGACCGTACGGGCCGACCACGCGCCGCCCGCCGTGGGCGCCGCCGCATACCGCATCGTGCAGGAGGCCCTGACCAACTCGGTACGGCACGGGGGACCGGGGCTTTCGATCCAGGTGAACGTGTACGAGAAGGACGGCGCCCTGCACGTCTCGGCCACCGACGACGGCACCGGCCCGACCGCCGGGGGCACTCCCGGATTCGGTCTCGTCGGGATGCGCGAGCGGGCCCGGAGCGTGGGCGGCACGCTGGACGCCGGGCCGGGTCCCGCCGGGGGCTTCGAGGTGACCGCCGTACTGCCTGTGCCGCCGGTAGTACCGTCCACGCCACCCGTGCATCGAGAAGAGGCCCGATGACCATGAGCGCCGCCATCCGCGTACTGCTCGCCGACGACCAGACCCTCGTACGGTCCGCCTTCGCGATGCTCGTCAAGTCGGCAGGAGACATGGAGGTCGTCGCCCAGGCGGGCACCGGTCGGGAGGCCGTCGAGCTGGCCCGGTCCGAACGGGCGGACCTCGTCGTGATGGACATCCGCATGCCCGACCTCGACGGCATCGAGGCGACCCGGCTCATCGCCGCCGACGAGGACCTGGCCGGAGTGAAGGTCCTGATCCTGACGACGTACGACACCGACGAGCACATCGTCGAAGCGCTGCGGGCCGGAGCCTCCGGGTTCCTCGTGAAGGACACCAAGCCCGCCGAACTCCTCGACGCCATCCGCACGGTGGCCGCCGGCGAGTCGCTCCTCTCGCCCGGCCCGACATCGCGCCTGATCGCCCGCTTCCTGAGCGCCCCGCAGGCCCCGGCTCCCGCGACGGGCGGCCCCGAGGAGCTCTCCGAACGGGAGCGCCAGGTCCTGACCCTGGTCGCACGCGGCCTGAACAACACCGAGATCGCCGAAGCGTTGGGGTTGAGCCCGCTCACGGCGAAGACCCATGTCAGCCGGATCATGGGGAAGTTGGGGGCGCGGGACCGGGCGCAGTTGGTGATGGTGGCGTACGAGTCGGGGCTTGTGATACCGGGCGACGCTTGAGGGTCTTCGAACCCCTGAAGGCCCCTGAACTCTCAACTCCCTGTCGCTGCACGGGTATTGCCGTGCCTCTCGGTGCACATTAGGTTCACTCAGGACATCCTACGTCCCATGTCCCTGGCCCTTCTTACCAGTCCTTACTCCTGCCCATTCCTGCCCAGCTCTCGGAGGATCCGTGACCGTCACGAGCCGTCTGATCGCTCTCGCCGCCGTCGCCGGGCTCACCGCCGCCGGCCTGGCGTCCACCGGTACCGCGTCCGCCGCGGAGAGGCCGTCGAAGGGGTGCACCTCCTCCGTCCCGTTCACGGCGGGCCAGAACGGCTACGACACGTACCGCATCCCCGCCACCGTCACGACCCGGACCGGCGCTCTGCTCGCCTTCGCCGAGGGCAGACGCAACGGTGCCGGGGACACCGGCAACATCGACGTCGTCCTCAGACGGTCCGGCGACGGCGGCTGCACTTGGGGGCCGCTCTCCGTCGTCGCGGCCGGGCAGGGCGACACGCGCGGCAACCCGGCGCCGGTCGTCGATCCCTCCACCGGGAAGGTCGTCCTCCTCACGTCCTACAACGACGGTGCCGTGACCGAGGCCCAGATCATGCGCGGCGAGGTCACGCCCGAACAGAGCCGGCGCGTCTTCGTCCAGACGAGCCGGGACGACGGGCGGCGCTTCAGCGCACCACGGGACATCACGGACTCCGTGAAACTGCCGAGCTGGCGGTGGTACGCCACCGGCCCCGGCCACGCCGTGGCCCTCACCCGGGGTCGGCACGCCGGACGACTGGTCGTGCCCGCCAACCACTCCGCCGCCCCGCCCGCCGGTTCCACCGACACCGGCCAGGAGACCAAGTACTACGGCGCCCACGCCCTGTACAGCGACGACGGCGGCGTCACCTGGCGGCTGGGCTTCATCGACGCCTCGTACGACGGCGTCGACAACTCCAACGAGAGCATCGCCGCGGAACTCCCCGACGGGCGCCTGTACTTCAGCTCCCGCGACCAGCACGGCACGAGTACCGGCAACCGCCTCGACTCCTACTCCTCCGACGGCGCCCTCACTCTGGACCGCCCGTACACGGTCCAGCCCGCCCTCAACGACGTACCGGTGGTCCAGTGCAGCGTGCTCCAACTGCGGGGCCCGGGTGCGTCTCTCCTCTTCTCCGGTCCCTCCGTCCCCACCGCCCGCCGGTCCATGGCGATCTGGCGCAGCACGGACGCGGGCCGCACGTTCACGAAAGCGCTGACGCTTTCCACCCAACCGGCGGCGTATTCGGACCTGGTTCAGCTGGGCGGGGACAAGCTGGGGATTCTGTACGAGACGGGGGTCGAGGGGCCGTACGAGCGGATCGAGTTCAGGCGGGTTTCCTTCCCCAGCCCTGCCCCTTCCCGAAACTAGTGCCGCATCTCGTGCTCTCTCAGCCGGCGTGAAGGATCCGAAAGCGATCGGGTTCCGCCGGATCTCGATCGACGACTTGGACGGGCGGCCAAGCCCATTGCCAAACGCTGATGCCTGGCGTGCGGGAGAACTGGATCTGCCCGCGGGTGCCTTCGACTGCAACGCGCGGCCAGGATTCGGCGATGCGCGCCCGGTCCGCGCCGTGAGAACGCAGCACATCGGCGAGGACGGTGACCGTGTCGTAGCCCTCGAAGGCGACGAAGGACGGCGCTTGGCCCAGCCGCTCACGGAGGGCCTTCTCCACCCGTGTACCGAGTGGGCCGAGGCGCTCGGGCAGGTAGCGCAGGAACGGGATTCCGGCGCTGTCGTCGCCCAGCGATGTCGCCCATTCGGTGAACTCCGGTTGCCCGGCCGGAGCACCGATCAGGATCTCGGCGAGGCGTTGGTCGCCGCGGACGGACTTGACGATCGGCACTGCCGGATCCGGGTGGCCGACCAGAAGAAGGAGGGCTGTGGCGCGACTGTCGACGAGTGCGTCGCACACGGCCGCGGGGGTGAGCGCGCTCATGTCGAGTTCGGTGACGGTGCCGCCGCGTGCAGCGAGGTGGTCCCGCAGAATGCCGGTTCCAGCTGCCCAGTACACACTCGGCTGGGCTGCTACGGCGATGCGACGGTGGCCCGCGCCGAGGAGGAAGTCCGCGTAGACCTGCCAGCCTCGGGACTGCGGCGGGGAGAGGCGCGCCACCCATTCCGTCGGCTGTTCGGTGAGCGCGTCGAGAACCGCCGACGAGCACAGGAACGGCAGGCCGAGGGCGTCGGCCCTGGTGGCGGCGGCGCGAGCGACGACGCTGTGATACTCCCCGGCCAACGCGGCCACGCCCAGGCCGGCCAATTCGTCCACGGCCGCCGCGGCCCTTTGCGGGTCAGCCGCGGTGTCTCGGACCACCAGCTCCAGTGGCCTTCCGCCGATGCCGCCCGCCTCGTTGACTTCGCCAACGGCCAACTCGAGTCCGGCGAGCAGGTGCCGGCCTGCCTCGACCCAGCCGGGCCGGGTCAGCGGAACGAGAGCGCCGATCCGGACGGACGGTCCGTCAGTCCACTCCGGCCCAGGTGGCGATGGTGGCGTATGCATGCGTAGGCGTCTCCTGCTCCCGTATGACGAGACATCATCTGGCAGACGCCGGACGGGCTGAAATCAGCCCGTCCGGCGTTTGAGGACCGGGGGTCCGGGGGCTGGCCCCCGAAAC
>NZ_JAAKZY010000197.1 GCF_011045015.1 Streptomyces scabichelini | reverse complement strand
CTGCCCGCCCCGCCATGGCGCCACCTCCAAACCCGCCAACCGACGCTAGACCGCCACCGTCACCCACCGGCAGGGCGCATCAATTCCAACGAGGCGCATCCAGCGCACCGACAACACCGGCGGCGCCGTCACTCCGTTTCGCGCGCCCCCAACCCCTCCACCATCACCGCCCCGAGATGCAGCGGCAAACGGGGGCAAAAGTAATGAAACCGAAACGCAAAACCCGGTCGGTCGCCCTCCGGCAACGCAAAAACCCCGACCGCGCCTCTCCAGGTCTTCCTGGAGAGGCCCCGATCGGGGCCCTCACACAGTTCTTCAGCTCATGAGCACGTACTCACGGCCACGCACCGTGAGCGCACGCTCACGACCACAAGCCCGCGACCGTCAGGCGGCGACCACGTCGACCGCTTCGGCCGGCGCCTTGATCGTCACTCGTTCGGGTGGCACTCCGGTCACTGACACGGAATTGAGCATCGGGCGTACCGGCGTGGGCACAGGCTCAGTGACCGCTGCCGACCGGGCCAGCTCGGCGAGTGCGAGCTCGTCGCTCACTTCTCGCATGAGCTCGGACATCCGTACGTCCAGCGCGTCGCAGATCGCGGAGAGCAGTTCGGAGGAAGCCTCCTTCTGCCCCCGCTCCACCTCGGAGAGATAGCCGAGTGAAACTCGGGCGGACGAGGAGACTTCGCGCAGAGTACGGCCCTGGCGCTGGCGCTGCCGACGCAGCACGTCACCAAGCAGGCGACGGAGCAGAATCATCGGTGGCTCCCTCCTCGGGCCGTGTAGCCGAATCCTTCTCGCCCCACCGTACCGCCTTGCGCTGCGGCCGTGCGGGGAGCGATGTCGTGTTCACTCAGGGCTGCAAACATCAATTCCCCCCGTTCTGTTCCGTATCCTGTGCCCGCTCATTTCCCATGTGTTCGTGCTCGAGCTCCTCCAGGAGAAGCCCGAGCACGCTCCGTACACTCTCCATACGGATTTCCGTCCGGCCGCCGTTCAACCGCAGCGCAGCCACTTTCCCGCCACCAATACCGCCGCCGAGCGCCACTGAAGGCCCGTCGACGGCAACGAAAACCGTGCCCACCGGCTGCCCGTCCTGCGCTTCCGGCCCCGCGACGCCGGTGGTCGCGACGCCCCAGTCCGCGCCGAGCACCTTGCGTACGCCGGCCGCCATCTGGCCCGCGACCTGCGGATCCACCGCCCCGCACTGTTCCAGCAGGGTGGCGTCGACGCCGAGTACATCCCGCTTCACCTCGGTGGCGTACGCGGTCACGGAACCGCGGAAGGCTTTGGAGGCCCCCGGTACCGCGGTGATCTCCGCTGCCACCAGACCACCCGTCAGCGACTCTGCGACAGCGAGCGTCTCGCCCCTCACTCTCAGTAGTCTCAGCACGTCAGCAGCCCTGGAGGTCATCCTTTCGCCTCCTCGGCCGCGGCTTTCCGTTCGGCGAGACCCTGGCGTCGCAGCACAATGGCTTGTCTCACATAGTCGAGCCCGGTCACCACGGTCAGGGCGACCGCCACAGCCATCACCCAGAACCTCAGCGTCGCCAGTGGTCCCGTCAGCGCCAGGACGTACATCCCGACCGCCGTGCCTTGGGCGAGCGTCTTCATCTTGCCGCCGCGGCTCGCCGGAATGACGCCGTAGCGGATAACGAGGAAACGCAGCAGGGTGATTCCCAGTTCCCGTCCGAGGATGACACTCGTCACCCACCACGGCAGATCGCCGAGCGAGGACAGACAGATCAGCGCCGCTCCCATGATCGCCTTGTCGGCGATCGGATCGGCGATCTTCCCGAAGTCGGTGACGAGGTTGTACGTACGCGCCAGGTGGCCGTCGAAGATGTCGGTGATCATGGCGACCGCGAAGGCGGCCCAGGCCCAGGCCCGCCAGACGGGGTCGTATCCGCCGTCGGCCAGCATCAGCGCGACGAAGCCCGGTACGAGGACGAGGCGGAGCATGGTCAGGAGGTTGGCAACGTTCCAGAGACTCGCCTGGTTGACGGCCACGGCGCCCAGCTTCCCGCCGCGCGACGACTTCGAGCCCTGAGCACCGGAAGCGCCCGTACCGGACGCGGCGGCACCATGCGTACCGGGCGTGCCGGGGCCGCCCGCCGCGGATGCCGGGACTCCCGTCATCTGGCAGCCTCCTCAGGACCTGCGAGCGAGCCCAGGAGCGGCTCGGCCACCAGGTCGACACCTTCCGTACCGACCACCTTCGCCTCGACCATACGACCGACCGTCAGGCCCTCGCCGCTCGTGAACAGCACCTGACCGTCGGTCTCCGGCGCCTGGTGCGCCGCGCGGCCGACCGCGCCCTCGGCGGCGTCGAGCGACTCGACGAGCACCTCCACGGTCTCGCCGACGCGCTCCTCCGCCCGCTGCGAGACCAGCTCCTCCGCCAGCCGCGAGACCCGGGCCAGCCGCTCGGCGACGACGTCCTCGTCCAGCTTGTTCCCGTACGTCGCCGCCTCCGTGCCCTCCTCGTCGGAGTACCCGAAGACGCCGATCGCGTCCAGCCGCGCGCCGTTCAGGAACCGCTCCAGCTCGGCCAGGTCGTCCGCGCTCTCGCCGGGGAAGCCCACGATGAAGTTGGACCGCACGCCGGCCTGCGGGGCCTTGCCGCGGATCGTGTCGAGCAGCTCCAGGAACCGGTCGGTGTCCCCGAAGCGCCGCATCGCGCGCAGCACATCGGGAGCGGAGTGCTGGAAGGACAGGTCGAAGTAGGGCGCGATCTTCGGCGTCGAGGTCAGTACGTCGATGAGCCCGGGCCGCATCTCGGCGGGCTGCAGATAGCTGACCCGCACCCGCTCGATCCCGTCGACGTCGGCGAGCTCGGGCAGCAGCGTCTCCAGGAGCCTGATGTCGCCCAGGTCCTTGCCGTACGAGGTGTTGTTCTCGGAGACCAGCATGATCTCCTTCACGCCCTGCTCGGCCAGCCAGCGCGTCTCACCCAGGACGTCGGACGGCCGCCTCGAGATGAAGGAGCCGCGGAAGGACGGGATGGCGCAGAACGAGCAGCGCCGGTCGCAGCCGGAGGCCAGCTTCACCGAGGCGACCGGAGAGCCGTCGAGACGGCGCCGCAGGGGCGCACGGGGGCCCGAGGACGGAGCGAGCCCCTCCGGAAGATCGGCGGGGCCGTGCCCGGGAAGTGCGACCTCGGCAGCGGACTCCTGCCGCTCGGCAGGGCTGATCGGCAGCAGCTTGCGGCGGTCCCGCGGGGTGTGCGCGGCGTGGATCCCGCCGTTCAGGATCGTCTGGAGCCGGTCGGAGATGTCCGCGTAGTCGTCGAAGCCCAGTACGCCGTCGGCCTCGGGCAGCGCTTCGGCGAGCTCCTTGCCGTACCGCTCGGCCATGCAGCCGACGGCGACGACGGCCTGGGTTCTGCCGTGCCCCTTGAGGTCGTTCGCCTCCAGGAGCGCGTCGACGGAGTCCTTCTTGGCGGCTTCGACGAAGCCGCACGTGTTGACGACGGCGACGTCCGCTTCCTCGGCGTCCTTCACGAGGTGCCAGCCGTCCGCCTCCAAGCGGCCTGCGAGCTCCTCCGAGTCCACCTCGTTACGAGCGCAGCCAAGAGTGACAAGTGCGACGGTACGGCGTTCAGGCATGGACTCAAGACTACTTCGTCCCACTGACAGCCCACGTCGACGGGGTTGGCCGATCTTGGCCAACCCCGTGCCCGCCTGCCCGAAAAAGCCGATGCCCGCCTGCCCGGAAAGTCGTGCGGCTAGCCGACCTCGGGATCGCCCTTCGTGTACGTCAGGCGCTCGACCTGACCATCCTGGAACTCGTCCTCGATCTCCTTGCCGTTGACGAACAGCTTGATCATGCCTGCGTCACCGAGGACGAGGTCGATCTGCTGTTTGTCCTGGAATGTCTTGGACTGGCCCTGCTTCAGGAGCCCGTCGAACATCAACCGTCCGTTGTGGTCCTTCGCCGAGATCCAGCTGCGGCCGTCGTCCGCGATCACCATGACGGTGACCTTGTCCCGGGGCGCGGCCGCGATGGCGCTGTCCGACGGGTCGGGTGTGGGGGCGGCGGACTTGGTCGGCTTCGGCTTGGGGGACTTGCTGGTGGCGGGCGTGGAACCCTCGGCGACCTGCGTCTTCGCATCGGCTCCGTCGTTGCTGTCGCTGAACAGCGTGAACCCGACGAAGCCGATCACGGCGACGATCGCGGCGACCATGGCCGCGGTCCAGTTGGGCCGCTGTCGCTCCGGACGGATGCGCTCCGCCTCGAACAGCGGCGCCGCCGGCGTCGGCGCCGGACGCCCGCCGTGTTCGGCAGCGTACTGGGCGAGCAGCGGGTCCGGATCGATGTGCACGGCGCGTGCCAGGGTCCGGATGTGGCCGCGCGCGTAGACGTCGCCGCCGCAGGCGGCGAAGTTGTCCTGCTCGATCGCGTGCACGATTTGCATGCGGACCCGGGTGGCGCTACTGACTTCGTCGACGGTCAGCCCTGCTTCGATGCGTGCCTGTTGCAGCGCACGGCCGATCGAAGGACGATCGTCCTCTTCGAAGGGACGCTCGTCCTCAGGGGAGTTGTCCTCAGGGGAGTTGCCGATGGACACGGGGGCGCCTTTCGAGCGTGTAGCCACCTGTGCTGGAGGTTCAGTCTAGGGGGGGTGCGAAAGGGTGGGGCAACCGGGCGGTAGGACTTTGTACGCCATCAGAATGGCCCGACATCCTGATGGTGGGACATGCAGCTGTCCCTTCCTTCAACTTGACGTGCGCCGAAGGGAAACGGTTGCTCGCCGTTTCTTTACGGATGGGTCACGGCCGATTCCGCGCGTGTCGTCGGCCCACCCGAACAGGTACCCGGCCCGCACCGATTCCTGACGGTGATTCCTTACGGTTGAGCCTCCCCACGGATCACCGCGAGCACGCCGTCCAGCTCGTCAGGTTTCACAAGAACATCACGAGCCTTGGAACCCTCGCTCGGACCGACGATGTTGCGGGACTCCATGAGGTCCATCAGCCGTCCGGCCTTGGCGAATCCGACGCGCAGCTTGCGCTGCAGCATCGAGGTGGACCCGAACTGCGTGGAGACGACCAGTTCGGCCGCCTGGCACAGCAGGTCCAGGTCGTCGCCGATGTCCTCGTCGATCTCCTTCTTCTGCTTGGTGCCGACCACGACGTCGTCCCTGAAGACCGGGGCCATCTGGTCCTTGCAGTGCTGGACGACCGCGGCGACCTCCTCCTCCGTCACGAAGGCGCCCTGCATGCGGGTGGGCTTGTTCTGGCCCATCGGCAGGTACAGCCCGTCGCCCTTGCCGATCAGCTTCTCAGCACCCGGCTGGTCGAGGATGACGCGGCTGTCGGCGAGCGAGGAGGTGGCGAAGGCCAGCCGGGACGGCACGTTCGCCTTGATCAGACCGGTGACGACGTCCACGGAGGGCCGCTGCGTGGCGAGGACGAGATGGATGCCGGCCGCGCGCGCGAGCTGCGTGATCCGCACGATGGCGTCTTCCACGTCCCTGGGGGCGACCATCATCAGGTCCGCGAGCTCGTCGACGATCACCAGCAGATACGGGTACGGGTTGAGCTCGCGCTCGCTGCCCTCGGGCAGCTTGACCTTGCCGTTCCTGATGGCCTCGTTGAAGTCGTCGATGTGCCGGTACCCGAACGCCGCGAGGTCGTCGTAGCGCAGATCCATCTCCCGTACGACCCACTGCAGTGCCTCGGCGGCCCGCTTCGGGTTGGTGATGATCGGCGTGATCAGGTGCGGAATGCCTTCGTACGCGGTGAGTTCGACGCGCTTGGGGTCGACGAGCACCATGCGGACGTCTTCTGGAGTCGCCCTGACCATGACCGACGTGATCAGGCAGTTGATGCACGACGACTTGCCGGAACCGGTCGCTCCGGCCACCAGCACGTGCGGCATCTTCGCGAGGTTGGCCATCACATAGCCGCCCTCGACGTCCTTGCCGAGCGCGACCAGCATCGGGTGGTCGTCCTCGGCCGCGTCGGCCAGCCGCAGCACATCGCCCAGGTTGACCATCTCGCGGTCGGTGTTGGGGATTTCGATGCCGACCGCCGACTTGCCGGGGATCGGGCTGATGATCCGCACGTCCGGGCTGGCGACGGCGTACGCGATGTTCTTGGTGAGCGCGGTGATGCGCTCGACCTTCACGGCGGGGCCGAGCTCGACCTCGTACCGCGTGACCGTCGGGCCGCGCGTGAAGCCCGTGACGGAGGCGTCGACCTTGAATTCGGTGAAGACGGTGGTGAGCGACTCGACGATGGCGTCGTTGGCGGCGCTGCGCGCCTTGCCGGGGCCACCGCGCTCCAGGAGGTCGAGCGACGGCAGGGAGTACGTGATGTCGCCGGAGAGCTGGAGCTGCTCGGCACGCGGCGGCAGTTCGCGCGGCTCCTCCGGGGGCGCCTTGGTCAGGTCGGCGACCTCGGCCTTCAGCATCTCCTGCTTGGGCTTGCCCCCCTTGGCGCCCTTGCTGCGCGCGGCAGGTACCGGCGTCGTCTCCTCGCGCCGGCCCGTGTCCTCACGCCCGCCACGGTCCGCCCCGACGCCCTGCGTCAGATCGGCCACCAGCGCCGAGGGCGGCATCCCGTGCATCACGGCGCCGTCGAGCGCCGCTGCGGCCGCCGCGGCCACGTCGACCGCGTCCATCTGCCGGTCCGGGGCGGGTTGCTGCACCGCGGGCCGCCTGGGGCGGCTCCGGCGCTTGGAGAGCGCCTCTTGCTCGGCGCTGTCCGGGTCGTATGCCTCGGGCTCCTGAGGTGCGGAGCGGCGCCTCCTGGAGCGTGCGGGCAGCGCCTCGCGCCACTGGTCGTCGTAGCGCTCGTCGTCCTCGCTGACGCCGTCGTCGGCCGTCTGCGGCTGTACGAGGCCGAGCTTGGCCCCGAGCAGCCGCAGCCGCTGCGGGATGGCGTTGACGGGAGTCGCCGTGACCACCAGGAGCCCGAAGACCGTGAGGAGCACGAGGAGCGGTACGGCCAGGACCTCACCCATCGTGTACGTCAGGGGCGTCGCCGCACCCCAGCCGATGAGCCCGCCGGCGTCCCTTATCGCCTGCATTCCGTCGCTGCGCGCGGGTGCCCCGCAGGCGATGTGGACCTGGCCGAGCACGCCGATCACAAGTGCGGACAGGCCGATGACGATGCGTCCGTTGGCGTCGGGCTTCTCGGGGTGCCGGATGAGGCGCCCGGCGATGACAGCGAGCAGGATCGGCACGAGCAGATCGAGGCGGCCGAAGGCACCGGTCACCAACAGCTCGACGAGGTCCCCGACGGGGCCGCGGAGGTTGGACCAGGTGCCCGCGGCGACGATCAGCCCGAGGGCGATCAGCAGCAGGGCGAGACCGTCCTTTCGATGCGCCGGATCGAGCCCCTTCGCGCCCCGCCCTATGCCGCGGAACACGGCGCCGACGGCGTGCGCGACCCCGAGCCACAGGGCGCGCACGAGCCTGTACACGCCCCCCGTGGGGTTGGGAGCCGGCTTGGGCGGTGCGGCTTTCTTGGCCGCGGCCTTCTTCGCCGGCGCCTTTTTCGCCGGGGCTTTCTTCGCGGGGGCCTTCTTCGCCGCAGCCTTCTTCGGAGCGGCCGCCTTCTTCGCGGGCGACTTCTTGGCTGCGGGCTGACGTGAGGCCATGGGTGTGAGGTTACCGGGGGAGACCACTGCGGACACGTGTGCCTTCTGCTTCACTCGTTCGTGTCGCATCTGTCGAGGCGCCAAACTGACCGGACCTCAAGCGGCGTACGTGACTTGGCGGCCGAAGGACACCGGAGAACAGGGCCGTTCGGCTCAGCTCGCACCCGGCCGAACCGATGCGGTGCCCCCGCGGTTCTGCGAACTCAGTTCTGCGAAGGCAGCGAAGCCGCCCCGCTCCCCGTCCCCGGCTCCAGCGCGTCCAGTGCCCGGCGCAATCCCGTGAGTTTGCGTTCGAGATGGGCCGCGGTCGCCACCGCCGCCGCGTCCGCCGAGTCGTCGTCGAGCTGCTTGGACAGCGCCTCGGCCTGCTCCTCTACGGCCGCCAGCCGCGCGGAGAGTTCGGCGAGCAGCCCGGCGGGCTCCTTGGCCTCGCCGACCGCGGTCTTGCCGCCACCGCCTTCCAGCTGGAGCCGCAACAGGGCCGCCTGCTCCCGGAGTTGGCAGTTCTTCATGTAGAGCTCGACGAAGACGGAGACCTTCGCGCGCAGCACCCACGGGTCGAACGGCTTGGAGATGTAGTCCACGGCGCCCGCCGCGTACCCCCGGAAGGTGTGGTGCGGGCCGTGGTTGATGGCGGTGAGGAAGATGATCGGGATGTCCCGGGTCCTCTCCCGCCGCTTGATGTGCGCGGCGGTCTCGAAACCGTCCATGCCCGGCATCTGGACATCCAGCAGAATGACCGCGAAATCGTCCGTGAGTAGTGCTTTGAGCGCTTCCTCCCCGGACGATGCCCGAACCAGTGTCTGATCGAGCGCAGAGAGGATGGCCTCCAGCGCCAGCAGATTCTCCGGCCGGTCATCGACCAGGAGGATCTTGGCCTTCTGCACCATGGCCCGTCCTCCTCGCCCCGGCAGTGCACCGGGCGCCGCCCCAGGGGACGACTCCCTTACGTCGCCCGTCCTTGTGCCGGTCATGGTAGCCGCACCCCGCCTGTCGCCACACCCTGTCACCGCGATGTCACTGTGCACGTAGCAGAAACGCGGCAGGAGACCAGAAGGTTCCCCGAATCCCGGGTTTCTACACGGGGGCGGGCACAGTCAGTCAGCAGCTCCGTGTGCCCCGCCCCTTCGAGTCTCCGGCTTCACCTGAACCCGGGGACCTCAGTTGGTCACCGCTCGCGCATCCACCGCTCCATCACCTCGAGCAGATGATCGGGATCGACCGGCTTCGTCACATAGTCGGAAGCCCCCGACTCGATCGCCTTCTCACGGTCGCCCTTCATCGCCTTCGCGGTGAGGGCGATGATCGGCAGGCCGGCGAACTGGGGCATCCGACGGATCGCCGACGTGGTCGCGTACCCGTCCATCTCGGGCATCATGATGTCCATCAGGACGACCGTCACGTCGTCGTGCTGCTCCAGGACCTCGATGCCCTCGCGGCCGTTCTCGGCGTACAGCACCGACAGGCCGTGCTGCTCCAGGACGCTGGTGAGCGCGAACACGTTGCGGATGTCGTCGTCGACGATCAGCACCTTCTCGCCTTCGAAGTGGACGACGCCGCGTGACTGGGCGACCCCCTCCTGGCCACGCGCGGCCCAGGGCTCCTGGACCTGCGCCTGGTGCCCCGCCAGCGTGGGCCGCTGTCCCGCCGCGGGCAGCGCCCTGCGGCGGCGCCTGAAGAGCGCGGCGGCCCCGTTCTGGGTCTCCTGGTACGACTTGACCTCGGCGGGCGTCTCCGCCTGGGGCCCGTCCTCGTCCGCCACAGGCCCGAGGAGCGCTCCGTTGTCCATCGCCGGCGCGGCGAGCTGCGGGTAGCCCTGCGGGGGCAGTTCGCTCGGGTGCAGCGGCAAATACAGCGTGAACGTGGAGCCCCGTCCCGGCTCGCTCTGGGCGTGGATCTCGCCGCCCAGCAGCCGCGCGATCTCCCGTGAGATGGACAGCCCCAGTCCCGTACCGCCGTACTTCCGGCTCGTCGTGCCGTCCGCCTGCTTGAACGCCTCGAAGATCACCCGCATCTTGCTGCCGGCGATGCCGATGCCGGTGTCGGTCACGGAGAACGCGATCAGATCGGCGTCCGCGTCCCGCAGCGAACCCGCCTCCAGAAGCTGCTCACGGATGGCGACGGGCACGTCCGCGCCCGCAGGCCGGATGACCAGCTCGACCGCTCCGGAGTCGGTGAACTTCACCGCGTTGGACAGCAGGTTGCGCAGCACCTGAAGGAGCCGCTGCTCGTCCGTGTGCAGCGTGGCGGGCAGCTCGGGCGAGACGCGTACGGAGAAGTCGAGGCCCTTCTCTGCCGTCAGCGGACGGAAAGTGGCCTCTACGTAGTCGACGAGTTGGACCAGCGCGATCCGGGTCGGCGACACGTCCATCTTGCCCGCCTCGACCTTCGACAGGTCCAGGATGTCGTTGATCAGCTGGAGCAGGTCGGAGCCCGCCCCGTGGATCGTCTCGGCGAACTCGACCTGCTTCGGGGTGAGGTTGGAGTCCGCGTTGTCGGCGAGCAGCTTGGCCAGGATCAGCAGCGAGTTGAGCGGCGTACGCAGCTCGTGCGACATGTTCGCGAGGAACTCGCTCTTGTAGCGCATGGAGACCGCGAGTTGCTCGGCGCGCTCCTCCAGGACCTGCCGCGCCTCCTCGATCTCGGTGTTCTTGACCTCGATGTCGCGGTTCTGCCGGGCCAGCAGCTCGGCCTTCTCCTCCAGTTCGGCGTTGGACTCCTGGAGGGCCTTCTGCCGGTTCTCCAACTCGGCCGACCGCTCCCTCAGTTGCTCGGTCAGCTCCTGCGACTGCTTGAGCAGCACCTCGGTCTTGGTGTTCACGGCGATCGTGTTGACGCTCGTCGCGATCATCTCGGCGATCTGGTTGAGAAAGTCCTTCTGGATCTGCGTGAACGGCTGGAACGACGCCAGCTCGATCACCCCCAGAACGGTCCCTTCGAAGAGCACCGGCAGCACGATGACATGCGCCGGGGGCGCTTCACCGAGCCCGGAGGCGATCTTCAGGTACCCGGGCGGCACATTGTCGACGAGAATCGTCCGCTTCTCCTTGGCGGCCGTCCCGATCAGCGTCTCTCCGGGCCGGAACGACGTCGGCATGGACCCCATGGAGTAGCCGTAGTGCCCAAGCATGCGCAGCTCGTACGAGTCGTCGTTCGCGGCGCCCAGATCCTTGCCGTCGTCCAGGGGCATCGCCAGGAAGAACGCGCCGTGCTGCGCCGAGACCACCGGAGTCAGCTCGCTCATGATGAGCGAGGCCACGTCGGCGAGGTCGCGGCGGCCCTGCATCAGAGCGGAGATCCGGGCGAGGTTGCCCTTCAGCCAGTCCTGTTCCTCGTTGGCGATGGTGGTGTCGCGCAGGTTGGCGATCATCTTGTTGATGTAGTCCTGAAGTTCCTGGATCTCGCCGGAGGCATCCACGTCGATCTTCAGGTTCAGGTCGCCGCGGGTCACCGCGGTCGCCACGCGCGCGATGGCACGTACCTGCCGGGTCAGGTTCCCGGCCATCTCGTTCACCGACTCGGTGAGGTCGCGCCAGGTGCCGTCCACGTCGCGTACGCGCGCCTGGCCGCCCAACTGGCCCTCCGTGCCCACCTCACGGGCGACGCGGGTGACCTCCTCGGCGAAGGAAGAGAGCTGGTCGACCATCGTGTTGATGGTGGTCTTGAGCTCCAGGATCTCGCCGCGCGCGTCGATGTCGATCTTCTTGGTCAGATCGCCCTTGGCGATGGCCGTGGTGACCATCGCGATGTTGCGCACCTGGCCGGTCAGGTTGGACGCCATGCCGTTCACGGACTCGGTGAGGTCCTTCCACGTACCGGCGACCCCCGGGACGTGCGCCTGGCCGCCCAGGATGCCGTCCGTGCCCACTTCGCGGGCCACCCGGGTGACCTGGTCGGCGAACGAACTCAGCGTCCGCACCATCGTGTTGACGGTGTCCGCGAGCTGGGCGATCTCGCCGCTCGCCTCGACCGTGACCTTCTTGGTGAGGTCGCCGTTGGCCACCGCCGTCGCGACCTGGGAGATGTTGCGCACCTGGCCGGTCAGGTTGTTGGCCATCACGTTGACGTTGTCGCTCAGGTCCTTCCAGATGCCCGTCACACCGGGCACCCGCGCCTGACCGCCGAGATTGCCGTCGGTGCCCACCTCACGGGCCACCCGCGTGACCTGCTCGGCGAAGTTCGACAGCTGGTCCACCATCGTGTTGACGGTGGTGACGAGCTCGAGGATCTCGCCCTTCGCGTCGACGGTGATCTTCTTGGACAGGTCGCCCTTGGCGACCGCCGTGGTGACCTCGGCGATCTGCCGCACCTGAATGGTGAGGTTGTTCGCCATGAAGTTCACAGACTGCGTGAGGTCCTTCCAGGTGCCGGAGACACCCTGCACCTCGGCCTGGCCGCCGAGAATGCCCTCCGTGCCCACCTCACGGGCCACCCGCGTGACCTGCTCGGCGAAGTTCGACAGCTGGTCCACCATCGTGTTGAGGGTGTTCTTCAGCTCCAGGATCTCGCCGCGCGCGTCCACGTCGATCTTCTGCGACAGGTCACCGCGGGCCACCGCGGTCGCGACCTGCGCGATGTTGCGCACCTGGGAGGTGAGGTTGCCCGCCATGCCGTTCACGGAGTCGGTCAGATCGCGCCACACACCGGCGACGCCGGGCACCTGCGCCTGACCGCCGAGCCGGCCGTCCGTACCCACCTCACGGGCCACCCGGGTCACCTGCTCCGCGAAGGCGCTGAGCTGGTCGACCATGGTGTTGATGGTGTTCTTGAGCTCCAGGATCTCGCCGCGCGCGTCGACCTCGATCTTCTGCGACAGGTCGCCGCGCGCCACCGCCGTCGTCACCTGGGCGATCTGCCGCACCTGGGACGTCAGGTTGCCCGCCATGAAGTTGACGGAGTCGGTGAGGTCCTTCCAGGTACCGCTGACGCCGTCCACGCGCGCCTGACCGCCGAGCCGGCCCTCCGTACCCACGTCACGCGCCATGCGCGTCACCTGGTCGGCGAAGGTCGACAGCTGGTCCACCATCGTGTTCACGGTGTTCTTCAGCTCGAGCATCTCGCCGGAGACGTCCACGGTGACCTTCTGCGACAGATCGCCGTTGGCGACCGCCGTCGTCACCTGCGCGATGTTGCGCACCTGACCGGTGAGGTTCCGGAACGCCGTGTTGACGGAGTCCGTCAGGTCCTTCCAGGTGCCGGCCGCGCCCGGCACCTGCGCCTGGCCGCCCAGCTCACCCTCGACACCGATCTCCCGCGCCACCCGCGTGACTTCGTCACCGAAGGACGACAGCTGGTCGACCATCGTGTTGACGGTGTTCTTCATCTCCAGCATCTCGCCGGCCACATCGACGGTGACCTTCTGCGACAGGTCACCGCTGGCCACCGCCGTCGTCACCGAGGCGATGTCCCGCACCTGGGTGGTGATGTTCCGGAAGACCGTGTTCACCGAATCGGTGAGGTCCTTCCACGTTCCCGCCGCACCCGGCACATTCGCCTGACCGCCGAGCCGCCCCTCGCCGCCGACCTCGTTGGCGACCCGGGTGACCTCGTCCGCGAACGTACGCAGCGTCTCGGTCATCTGGTTGATCGTCTCGGCGAGCTGCGCCATCTCACCGCGTGCCGAAACGGTCACCTTCTGCGACAGATCGCCATTGGCGACCGCCGTCGTCACCTGGGCGATGCCGCGCACCTGGGACGTCAGATTGCCGGCCATAAGATTCACCGAATCGGTGAGGTCCTTCCACACTCCGGCCACACCCGGCACCTGCGCCTGGCCGCCGAGCTCGCCCTCCGTACCGACCTCGCGCGCGACTCGCGTCACCTCGGAGGAGAACGAGGAGAGCTGGTCCACCATCGTGTTGACGGTGTTCTTGAGCTCCAGCATCTCGCCGGCCACATGAACCGTGACCTTCCGGGACAAGTCACCCTTGGCGACCGCCGTTGTCACGAGTGCGATGTCACGCACCTGTGCGGTCAGCCGGTACGCCATCGTGTTGACGGAGTCCGTGAGATCCTTCCACGAACCGGACATACCGCGCACCCGGGCCTGTCCACCCAGCTTGCCCTCCGTGCCCACCTCGCTGGCCACGCGCGTGACCTCGTCGGTGAACGTGGACAGCTGGTCGACCAGGTTGTTGACCGTGCGCCCGACCTTGAGGAACTCCCCGCGCAGCGGATGCCCGTTGCCGTCCGCCGCCTGCGCCCGCAGATCCATACGCGGCGACAGGTCGCCCTCGGCCACCGCCGACAGCACCCGTCCGACCTCGGAGACAGGGCGTACGAGGTCGTCGACCAGCGCGTTGGACGCGTCGATCGCCGAGGCCCAGGAACCCTCGCAGACGCCCGTCTCCAGGCGTTCTGTGAGCTTTCCCTCTCGACCGACCATGCGCCGTACGCGCGACAGCTCGCCCGTCAGATGCAGATTGCGGTCGGCCACCTCGTTGAAGACCGCCGCGATCTCGGACATGACACCGTCGCCCGACACGGTCAGTCGCTTGCGGAAGTTCCCGTCCCGCATGGACACCAGGGCCACGAGCAGTCTGTTCAGCGCGGCAGTGTCCACTTCCGTGGTCCCGTTGCGCGGTTTGCGCTGATTACTCAGGGACTGTCCGCCTTTCGCGCGCGCTTTATTGCCCCGCGTCGCTGCGCCAGACTCCACTGTGTCCCTCCCGCAAGGGTCGACCGTTACTGCTCGGCGTGCTCGGGTACTGCTGTGCGTGTTCGGACCATCTCTTGAAGCTTGCCCAGTGTTTCACCGTGGCAGAACCAGGCCATAACAGTTCGGCAGCTTCGCACATCGTCCGCACACACCCTCCTGGACGGAAACACTGTGGTGACCGGCATCCGCATGGACGGCGAAGGTAAGTAACCTTGCATGCGGCTGTCCAGCCACACCGGTCCGTCCGGCCTGGGCGGTGGCACGAGCACGAGCGGGCAGGCATCGGAGGGGCGGCCTCACCATGACCACCGGACTGCATCCTGGGGGACAGCCCCAGGATCCCGGGCCGACAGGCAACCGTCATCTGCCGCGGCAGGAACGGGTCGGCCACGAAGCCCTGCCCGAAGAGAGCCGGACAAGGAGTGCTGTGATCACCGCCCGCGCGGCCGCCAGCTTCGACCCCGTCGGGCGGTCCGTCGCGACCGCTCGGTCCTTCGTCCGTGACACCCTCCAGGGCTGGGGCTTCAGTGACATCGTCGACGACGCCGTGGTCCTCACCAGCGAGCTTGTCACCAACGCCGTGGTGCACGCGGGCACATCCGCCGATGTCCTGTGTCTGCGCACGGATGACGGCGTACGCATCGAAGTAGCGGACCGCTACCCCGAACGGGAGATTCCACTCCAGGCGACCGCCGTCAACATGGGCAGCCCCGACCGCGAGGGCGGCCGCGGCCTGCAGCTGTGCGCCGCCCTGGCCACCTGCTGGGGCGTCCAGTACACGCCCACCCACAAGCAGGTCTGGTTCCAACTCGACCTCCCGGACCGCCCGGTGGGCACCCGCACCGCCGGACCCGCGCTGCCCGCCGACCTGCTACCCCTCGCCGACGGACGCGTACGCGTCGCCGTGGTCCAGATCGACCGCGTCGGCGCCATCTCCGCCTGGAGCGAGGACGCGGAGGAGCTCTTCGGATACGCGGCCGAGCAGGTCGTCGGCAAACCACTGACCGACCTCGCGGCCTGGCCGCACACCCCCGGCACCAGCACCGGCATCGTCGAGGCCCTCCAGCTCTCGCGCTGGGAGGGCAGCTACGGCATCCGCGGCGCCAACGGCCGCGTGACACCCGTGTACGCCTCGCATCTGCGCGTCCGCGACACCGGCGGCGAGCCCTCCACGGTCTGTCTTCTCGTACGGGATCACGAGCGCGCCGTCCTTCAGACTCCCCTGCGCGTACCCGCCGCGGACTCGGCAACACACCCCGAAGGGAGCCAGGGCACCGACCCCTTCGAGGTCTTCATCGGCTCCCCGGCCCCGGACGACCTCGACGGCCTCCTCCAGCGCACCGTGGAACGCGCCCGCGACATGCTCGACGGCGACTCCGCCTTCCTGCTCCTGGCCACCGACGACGAGACCGAGCTGGAGGTACGCGCCTCCACGGGGCTCCCCTCCGCCCGCCAGCGCTTCGCTCGCGTCCCTGTGGAGGCGGGCCCCGGCCGCTACGGCTCGGCGCGGATGCCGGCCGTCCACGACGACCTCACGGCCGTCCCGGGCGCCGTACCGCTGCTGAACGGCACGGGCATGCGCTCGGTCGTCACGGTCCCGCTGAAGGTCGAGGGCCGCCTCACGGGCTCGCTCGGCGTCGCGGCGGAGTCCCCCGCCCGGTATTCGAACGAAGAAGCCCTGCGTCTTCAGTTCGCCGCCGACCGCATCGCACTCGCCGTCGAATCCGCCCGCCTCGGCGAGTTGGAGAAGCTGCGCCGCGGCTCGCTGTCCTTCCTCGTGGAGGCCTCGGACCTCCTCGCGGGCACTCTGGATCGCGACCAGACGCTGGCCCTGATGGCCCAGATGACGGTCCCGACCCTGGCCACCTGGTGCGCCGTCTACACGATCGCCGACCAGGCCTCGGAGCCGTATCTCTCGTACGTCCTGCACGAGGACGAGGAGCGCATCGACGGCCTCAAGGCCCTCCTCTCCAAGATCTCCCCACCGGACCCGATCCCGACCCCGGGCGCCCGCGTCTGGTCGGCCCCGGCGGAGGCGGCCCACGAGGCGGCCCTGCGCACCTCCATGCGCAGCCTGGGCCGCGGCGAGCCCGCGACGGTCAGCTCCGGCATCGGCACGACGCTCGCCACGGCCTCCGCGGTCGGCGGCGAAACGGTCGTACTCCCCCTGGTGGCCCGCAACCGCGTCATCGGCATGCTGACGCTCGGCAAGCCGTCGGACGAACACTTCCGCCAGGAGATTCTGGAACTGGCCGAGGACCTCTCCCGAAGGGCCGCCCTGGCCCTGGACAACGCCCGCCTGTACTCGGAGCGCATGGCCATCAGCCAGTCCCTCCAGCGCAGCCTCCTGCCCCCCGAACTCCCCGACATCGAGGGCGTGGAGGTCGAGGTCATCTACCGCGCCGCGGGCGAGGGCAACGAGGTAGGCGGCGACTTCTACGACGTCTTCCCGATCCGCGACAGCGCGTACGGCTTCGCCATCGGCGACGTCTGCGGCACGGGCCCGGAGGCCGCGGCGGTCACAGGTCTGGCGCGCCACGCCCTCCGCCTCCTCGCCCGCGAGGGTTTCGGCGGTCCCGCCGTCCTGGAGCGCCTCAACTCCGCGATCCTCGACGAGGGCGCCCGCAGCCGCTTCTTGACGCTCCTGTACGGCGAGTTGTGGCCCCAGGAGGACGGCAGCGCCGTCCTGAAGATCGTCTGCGCCGGCCATCCGCTCCCGCTGCGCCTGCGCCAGGACGGCACTGTGGAACCGGCCGCCGAACCGCAGCCTCTCCTCGGCGTCATGGAGGACCTCGAGCTGTACGAGCAGACGGTGACGCTCGAGCCGGGCGACGTCCTCCTGTGCGTGACGGACGGCGTCACCGAACGCCGCGAGGGCACACGCATGTTGGGCGACGACGGCCTCACAGACGTCCTCACCACCTGCACGGGCCTGACGGCCGGCGCCGTCGCCGCCCGCATCATGCGCGCAGTCGAACGCTTCGCCTCCGACGCCCCGTCAGATGACATGGCCATCCTGGCCATGCGCGTTCCGGGCCTCCACAAAGACTGACGTACTCAAGACTGACGTACTGAAGTCCGGAACACGGAAAAGGCCCCCGCCCAATCGGGCGGAGGCCTTTTCCGTCAGAGCCCCCAAACGGAATCGAACCGTTGACCTTCTCCTTACCATGGAGACGCTCTACCGACTGAGCTATAGGGGCCTGTTGCGCTGGCGTGATTTCCTCGCGGCAACGGCATAGATCATACCCCGAACGGCAGAGTGCTCCCAACCGTGTTCGACTAGAAGGCAGGCTGCAACAACCCACCGAGCGCATTGCACGCGGACACGATGCGATGCATCTCGCGCTTCGTCAAAGAAGCGTGCACGGGCAGCGCCAGCGTCTCGTCCGCGGCCCGCTCGGTCTCCGGCAGACATATGTCCCGACGGAACCCGGGCATCCGGTGCACGGGCGTCTTCACCGGCACCCGGCACTCAACTCCCCTGGCCCGCACGGCCCGTGCGAAGGCATCCCGGTCGGGCCGCCCATTACCCGGCACCCGCACGACGTACTGCTGATACGTGTGCCCCTTACCGTGCTCCGGCGTTCGCACACCGCTCAACCGCCTGTCCAGATACGCGGCATGAGCCCTGCGCTGCTCGATCCCGTCGTACGGCGCCTCGGACTCACTCTGCTCCAGCACCAGGAGACCATGCCGCTGTCCTACGTTCCGCAGCCATCCGATGTCAGCCGGCCGACCGAAGCGGTGCACGGCGACCACGGCCACCGTCCGCGGCCCAATGACGGCGTCGACAGCGGCGACATCGAGGCAGTACGTCGCCGGATCTATGTCGGCGAACACCGGCATCGCACCGGTCAGGCTCACGGCCTCGGCGACCTCGACGTTCCCGAACGCCGGCACGATGACCTCGTCACCGACACCGACGCCTGCGGCCCTGAGCATTCCTACAGTCCCCATGCTCCGGATGCTGATCGCGCAACGTGAACTCCAAGTGACGCACAACAGAAAAGAGCTGGTCCCCGAACCGAAGTTCGGGGACCAGCTCTTTCAATATTAGTTCGGCGGTGTCCTACTCTCCCACAGGGTCCCCCCTGCAGTACCATCGGCGCTGTAAGGCTTAGCTTCCGGGTTCGGAATGTAACCGGGCGTTTCCCTCACGCTATGACCACCGAAA
>NZ_JAAKZY010000196.1 GCF_011045015.1 Streptomyces scabichelini | reverse complement strand
GGGGGCGGGGGAGAGCGGGGCCCCCACGCCTGCGGAAGGCGGCGCTTCCGCGGAGGCGCCGGAGAAGGCGCCCGGGAAGGCGCCGGCGGAGGCGTCCGGGAAGGCCGTGGCGAAGGCGCCCGGGAAAGCCGTGGCGAAGGCCGCAGCCAAGACCGTGGCCAAGGCGCCCGCCGAGTCAGCGGCCAAGGCGCCAGCCGAGTCCGCGGCGAAGGTGCCGGAGAAGGCGCCCGCCAAGTCCGCCAAGTCTGTGGCGAAGGCCCCTGCCAAGGCCGCTGCCAAGGCGACGGGGCGCGCCCGCAAGGGGGCGCAGCCGGGCAGGCCCGCGCGCGGCGCGGCCAAGAGCACGAGTGCCGCACCTTCCACCGACCCCTCTGCGGAGCCGGGCTCGGACTCTTCCTCCCCCTCCTCCGCGGCGGGTGGCTCCGAGGGCGCGGAGAGCTGAGGCGGCATGGGCACGACGGGGGCAGGTGAGGACATGGGGACGTACGAGACGGGCACGCCGGGCGCACCGGGCGCGTCGGACACACCGGACGGGGCGGGCGCACCGGGCGGCAGCCCCGCGCTGGCCGCGGAGATCCGCCGTGTCCTGGCCCGCGTCGACGCCCACGCGGCGCGCGCGGCCGGGCCGGGCAAGGCCCCGCGGTCCGACGACGACGCCGGTGAGCGCGACGGTGCCGTCCACCCCGTACAGAACCCGGCGGCTCCCGCGACCGCCGGGCCCCTCGACGCGCTCGTCACCTGCTTCGGCCTCACAGCCTTCGAACGGGACCTCGTACTCCTCACTGCCGCCTACGAGTTGGACCCCACGACCGCCGCCCGTTGCGCCGCCGCGAGCGGTGACCCGGAGCGGGCGTACCCGACCTTCTCGCTCGCCCTGGCCGCGCTCGGCGAACCGCACTGGAGCGCTCTGACCCCGGTGGCACCGCTGCGGCGCTGGCGCATCGTGGAGCTGGACGACGCGTCGCGCCTGACGCTGTCCCGGCTGCGGCTCGACGAGCGCATCCTGCACTTCCTGCTCGGCTCGCCCTACCTGGACGCCCGGCTGCACGGCCAGTTGCGCCGTACTCCCGTGCAGGACGAGCTGCCGCCGTCGTACGACCTGGCCGCCAACCGGGTCGCCGCCGGCTGGACGACCGGTGCGCGCCCGGACGCGCCGCTGCTCGTCGAGCTGGTCGGCGGCGATCTGCGCAGCCGGGCCGAGATCGCCGCGGCGGCGGCCGCACGGTCCGGGCTCGGGCTGTACGCGATGAGTGCCGAGGACATCCCCACCGACGCGGCGGAGCGCGACCGGCTCGCCCGGCTGTGGCAGCGCGAGGCGATCCTGCTGCCTGCCGCGCTGCTGGTGGAGGCCGGCGAACTGGACCGCGACCAGCACGCGGCCACCGACGCGTTCCTGGCCGGGGCAGCCGTTCCCGTCGTCGTGTCGAGCGGCGACCCGCGGCAGACGGACCGGGCGCACGGCGCGCGGGTGGCCGTGCCGCGCCTGGACGACGAGGAGCAACTCGGCTTGTGGGCGGGCGCGTTCACGGGCGTCGCCGACATCGCGGAGGGCCAACTGCGGTCGCTGGTCGCGCAGTTCCAGCTACCGCCGCACGTCGTACGTTCCGCCGCCGCCACCGTACGCCGTGATCTGCCCGGCGAGGACGAGCTCGACGCCGCCGCGCTCGCCTGGCGGGCCGGGCTGCACGAGGCCCGGATGGGGATGGACGAGCTGGGCCGCCGTATCGAGCCCGAGGCGGGCTGGGACGACCTCGTCCTGCACGAGCGGCAGACGAGCGTGCTGCGCGAGATCGTCGCGCACGTGCGGCAGCGGGCCACGGTGCACCAGGAGTGGGGGTTCGCGGCGACCCTGCGTCGCGGCCTCGGCGTCACCGCCCTGTTCGCGGGCGGCTCCGGCACGGGCAAGACGCTGGCCGCCGAGGTCATGGCCAGGGAACTCGGCCTCGATCTCTTCGTCATTGACCTCTCCCAGGTGGTCAGTAAGTACATCGGCGAGACCGAGAAGAACCTCCGCAAGGTCTTCGACGCCGCCGAACGCGGGGGAGCACTCCTCCTGTTCGACGAGGCCGACGCCCTCTTCGGCAAGCGCAGCGAGGTCAAGGACAGCCACGACCGGTACGCGAACCTGGAGGTCAGCTATCTGCTGATGCGGATGGAGGCCTACCGGGGCCTCGCGATCCTCACCACCAACATGAAGAAGGCCCTGGACACGGCCTTCATGCGCCGCATCCGCTTCGTGGTCGACTTCCCCTTCCCCGCCGAGCACGAGCGCGCGGAGATCTGGCGACGGGTGCTGCCGCCGCAGACCCCGACGAAGGGCATCGACCCGGAGCGCCTCGCCCAACTCACCGTCGCGGGTGGCTCGATCCGCAACATCGCCCTCTCCGGCGCCTTCCTCGCCGCCGAGGAGGGCGACCGGCTGCAGATGCGGCACATGCTCGCGGCGGCCCGCACCGAATACCTCAAGCTGGAGCGCTCTTTGACGCCGGGGGAGGTCCGCGGATGGGTGTGAACAGCGGTGTGCGAAGGGATGCGCGCATGGGCGCGGGCGGGGAGCCGCGTGCGATCCGCGTGAACATCGGCGAACTCGTCCTCGACGGCTTCCAGGTGGATCCGGACCGGGTCTCCGCCGAGTTCGAGCGCGAACTGACCCGCCTGGTACGGGAACGCGGCGTGCCGCTGGCGGCGGACGGTGGGGTGACCCTGGACGCGCTGTCCGGGTTGCCGCCACTGCCCGCCGGGCTGTCCGCGCGACGGCTCGGCCAGGAGCTGGCGCGTGCCGTGCACGCGGGGTTCTCCGGCCGCGGGGAGGTGACACGGTGAGCGGCAACTCCCCGACACAGGACGCCCGTTCGGACGAGGCTGCGGAACAGCGCCGCCGCAAGCGCAAGGAGCGCGCGGCCAAGGCCCGTACGCCCGAGCCCAAGGACATCGTGAGCGGCGCCGGACAGCCGCTCGACGTGGGCGTACGACGGGAGCTGGAGGAGCAGCTCGGCCACGACTTCAGCCGCGTGCGTCTGCACACCGATCGCGACGCGGGCCATCTCACGGAGATGCTGGGTGCGGACGCCGTCGCCGTCGGCCAGGACATCTTCTTCCGCGAGGGCGCCTACGCCCCCGGCACGGCGGAGGGGCAGCGGCTGCTCGCGCACGAGCTGCTGCACACCGTCCAGAACTCGTACGGCGCGGGCCCGTTGGTGGCCGGCCGCGACCTCGGCGCCGTCAGTCTGCCGCAGGAGGCCGCCGAGCAGGAGGCGGAGTCGACGGCGCGGCGGCTGACGCGTGAGGAGACCGCGGCCGAGGCCCCCGAAGCCTCGCAGCCCGTGGACGTCGAGAAGGGCGAGGTCACCCCCGCCTGGATGCGCTACGCCACTGTCGACGCGGACCGCATGCGCGCGGAGAAGCTCGACCCGGCGGGGCTGGTGGAGCGGCTCGTCGGCAGCGTACTGCGGTCGCTGCGCGGGGACCCGGCGGACGTCTCCCACCGTGTCCGCATCGAACTGGCCCGCATGGCGCCCGAGTTGCAGGATTCGGTGCTGGACCGGCTCGAGGTGCGTCTGTCGTCGCCGGAGTACGGGCGGCTGCTGGACCTGGTCGACGAGGTCGAGCAGGAGGCGCCGCTGCCGATGGACGGAAGCCTCGCCCCGGAGGCGATACCCGACACCATCGACGTGGTCGAGCAGGAGCGCGAGCGCAAGCGGGCCGACGTACAGGCCGCTCAGGAGAACAAGGAGAAGGCGAAGGACGAGCGCCGCAAGCGCACCCAGCGCCGCAAGGCCGAGGCCCCCGACCGGGACAGCACGCCCGACCGTGACGCAGGGGGCGGCAGCGGAAAGGCCGCAGGCCCGAAGGGCTCCAACGGCTCTGGCAAGGGCGTCGGCACCGAGTCCGGCGAGCAGGAGTCCGTCGACGGCCGCAGCGCCCGCGAACAGGACGGGAAGCAGCAGGAGAGCGAGCAGAACGCCGAAGACTCGGACAAGCAGAAACGGGAGGACCAGGACAAGGAGGAGCAGAAGAAGAAGGACGAGGAGGAGCAGAACAAGGAGGACGGCAAGGACTCCGGCAGCCGCGAGGAGGAGCGCGAGGCCGGGAAGAAGGAGGCCGAGTCCACCGCCGAACGGGAGCGGGAAGGCGAGGGCGACAAGGCCGACGAGGAGAACCGGAAGCAGAGCGCGAAGACAGCCGGCGGCATCGACCGCAGCGACGCCGAACCGGGTGAGAAGGACCGTCAGGGCGGTCGACGCACGGACGACGAACGCACCTTGGAGGACGAGGACTCCGAGGACGACGAACCTCTCGGTCTGGAGGCGGATGGCGAGGACCCGGCTGCCGGTCTCGACGACGACGCCGAGAACGCCGGGGGTGCCGGAGACGCCGAGGACAAGGCCGACGAGCAGGACGGCGAGAAGAGCGCCTGGGACACCGAGATCAAGCCCCAGGACCATGTTCCCGAGGGCGACTTGGACGTCTCCGGCGTACAGACCGCGGACCGGATGGCTCCGGGTACGTCGTCCGCGGGCAACTCGGCTTCGGCAGCGCGCGGCGGCCAGGACACCTCCCGTGATGGGACGGACTCTGCCCGGCAGCCCGGCAGCCGGGACGGTACGTCCTCCGGGAAGTCGGCGGACGGCGACCGTAAGGGGCCCGGTGCCGCGGAGGGTGTCCAGGGCAAGCACGGCGTTCCGAGCGTGCCGAAGCCTCCGCCCACGAAGGCCGACGCGGTCGAGGACGCCCGTGCGGAGGAGGACGCCGAGGAGGGCGCGAACGGCCCGGCGGAACGGAACGAGGCCGACGCCCAGGCCGACAAGGACCTGCAGTCCGGCAGGACCGCTGACCAGGAGGTGGGCCCCGATCCCGAGGCGGGCGCGGGCAACGGCGCCGACAAGGACGGCGACGCGGACAGCGGGCCGGACGGGAAGAACGCCGAAGAGAGCAAGGCCGAAGAGAACAAGGCTGGAGAGAACGAAGAGAACAACGCCGAAGGGAACAAGGACGGCGACCCCGGCGACGCGGACACGAAGCGGGAACGCTCCGAGGACCGCGAACGCGACTCCCAGACCCGCCGTGCCGAGGAGGACTCGGGCCAGGAAACCGGTGAGAGCGGCGAAGGGGAGAACTCCAAGGACGGCTCCTCCGAGAAACTCGCCAAGGCCGACGAGGACAAGCGGGGCCAGGCCACCGGGTCCGGTGGCTCCGGCAAGGACTCGGGCGAGAAGCAGGACGGCGCGAAGAGCGCCTCGCAGGAGGGCAAGAGCGCCGAGGGCGGCAAGGACTCCGATTCCTCCGGGGGGAAGTCCGACGACAGCAGTTCGGGTTCGGGCACGGACCAGAAGTCGGCCTCCGAGGAGAAGAGCACCGAGGAGTCCGGAGAAAAGGATTCCGCGAGTAAGGATTTCGCGAGTAAGGATTCCGGCAGTAAGGAGGCCGAATCCTCGGGCGGTTCGTCCTCCGGAGAGAAGCAGGGGGAGACGTCCGGGGAGAAGGCGGAGGACGACGGGGCCACGAAGGAGGCCTCGGCCGGCAAGGGCCAGGCCACCGAGGAGGACAAGGCCGCCGGGGAGGAGTCGGCCTCTGCGGAGGCGGCCCCGAAGGTGTCGGAAGGCGCAGGCCCGGGCGCGGGTTCCGGCGCAGGCGGTGGTTCGCAGGGAGGCGGCGGCATCCCGGCCGTTTCGCAGGCTGCCGGCAAGTCGTCCGCGCCTCAGCCCAAGGAGACGGCACCCAGGGCGGACGCGCCGCCCAAGCAGGAGAAGCCGAAACCGGAGGCGAAGAAGGCGGCCAAGGCGGCCAAGGCCGCTCAGCCCGCCGCGAAGCAGCCCGACCGGCCCGCGGCCGCCAAGTCGGCGCCGCCGAAGCCCTCCGCGCCCAAGGCCGATGCGTCCAGGTCGGCGACGGCGAAGGCGGCCAAGGGCGGTGGACCGGCGCCGAAGGCCCCCAAGGGCGGAGGCGGCCCCGCCCCGCTGAAGGGCAAGAAGGACGGCCCGGCTCCCGACGTCTCCAACTCCACACCGGAGGCCGGTCTCGCGGCCGCGGGGAAGCTGAAGCCGCACCAGGCGCTGCAGACCATCCAAGGCGTCGACGGTGCGGTCAACAAGTCCGTCGGCAAGGAACGGGCGGCGCTGCAGAAGGCTCCGCCGAAGATGGAGCGCCCCTCGGGCTCGCCCAAGACACTGCGCGGCGGGCCGAAGCCGGCCGCGCCCGGTCAGTACACCAACGAGAAGGTCGCCAAGACCGACGCGGCGAAGGGCAAGACCCCGGAGATCAACGGGGAGGAGAGGCCCAAGGGCGAGCTGCCCGAGTCCCAGGCGGAGGAGCCGAGTTGGTGGGACATCGGCTGGGAAATCCTGAAGGGGCTCGCCGGCAAGGTCGCCGACTCCATCGCCGACGTGGAGACCACCGACGAGGGCATGCAGGGCGCGCGCGTCGGTGACGCGCCGAGGCTGCCGACGGACGCCGACGCCGACCCGGAACGCACCGACAAGCAGCAGAAGAAGCTCGACGAAAAGAACCAGGAGCTGCAGAAGGCCGGCCGGGAGGACGCCGCCCGCCCGATGGGCGAGGACCAGATCTACCCGGACGTTCCGAAGGAGACCCTCGAAGGCAAGGTCGACGGCGACAAGGGAGGCGGCGGCCGGGACGCCAGGGGCGGTGGCCCGCGCGGCGGGAAGGCTCCGGGTGCCGGCGGCCCCGTGACCGTCGAAGCCGTCTCCGCGGTGGCCGAACACGACCGGGGGCCGCAGATCAAGCGGGGCTTCTCGCAGGGCCAGAAGCAGATGTCCGAGGAGCGGGCCGAGAAGGACAAGAAGGCCAAGCAGGACAAGCAGCGGCACGAGAAGAACGTCCAGCAGGAGGTCTCCTCCAGCGGCAGGACGCAGGAGAACGCGCGGAACAAGGGCCGTTCCGACGTGGCCGCCTCCCGTGACAAGTGGCGCAAGGAGCAGGACGACAAGACCGCCGACATCGAGGGCAAGAAAGGCAAGAAGTACGACAAGGCCCGTAAGGACATCAAGGACAAGAAGGAGGACACGGACAAGAGGGTCGACAAGCGCACCGAGGACGACAACAAGGAGATCGACAAGAAGCGCGAGGGCGCCGAGAAGGACGCCGAGAACAAACGCGACAACGACAAGGAGAAGTCCGGGAACTGGATCAGCCAGGGCATCGACTGGGTCAAGGAGCAGTTCAACAAGCTCAAGAACGCCATCAAGGGCATCTTCGAGAAGGCCCGCAACCTCGTCACCGGCATCATCGACGAGTTCAAGAAGCAGGTGTTCGACCTCATCGACAAGGCCCGCGACTGGGTCGTCAAACAGATCAACGATTTCGCCGACGCCCTCATCGCCCTCGGGGACGAACTCCTCAAGGACTACCCGGCGATGCGCGACAAGTGGCGCAACACCATCGACGGCGCCCGCGACGCCGCGGTCAAGAAGGTCAACGAGGCCGCGGACGCACTGAAGAAGGGCATCGGCAAACTCCTCGACGGCCTCGGCAAGGTGCTGCTCGCCGGCCTGGACCTGCTGGAGAAGGGGCTGCTCGCCGCGGTCTCCGTCGCGGAGACCTACGTCACCAAGGCCATGGAATACGGCGGCGCCCTGCTGAAGGGCCTCGGCGAGTGGGCGCAGATCGCGAGCGACATCGTCACCGACCCGGGTGGCTGGATCAGCAACGCCAAGGCGTCCGCGGAGAGCGGCGCCCGCAACCACCTCTTCGACGAGGTGAAGATCGCGGTGAAAGAGTGGTTCAACCAGAAGGTCCAGGAGATCGTCGGCATCCCCTTGGAGACCTTCAACACCCTCGTCAAGGGCGGGGTGAGCAAGGAGGAGATGGGCAAGATGGCTTGGGACGCCGCCGTCCCCCAACTCCCCCTCATCATCGGCGAACTGATCGTCACCAAGGTCGTCGCCAAGCTCATTCCGGGCGCCGGCTGGGTGATGGCCGTCATCGACGCGCTGAAGACCGCCTACGGGGCACTGAGTGAGATTCTGCGCGCCTTCGGCACGTTCATGGAGTACCTGAAGGCCGTGAAGGCCGGTGGCGCGAAGGCGGCGATCATGTTCGCCAAGGCCGTCGCCGCCGGTGTCGTCGCGCTGCTGGAGCTGATCTACGAGGCGCTGATCAGCGGCGTCGGCAAGTACATGGGCAAGGTCAGCAAGTCGCTGAGCGGTATGGCGAAGAGCATGCGGAAGAAAAAGCCGGCACCGCGCGCGAACAAGCCCCGCTCGCCGCGAAAGCAGCCGGCATCGCGAAGGGGGCCGGCATCGCGAAGGGAGTCCCGTCCGGAGAAGGAGGCGCGCCCCGAGAAGCGGCCGTCTCCGGAGAAGAAGCCTCGCCGGCAGGAGCAGCGCGACCGGGCGAAACAGGAGGAGCGTAAGGACCGCAGGGAGGAGCGCCGCGAGGAGGGCAAGGACGTCAACCTCGCCCGCCGCCGCGTCCGCGACGCCAACCGCAAACTCCGCTCCCGCGACGGCGACACCCAGCGTCGGGGCGCCGCCCGCGACACCCTCCGCCGCCCCGGCCGCCGCCGCGACGACGAGCGGACCCGCGACCGCGACACCACCCGCCCGGGCACGCGCAGCGACGCCCGCCGTCCCACGGACAACCGCCCGGGGTCCCCGAAGCGGGACGACCATCGGCGGCCGGACAACGAGCGACGCCCCGATAGCGATCGCAGCAGGGATGGAGACCGCCGCAAGGAGACGGAGGGCAGCAAGAAGCAACCGCGCCACGACGGTGAATCCCGCTCTGGCCGCGCGCTGCGGCGGGCTCGCCAGACGGTCAAGTCCGCTTTGAACCGGACCCGTCGAGCCAGCCGCCGGCTGACAAGCAAGGACCGAAAGACTGGCCGCAAGCTCAACAACGACTCGCGCCGCATGCGCGACGCCTACAAGCACCGCAGGGACTTGCTCAAGAAGCAGCAGCACCGCCGCCAGGAGCAGAAGCAACGAAAGAGAGAGGAGGCCCGGAAGAAGGAGAACTCCCAGCAGTCCAAGGAAGACCGACTCCGCAGAATCGTGGCACGAATCCGCCCCATGCTGTCGCGCATGCTGAAACAAGGTGTACGGGGCCCTGTACTCCGCCTGGTTCTTGCCGCGATGAGGGCATGGCACCGGCTCACTCAGCTGACACTTAACGGCCCGGACAGCTTTGCGATCGAGGCGCGGCTGAACCCCTCGGAACGAGTCCTGGTGGGCGATACCGTTGACATCGGTGGAGTGCAGGTCGAAACCAATCGCATCCTACGGGCGATCCGGAGGATTGGTATCGAGATATTCGAGCAGGGCGGACTTGATGTCGCTGCGACCGGCGGGATCGAGAACTTCCAGGAAGATCTTCCGTTGCGTGGTGGTGACTTGCGACCCTCAATTTCTGGTGGACCCGGAAGTAAAGGCGGAACCACTCAACATCTGTTGCGCATGCGCAACAACCTCAATCCCCGTATGGGAGACAAGATTCGTGAGGAAACGCATACTGGCGAACAGTTGGATGCTCAGCGGAACAAAGGGAGTGGCTGGAATCCAGGAAGAGCGAATCGAGTCGTTCAGGTGCAGTTCCCTGGCGATCCTCAACCAGTAAGCCTCGGATACGATGAACTTCCGGGGAAGCTCAAGGCCATGCGGAAGACGCACGGCAACACCGCAGTGAACCAGGCCATCGCCAATGTCCTGCGCTTCGCCCGCGGGCGCAAGCCTGTTGGGTCACATCTGGACCTTTCGTGGCAACTGTACGTGTGGCTGATTCAGCAGGAATCGCACAGGAATATCGGAGCTCTGGCAACTCACGCGATGGTGCTCGACATGATGAATAGGAAGAAGATGACTCCTGAGGAGGCATCGGCGGAAAGGTGGCATGCGGACGCGGTGGATCCAGAGCCCGCAGACCGAGCGTTGCCTGGGGTGGCCGACAAGGCGTACGAGGGGTACTGGGCCATGCAGCCTAAAGGGTCGGAGAGCAGGGCGCGGAATCTGCCACTGTACCTTGACGACACCTTGCCTGCGCGTGTCAACGAACCTAAGCGCTGGGATAACCTACCCGAATTGAATCGTCTCGCGGCGCGAGAGATCAAGGCGATTCAGTTGTGGGTGAATTCATTGTCTGACTTCAAGGTGGCTAGCAGTGGTGCAGCCGAGACAGAAGAGGACCGGCTCATCCTTGAGATCCGACGTAGAGTATTGGCGATTTACGGAATAAGTGCTTCAGGGGGCAAGGAGTTCCTTGAGTCGTTGATGGAAGAGTTGAATCTGCACAATCAAAATAGGTACGGAGGTCGGGGGTAACGTGTCGTACATGTCCCCGCGGTTCATTGTCCGCAGCCAATCACCGGAGCATGACGTGGAAGAATATGCGCGGAAACATGGCTGGTCGAAAGTCCTTGATGTGGCAGAAGATCCTGCATCTGGTGAAATTCGGTCGATCGAATGGGCGATGACTGGTGGGGCCGTCCTGAAATTCTTCGAAGACGATGCAACGCGTTGTTCCTACTTCTTTATCGAAGCGGAATATTCTAACCTTTGTCTTTCAATGACCAGGCATGCCGTTCATGAAATTACCGTGTACTCTCGCGATGAACTGCTAAGAGCTTTCGATGCATCGCCCAGTCACACTGAGGAGCGCCGCAAAGCCCTGCTGATGGTGGCTCTCGGGGCTCCTCATGAGTTCGACGCTGACGTCTGTCACAGGATCAACATCGCCATTCATGACCAGGAGCCCCGTACTCGCTCGGCGGCAATTTATGCAATGTCCTATTCCCCCTCGTCTGAATATCTTCCCGCTCTGCGTGAAACGGCCGAGAGGGACTCGGATGATCATGTCCGAGGAGATGCGCAGGAAATGCTCGACGTATTCGGACAGGTAGGGATCGCAGATTCATGACTCGCTACGCCGACATCCCCAACCCCATCCGCTCCGGCATAGTCATAGTCGACCCCGAACGCGGCACCCCCCAACGCATCATCGTGCTGCAGTTCAACCCCGACACCCTCGAACGCTCCATCTCGCCCCAGTCCGCAGGAGCCGGAGGCGACGGTGGCGGAGGTGGGAGTGGAAGTGGGGACAGAAACGAGGCGCTTCGGCTGAAGGGGCCTGCCCAGGAGACGTGGAAGTTCACGGCCGAGATCGATGCCACCGATCAGCTGGAGATCCCCGCGCCCGACGGGATTCACCCGCAACTCGCGACGCTCGAAATGCTCGTGCAGCCCACCAGCGCGCAACTCCGGGCAGCCAGCCGGCTGTCGCAGAAGGGCACCATCGAGATCAGCCCCATCGAGATGCCGCTGACCCTCTTCACGTGGGGGAGCAAGCGCGTCATGCCCGTGCGGCTGACGGAGCTGTCCATCAACGAGTCCGCCTTCGACGTCAACCTCAACCCCATCCGGGCCTCGCTCAGCATCGGGCTCAAGGTGCTCACCGTCAGTGATCTGCCGCTCGGGCACCGCGGCGCCGAGCTCTACTACGCGCACCTCGCCCAGAAGGAACGCCTCGCCGGCGCGGCCCGCGGCGGAGGGCTCGGCTCGCTGGGGCTCAACGCCGGTGACATCGGGACGGGAAGGGGCTGAGAGGAACGCCATGGCCGACATCGAGCCGTACGAGAACGCGCTGGACGCGATACCGGGGGCCCACCCCTATCCGCGCAACAGCCGCTACCACGACGCCGAGATCGGGATCCATCGGAAGCCCGACGGGACCGAAGTCCGTTACACCAAGCGGCGGTTGCTGCCCCCGCTCCAGGAAGAGCGGGCAGAGGACGACACGCAGACGCACACCGTCAGCGCGGGTGAGCGCCCGGACCTCCTCGCGCAGCGCTACTTCGGCGACCCCGGCCAGTGGTGGCAGATCGCCGACGCCAACCCGGTGCTGGATCCCCGGGAGTTGACCGAGGAAGCGGGCCAGGAGATCGACGTGCCGCTCGTCGGCAGGTTCCCGCGGGGAGACCGGGGAGCCCGGCGTGTCTGAGGTGCCCGTGGGGCAAGGCCCCATCCACATCACCCTGCACATGGGGCCGAAGCTCGCCCGGCCGGTCCCGGCCGACGTGACCGAAGCGCTGCTGTCCGCCCAGATCACCGCGACCGCGGGCGAACGCAGCGGGTTTCAGCTGGCTTTCGATCTGACGAAGAACGGGCTGATCAGTCGCAGCCTCCTCCCCGAAGGGTTCTTCGACCCGAAGACCCGGGTCATCGTCACCGTCACCATCAAGGGCACTCCCGAGGTGCTCTTCGACGGCCTCATCGTGCGCCAGGAGGTCGGGGCCAGTAATCAGCCCGGCCATTCCACCCTCACCGTCACCGGTGAGGATCTGAGCCTGCTCATGGACCTCGAAGAGCGGACCGACCGCTACCCCAACCTGCCGCCCTCCGAGCGCGTCCTCGCCATCCTGCGCCGCTACTCCGACTACGGCATCCGCCCCGACGTGTACGCCGAGAAGGTCACCCAGCCCCCGCACCAGGACCTCCGCGTCCACTACCAGACCGGCACCGACCTGCAGTACATCAACGAACTCGCGCGCACCAACGGTTACACCTTCTACCTGGAGCCCGGCCCCAACCCGGGCCAGTCCTCCGCCCGTTGGGGACCCGAGGTCCGCCTCGGCATCCGCCAGCACGCCCTCAACGTCAACATGGGCGCCGACTCGACTGTCGACCAGCTGACGTTCGCGTACGACGGGACCGCACGGGAAGAGCCGCAGGCCCGCTGGCAGGACCCGGGGACGCGACAGTCCACGCTCCTGCCTCAGCCGCCCATCAGCCCGCTGCGTCCGCCGCTCGGCAGGCGGCCGACCCCCGCCCTCAAGCGCAAGACCCTCTCCGGCACCGCCAAGCAGCAGCGCGAGCAGGCCGAGGCCGAACTCCTCGCCCGCGCCGCCGTCTCCGCCGACGTGATCTCGGGCTCAGGATCGCTCGACGTCAACCGGCACGGCTACGTCCTGCAGCCCCGCCAACTCGTCGGCGTGCGCGGCTCCGGACGCGCGTACGACGGCGACTACTACGTCAAGTCCGTGACGCACCACCTGCGTCCGGGCTCCTTCCAGCAGAACTTCACGCTGAGCCGAGAAGGCCTCGAGGCGCGCAGCGCGTACGTACGGCCCTAGGCCCGGCGACCGGCAACGCGGACTCACCACGCACCACACCACAGACCAGGAGCAGTTCAGCATGGCGGCACCCAGCAATCGCTACCTCGGCAAGTTCCGGGGCCGAGTCGTGGACAACAACGATCCGCTGCACATCGGCCGGATCACCGTCGAGGTCCCGGACGTCCTGGGCGACGAGGCGTCGACCTGGGCGCTGCCCTGCCTGCCGTTCACCGGACCGGAGGCGGGTCAGTTCGTGGTGCCGCCGCCCGGGGCCGGTGTGTGGGTGGAGTTCGAGCAGGGCGACCCCAGCTTCCCGGTGTGGACGGGGTGTTGGTACGGAGAGCAGACCGAGCTGCCGCCGGATGCCCGCCGTCTCGTACAGCCCGCGTCGCAGGCCAAGCCCGTCGTGGTGCAGACACCCGGGGCGCACAAGATCGTGATGAGCGATCCGCCCGGCTCCGATCAGGGGATTCTGCTGCAGGCCCAGGGCGGGGCGTACATCCGCATCACCAAGGAAGCCATCGTGATCTCCAACGGTCTCGGCGCGGAGGTCATCCTGCGCGGCAACCAAGTGGACATCAACGAGGGCCAGTTGACCGTCGCCTCGAAGCGATAGGAACGGGAGAAGAACGTACGTGTCCGGGATATCTGGGATGTCCGGTGGGATGTCCGGCAATTTGCTCGGCGGCGCCGCCGTGATCAGCTGCCCGCACGGCGGCCGAGCCACCGCCGCCACCACATCGGCCGGCACCGTCCTCGTGGACGGCGCCCCCGTCGCCACGGCCGCGCACAGTTACGTCGTCAGCGGCTGCCCGCACACCGTCGACGGTGTGCCCGTGCCCTGCGTATCCGTCCGCTGGACCGCTGACGGTACCGGCGTCATGGTCGGCGGCGTGCCCGTGCTGCTCGACACCTCAGCGGCCCAGTGCTTCACGGCGGCCTTCGTGCCGCAGGGGCCGCCCGTCGTCCGGACCGCGCAGCGAAAGGTGACCGTCCGATGAGCCCACGCACCCGTCCGAGTGCCCGCCCGCGTTCCGACATCGCGTTTCCCTTCCGGGCCGACCGCCGTGGACGCACCGCGCACGCCGGCCGCGACGAGCATGTCCGCGACCTGATCGAGCAGGTGCTGTTCACCAGCCCGGGCGAGCGCGTGATGCGCCCCGACTTCGGCTGCGGACTGCTCGACCTGGTGTTCGCGCCCAACAGCCCCGAGCTCACCAGCACCCTCGAACTGTCCGTGCAGGCCTCCTTGCAGCGCTGGCTCGGCGATCTCATCGACGTGGAGGCCCTGGACGTGGTCAGCGAGGACAACGTCGTCCGCGTGTATCTCTCGTATGCCGTGCGCGCCACAGGGACGCGCCGGGACGACGTCTTCGAGGGGAGGGCCGCCGCATGACGCGTACGACCACCACCGCGACCACCACCGCCACTACCACCGCGACCACCACCTCCCGGCGGGCCAAGGTAAGAGCCGCCCAGCTCAACGGAGTCGACGCCGTGGAGGTGAGCGACGACGGGCTCATGCTCACCGTCACGTTCCTCGGCAAGGCGCCGCACGGCCTGTGCCCGGAGAACGTACGCATCGACGGCGGGCGTCGCATCACAGGCATCGAGGCTGTCGACGTCAGCGTCGAGCGCGAGGACGATCCCGAACTCGACGACCGGCTGTACGTCACCCTCGACAGGGCCGGCGACACCTCCCGCTACCGGTTCTCCCTCGTGGAGACCGACCCGTACGGGCGCCCCGGCACGGAGCCCTACCGCGGCTTCGACCAGCGCTACCACACCGCGTACTTCTCCTTCCTGCCCGACTGCCCGACGCCCGTGGACCGCAAGGACGAGCTCGGGCCGACAACGGAGTTCCCCGAAGCGCCCGTCGTCGACTACACCGCCCGCGACTACGCGACCATCCGCAAGCTGCTCCTCGACCGCCTCGCGCTCACCACCCCCGACTGGGTCGAGCGCAACCCCGCCGACCTGGGCATGACCCTCGTCGAACTGCTCGCGTACACCGGCGACCAGATCAGCTACCAGCAGGACGCGGTCGCCACGGAGGCGTACCTCGACACCGCGCGCCGCCGAGTCTCCGTACGCCGCCACGTCCGGCTCATCGACTACGCGATGCACGACGGCTGCAACGCCCGCGCGTACGTCACCGTGGAGACCGCCGGCGAGCACACGCTGCTCGCGGGCACGTACCGCTTCGCCTCAATCGACGTACGCACCCTCGACCCGCACGACCGTCCCGAGCCCGGCACAGTCATCGACGACGGGGATCTCGCGGAGCTCGACGAGCGCGGCTCCGTGGAGGTCTTCGAACCGGTCGCTGCCGCCGACCCGCTGGAGTTGCGGGCCGCGCACAACGCGATCCGCCTGTGGACCTGGGCCGGCGAGGTATGCACCCTGCCCAAGGGCGCGACCGCCGCGACCCTGCGCGACGAGTGGCGCGACGCGGAGACCTGCGAGGAGCGCCGACTCGGACTGAAACCAGGGGACTTGCTCGTCCTGGAGGAGGTGAAGGGCCCGCGCACCGGCACCCCGGGTGACGCCGACCCGGCCCACCGGCAGGTGGTACGCCTGACCTCCGTCACCCCGGGCATCGACCGGATCGAGGACCAGCCGGTCCTGGAGGTCACCTGGGCCGCCGAGGACGCACTGCGCTTCCCGCTCTGCCTCACCACCCGCGGCGGACGCGACTGCGAACCTGTCGAAGACGTGACGATCGCGCGCGGCAACGTCGTCCTCGTCGACCACGGCCGCTCGCTCAACTGGTGCGACGACGGTCTCCCGGAGACGGTGACCGTGCCCCCCGTGCCTGCCGTCGTCGCGCCCTGCGATCCTCCGGCCTTCGGCTGCTGGGACCGCGACGAAGGCAACGCGCCCGGTCGCCTCATCAACTCCCTTACGGACAAGGCGGAGCGCGGTCGGCCCCTCACCGCCGACGACATCCGCGAGTTGTTCGACATCGTCGGCGAGGAAGCGACCGCACGCGCCGGACTCGGCCTGGAACTCGCCGGGCAGCGCCAGGAGCGAAGCGAGATGGGGGTCCCCCCGGCCGGAGGCTGGGGGAGGACAGTGCCCGGCACGGCGTACGCCCAGGCCGCGGCCCTCAGGACCCTCCTCGCGCAGTCCGTCTACCCGGGCATCGCACCCCGCTTCCGGCCGGTCCTCGGCCGCTCACCCGTGGCGCAGGCCGTGCCGTTCCCGGACCTGCGGACCGTCGCCGCCGGGCAGGCCGAGCGGATCGGCGCCATCCCGTCACGCGTGAAGCAGCGCCTGGTCGAGCTGTGGCGCAGCGCCCGCGACCAGGACGGGCTCGGCGAGGAGGAGATCGCCGAACTGACGGTCATCTACGGCCTGAAGATCCTGGAGCGGCTCGAACTGCGCCTCCACCCGGTCCGCGCCCTGCGTGAACTCCTGCACCGCAGCGACACGTTGCTCGACGCGAAGCTGCGCCGCGTCGAGGTGCTGACGGCACGGGCCCGCGCGGGCACGGTCCTCGACGGGCACATCGCCTGGGAGATCGCGCAGAGCTGGGGTCCGGCGTACGCGGCCGGGCTGCACCCCGAGGAGCAGGTGCTCCGTGGGCCCGCCACGGCCGCGCTCCGGCACGATCCGCGGCAGGCGCTGCCCGCCGTACGGCTCCATGAGAGCCACGACGGCGATGAAGTGACCTGGGAGCCGCGCCGCGACCTGCTCGACAGCACCTCCCGCGACCGGCATTTCGTCGGTGAACTGGAGGACGACGGCCGCCTCGCGCTGCGCTTCGGCGACGGCCGGCACGGCGCGAGGCCGACGCCCGGCTCCCGCCTCGAACTGCGATACCGGCTCGGCGGCGGTACGGCAGGAAACGTGGGCGCGGAGGCCATCAACCACCTGGTCCTCTGCAGCGACGGCGACGGCGACCGCGAACAGCCGCCGGTTGCGGGCGTACGCAACCCGCTGCCCGCCGTGGGCGGCACGGAACCCGAACCGATCGAGCAGGCACGCCAGCTGGCCCCGCTCGACCTGCGCCGCACCCGTCTGCGCGCCGTCACCGCCGAGGACTACGCGGCACTCGCGTCCGCCCTGCCCGGGGTGCAGCGGGTCGCCGCCGAGATCCGCTGGACCGGCAGCGCTCAGGAAGCCCACATCGCGATCGACCCGTACGGCACCGGCGATCCTTCGGAGGGGCTCCTCGCCGAGGTGGCGCAGTCCCTGGAGGCGTACCGGCGCATCGGCCACGACCTCGTGGTCGGCCCTGCCCGCCTGGTGCCGCTCGACATCGCGCTGACGGTGTGCGCGAAGCCCGGCCACCAGCACGGGCAGATCCTGGCCGAGCTGTACCGGGTGCTCGGCAGCGGCCGGCTCCCGGACGGACGGCTCGGCTTCTTCCACCCGGATGCGCTGACCTTCGGCGAGCCGGTCCGGCTGAGCCGCCTGGTGGCCGTCGCGGCGGCGGTCCCGGGTGTCGAGAGCGTTCATGTCACCCGCCTGCGAAGGCTGTTCCACGAGGACCGAGGAGAGAGGGAGGACGGCGTGCTGCGGCTCCGCCCGCTGGAGATCGCCACCTGCGACAACGACCCCGACCGGCCGGAGAACGGCCTGCTGGCGATATCCCTCGGAGGTGCCCGATGAGCGACAGCGACAGCTACATCGACACCGACATCGACGAGTGCGCCTGCGGCGGCGCGTGCCGCGGAGGCCATGACGAGCGCCTCGCCCCCGCCCCGCTCCACAACCCGCCCGGCCGCACCGCTCTGGACTACCGCGTCGGTGAGTACGGCTCCTTCCTGGCCGCCCTGCTCGACCGGCTCGCCTCGCCCGCGTACCCCGCGCTGAACCGGCTCACGGTCCGCACCCCCGACGACCCGGCGATCGGTCTCCTCGACGCCACCGCCGTCCTGGGCGACCTGCTCACCTTCCACTCCGAGCGGATCGCCGACGAGGCCTACATCCGCACGGCGGGCGAGCACCGCTCCCTTGTGCTGCTCGGCCGGCTCGTCGGCCACCGGCCACGGCCCGGCGTCGCCGCCTCCACCCACCTCGCGTACAGCCTCGAACGCGATCCGCGCGCCGAGACCTTGCCTGTGGTGATCCCGCGTGGGGCGCGCAGCCACAGCGTGCCCGCGTCCGCCGACGAGGAGTCGCAGACCTTCGAGACGAGCCGGGACCTGACGGCCCGCTGGGACTGGAACGAGCTCAAGGTCCGGCGCAGGCGTCCCTCGCTCGTCACCCCGAAGGACCTGGAGCGCCGCTCCGAGCTGTTCGTCGAGGGCACCGCCCACTCCCTGCGGACCGGCGACCAGTTGCTCTTCGTCTTCGGGGAGAAGGCGGGCGCCGAGCGGAAGCTGCTGCCCGTGGCGAACGTACGGGTCGACCGGGACGACGAGATCACCGCGATCGCTCTGCCCGGGTCGGCCCCGGCCACGTTCGAGGAGCTCGTCGACGAGGTGCGCCGGTGGACCGCCGCCCCCGAAGCTCCTGGCGAGCCCGGCGACGAGCCGCCCACGCCCCAGGTCCCCAACC
>NZ_JAAKZY010000195.1 GCF_011045015.1 Streptomyces scabichelini | reverse complement strand
CCCCTCCCCCGCTCACCGCCCACAGCACCATCGACGCATGGCTGACCCACCCGAAGGGCGCGCCGCTCATCAAGGCGCTGCTGGAGCAGGCCGGGGTGCCCCAGGAGATGCTCGCCCCCGTCCGCACGCTCCCGCTCCAGCAATTGGTCGCCGTCAGCCAAGGGCAGTTGCCGCAGGCAGTCGTCGACGAACTGGTGCTCCAAGTCAACGACGGCGTCATGCCCACCGAGGAGAGCGCCGCAGGCGTGTGGACCGAGCGCGTCACGCCCGGACGGTTCGACGGCAAAACCGTCATCGTCACCGGCGCGGGCGCCGGCATCGGCCGGGCGACCGCGTCGCGCATCGCACGGGAGGGCGGCCGCGTGATCGCCGTGGACGTCTCGGCCGAACGCCTCGAAGCCTTCGCCGCGCCCTTCCCCGACGGCGCGATCGCCTCCGTCGTCGGCGACATCACACTGCAGAACGACATCGACCGGATCGTCACGGCAGCCGACGGCCGCATCCACGCCCTCGCGAACGTGGCCGGCGTGAACGACGACTTCTCGCCGGTCCACGAGACCTCCGACGAGATCTGGGATCGCGTCCTCGGCATCAACCTCACCGGCGGCTTCAAACTGTCCCGCGCGGTGCTGCCGAGCATGATCGCCGCAGGTGCCGGCTCGATCGTCAACGTCGCCTCGGAAGCTGCGCTGCGCGGCAACTCCTCGGGCACCGCCTACACCGTCTCCAAGCACGGGGTCATCGGCCTGACCAGGTCTGCCGCCTTCATGTACGGCCCGCAGGGCATCCGAGTCAACGCGGTCGCACCCGGCGGCGTGGCGACCGGCATCCCCATGCCCGCGCACGTGTCGCAGACGGGTTCTGCCCGGCTCGCCCCTTTCCAGCAGGCGATTCCGCGCCTGGCCACCGCCGAACAGCTGGCGGCCTCCATCACCTTCCTGCTCAGCGACGACGGCATCAACATCAACGGCGCCGTCCTCCCGTCCGACGGGGGCTGGTCGGTCCAGTAGCGCCCAACCCCGGTGGCAGCCCATCACCGAGCGGACCCAGAAACGCGCCTCGCACCGCACTCAGCCCCCACCGCTTCCTCCACGACCGCGCGTGCCGGCCTCCGCCAACTGCCGCGCCACCTGGCACTCATGAGACGAAGGAGTCCTCATGCCTCAGAACGACCGTGACATCAGCGTGGCCGGACCCCCGCCGACCGGACCGGCGAAGGGTGACGCTGAGGAGCCGACCGTGCCGACCGAGGCCGGCGGTGAGGAACCGGCCGAGAACTCCGCCCCGGAGATCGAGGCCCCGCCGCTGGAGAGGGTCAGCGGGGGTTACATGGCCTGGATCATGATCGCCAGCTTCGGGGCCTCCCTTGCCCTGATGGTTCCGCTCTCCTACTCGCTGGCGGTGCGGATCGACGACCTCGTCCCGGGACGCGAGGAACTGCTCGGATACGTCACCGGATCCGCCCAGTTCGTCTATCTGGTCCTCAGCCCTCTGATCGGCTTCTGGAGCGACCGGATGCGCTCCCGCCTGGGCCGCCGGACACCGTTCATGTTCGCCGGCACGGTCATCGGCATGGCCGGACTCCTAGGGGTCGCCGTCGCACCCACCGTCTTACTGGTGGGCCTGGCGTGGGTCGTCGGCATGATCGGCTGGTCCACGGTCGGGCAGGCGATCCAGAACGTCCAGGCCGACCGCGTGCCCGAGGAACAGCGCGGACGCGTCTCGGCGGTGACCAGCGTCATGACCCAGATCGCGCCGGTGATCGGCATCGGCATCGCGTACACGGTGGCCTCCAGCACGCTTCTGGTGTTCCTCGTCCCGGGCGTCATCGGAGCGGCCATGCTGTTACTGTTCCCGCTGCTCAAGCCGGAAGGCGACTCCCGCGCACTCGTCCACACCAGCGAGGTGAGCCTCAAGGGCTTGGTCGCCAGCTACGGGTTCAATCCGCGGGAGTACCCCGACTTCGGCTGGAACTGGCTCGGCCGCTTCGTCTTCTTCATGGGCCTGTACTTCAACACCACCTTCGGGACCTTCTTCTACGCCCAGCGGCTCGACATGCCCGTCAAGGAGGTCGCCGGCGTCGTGTCGGCGATCGGGATCCTCGGGGTGCTGGCGGCGACCGGTGGCGCCCTCGCGGGTGGCTTCCTCTCCGACAAGCTCGGCCGGCGCAAGCTCTTCACCCTGATCGGCTCCGCGATCTTCGTGGCCGGGGCCGTCGCCGAGGCGTTCGCCTACTCGCTGCCCCAGCTCATCATCGGCGCGGTGCTGATGCAGCTCGCCATCGCGGTGTTCAGCGCCGTCGACCAGGCGATCGTGTTCGCCGTCCTCCCGGACCGGGCCCAGGCCGGCCGCTATCTCGCGGTCGTCGCGTTCGCGCAGAAGATCCCCAGCGCCATCGCTCCGCTGATCGCCCCGCTCATCATCACCATCAGCGCCACGGGTTCCGACAAGAACTACACGTACCTCTATCTCAGCGGCGCCTTCCTCGCGCTGGCCGGCGGCCTGATCATCAAGTTCGGGGTCAAGTCGGTCCGGTAGCGGGGCACAGCCCGGCTCTCCGCGGCCCGCTCCGGCGGACTGGACGACAGCCTGCGCCGGCCGGCCCCGCCGCGAGACGCCCTCGCCGTACGCGTGCGAGGACAACCGCCCTGGGAAACGACAGCGTTCATCGAACTTCCGAGAATGCAGACCATGAAAGCAGAGCATGAACAACGCACCGTATGACCTGCGCATCGACAGCGGCGGCGACCAGTTCACCGTGTCGGGCCCCGCACCCCGCCTGTCGTGGAAGCCGCCGTCGGACGCGGAACGCCCGACGGGATACGCACTGGAATGCACCGTCGACGGCGAAGCGCAGCCCTCCGTGCAGGTCGCGTCGGGCCGGCACCGGTTCCTCCGCTGGCCCTGGGCGGCACTGCGCAGCGGCCGGCAGGTGGCCTGGCGGGTCCGGGCCGGCGACGCCGAAGGTCTGTCGCCGTGGTCGGAGTGGAGCGCCTTCGAGGTCGGCCTCCTCGACGAGGACTGGCAGGCGCGCTGGATATCGCCGGCCGAATCCGTCGACCCGGGCTACGGCAAGCGCCCGGCCCACACCCTGACGACGCGGTTCGAGGCACGGGCCGGAGTGCGTTCGGCGCGGCTGTACGCGACGGCGCTCGGCGTGTACGAGGCGTACGTGAACGGCGAGCGGGCAGGCACCGCCGAGTTGTCGCCCGGGTCCACCTCCTACGACCGCACGCTCTACGCCCAGGCATCGGACGTCACGGGCTCCGTCAAGGCGGGCGGCAACCTTGTCGAGATCGTCCTCTCCGACGGCTGGTACCGGGGCCAGGTCGGCGCGTTCCGCCTGCCGGCCGGCTGGGGGACGGTGCTCGGCGCACGTGCCGAACTGCACCTCGCGTACGAGGACGGTTCACGCCAGGTCGTGCGCAGCGACGGGACCTGGACGAGTACCCGCTCGGCCATCACCCGGGCCGACCTCATGGACGGGCAGACCACCGACTTCCGCGCCGGGCCGGGCGCCGAGCAGCCGGTCCTCGTCGATCAGGTCGAGGCCCCCGCGATCGACTGGTCGCCCGCGCCGCCCGTACGCGTCGTCGACTCCCGCCCGGCACATTCCGTCAAACAGCTCGATGACGGGCTCTGGATCGCCGACTTCGGCCAGAACGCCTCCGGCCGGCTCGCCCTCAGCGACCTCGGCCCGGCCGGCACCCGAACCGTCATCGACTACGGCGAACACATCGGCGCCGACGGCGACCTGACAACCGCGCACCTGGACTCCGTGCGCCCCGGCGAGGACCCGATCCCCTTCGTCCAACGCGACGAGGCCATCTCTGCGGGCGAAGGCGAGACGTTCGAGCCACGCCACACCGTGCACGGCTTCCGGTACGCGCGCATCCTCCGGGACGGCACCCCGCTCGACCCTGCGAGCATCACGATGCGCGTCGTCCACACCGACCTGCGCCGCACCGGCACCTTCGCGTGCAGCGACGACGACCTCAACCGCCTTCACGAGATCGCCGACTGGAGCTTCCGCGGCAACGCCGTCGACGTTCCCACGGACTGCCCGACCCGCGAACGCCTCGCCTGGACCGGCGACTACCAGGTCTTCGCACCGACTGCCACACGCCTGTACGACGTCCTCGGCTTCAGCCGAAAGTGGCTCCGCTCGGTCCGCGACGACCAGCTGCCCGACGGCCGGATCGCCAACTTCTCGCCCGACGGCCGCCGCATCAAGCATCACCTCGACGACCAGTTCGCCATGATGACCGGCTCGGCAGGCTGGGGTGACGCGGTCGTCGCCGTCCCCTGGGAGTTGTACCAGTCCTACGGCGACGAAGAGGTCCTCACCGAGAACTGGGAGGCGATGGTCGGCTGGGTCGAGTGGGCGCTGCGAACCGCCCGCACCACCCGCCATCAGTCCCGGATCGAGCGCTCGGCCGAGCCGCTCCCGCACGAGCAGTACCTCTGGGACGGCTCCTTCCACTGGGGCGAGTGGACCGAGCCGAAGGCGAAGGCGGCCGACGGCACCCGCATCGATCCGATCCGGAGCGACCCGGTCGCCTGGTTCATGGCGGACAAGGGTGAGGTCGGCACGGCGTTCCTGTACCGCTCGACATCGACCCTCGCCGACGTCGCACGGGTGCTGGGCCGCACGGAGGACGCAGCCCGCTACACCGAGACCGCCGAGCGCGTCCGCGACGCCTGGCGCACCGAGTTCCTCACCCCCGACGGACGCACCACCGGCGACACCCAGGCCGCCTATGTACGCGCGCTCTCCCTCGGGCTCGTCCCCGGCGAACTGCGCGCCCCCGCCGCCGCGCGCCTGGTCGAACTGATCCGTGCCGCCGGCACCCACCTCGGCACCGGCTTCCTCGCCACCGGCGACCTGCTTCCCGTCCTGGCCGGCACCGGCCATGCCGACATCGCCTACGAGCTGCTTTTCCGGCGCACCGCACCGTCCTGGCTGTACATGCTCGACCGCGGCGCGACGACCATCTGGGAGGACTGGGAGGGCATCGACGAGAACGGAGACGCGCACGACTCCCTGAACCACTACAGCAAGGGCGCCGTGATCCGCTTCCTGCACACCCACACGCTGGGGCTGCGACAGACACCGGGGTCGGTCGCCTGGGAGTCCATCGAGGTCGCACCCGTCCCCCACCCGTCGCTGACGTGGGCCCGGGGCACGCACGAGTCCCCGCAGGGCACCATCACCGTCGAGTGGCGGACGACCGGCGCCGACCTGACCATCACCGTCGACGTGCCGCCGGCAACCACCGCACGGGTCGTCTTCCCCGACGGCACCACCGAGACCGCCACGGCAGGCACCTTCCGCGCCACCCGCCCTGTCAAAAGGGCGTTGGAATCACCGCCGAACGATCGATGACGCGCAGGGAGAAGACGGTGCTCCAGGCAGGGGCGTGAGGGCAGGCCGGTTCGGCAGCTTTGAGAACTGGCTCTACCCGCTGGCTGCCATGTCCGCCTACACCCTCACCCGGCTACGGCAGCCCAGCCCGCGGGACTTGCTCAACATCGACCTCGACCACCTCAGCGACGAGCACGGCGTCGACCGCATTGCGCGCACGCCGGACTTCACCACCAAACTGCGCCAAGCCATCGTTTCCGGGCAGCCGGCGGCACGGGAAACCGCGGTGAACTTCTGCTCGACCTCCTGGTCCGCGCGGCCGAGCACACTGTTCCGGGAGGTCCTGCGCGCTCGATGGCGGGTTTTCGTACGTGGGCGGTGTGTTGTCCCGAGGGCTCAGTCACCGGCCCCAGCCAACCCCGCCCGATACGCCAGGATCACCGCCTGGACGCGGTCGCGCAGGTGCAGTTTGGTAAGGATCCGGGAGACGTACGTCTTCACGGTCTCGTGGCCAATGACCATCTCGGCGGCGATCTCCGCGTTCGACAGGCCCTCGCTGATGAGGAGAAGGACCTCGTGCTCGCGGGCGGTGAGGACCTTGAGGCGGTCGCGCTCGGGGGACGCCGTGGCGGCGGAGGGGCGCACACGTTCGGCGAAGCGGCCGATCAGGGTACGAGTGACGGCGGAGGCCAGGAGAGACTCGCCGCGCGCAACGGTGCGCACCGCGTTGATCAGTTCGGGCGGTGCGGCGTCCTTCAGCAGGAAGCCGCTGGCGCCGGCGCGCAGAGCCTCGTACACGTACTCGTCGACGTTGAAGGTCGTGACGACCAGGACCTTCGCGGGGCTGGGGGAATCAGGGCCCGCCAGGTGGCGGGTGGCCTCGATTCCGTCGAGCAGGGGCATGCGGATGTCCATGACGACGACGTCCGGCTTCAGTTCCTCCGCGCTCCGGATCGCCGCTCGGCCGTCCGCGGCCTCCCCCACGATCTCCATGTCGGGCTGGGCAGAGAGGATCGTGACGAAGCCGGCACGCACGAGGGCCTGGTCCTCGCAGACCAGCACCCTGATGACAGCGGGCGCGGCACTCACGCCCGCAGTGGGCGGAACACTCATGCGGCACCTCCCGTGGGGATGCGTGCGTGCACGCGGAACCCACCCTCCGCGCCGGGCCCTGCCGCGAACTCGCCGCCCAGCATCTCCACCCGGTCCCGCAGCCCGGTCAGGCCCTGGCCTCCCGAGACGTGCGGGCCGCCGCCCCGGAGCGCGCCGTCGGCCGTCCCAGCGGTGGTGACCTCGACGTCCGTCCAGTCGGGGGTGTGCGCGAGCCGTACCAGCGTCCGCCTGCCCGCGGCGTACTTCACGGCGTTCGTCAGGGATTCCTGCACGACGCGATACGCCGCGAGTTGGGCACCTATGGCCATGGCCGACTGCTCTCCGTCCTCGACCAGCTCGATCGGCTGGCCGCCCGCTCGTGTCTGCTCCACCAGATCAGGCACCCGGCCCGGCACCGGCGTCCGCTCCCGGGGCGCCGAATCGCCGGTCGCCTCCAGCACGCCGAGCAGGAACCGGAGTTCGGCCAGCGCGTGGCGGCCGGTGCCGTTGATGGCGTCGAGGGCCTCGCCCAGGCGGTCCGGCGATTCGGTGAGGTACTGCGCCGCGCCGGCCTGCACCACCATCGCGGTCACATGGTGGGTCACCACGTCGTGCAACTCCCGGGCCATGCGGCTGCGTTCCGCGGCGATGGCCGCCTGCGCGGACAGCCGCCGACGCTCGGCCTCGTGTGCCCGCCGCCCGCGGACCAGGACACCCAGGCCCCACATCGCCGCCAGGACCGTGTAGTAGAGCAGGTAGTCGATCAAGCCCGCGGGCGAGCCCAGCGCGTGCAGGGCGACGGCGAAGATCACGTACCCGCCCGTCGCCGCCAGCGGTACGACCCGCCGGAGGCGGTCTTGGTGGGCTCCCACGGAGTACAGCGCGAGGTACAGCCCCAGGCTGCCGAAGGTCGGCGGGCAGCCGAGGGACTGATGGACCGCGAAGGAGGTCCCCGCCACCGCGAGGCAGGCGGCCGGCCATCGGGTGCGTATCGCGAGCGGCAGAGTCTGCCCCAGGGTCAGCAGCACGCTCGCGGCGGAGGCGCCATGGGTGGGAAGGTCGCCGAACTGCGGCCCGATCCGCGACAGCGGAGCCGCGAACGACAGCAGCGTGAAGACGACTGCGAACTCGCGGTCCCTGGTGGCGGCAGGGCGTGATCCCCACCACTGCGACAGCAGGCGCAGCCGGCCGGTTGCGGCGGCCACCGGGTTCGCGCGTGCGGAGAGGCCGCTGTTCTGCGCCGGCGGTTCGGCCCCGGCCCGGGAAGGGTGCGGTGCGGGCCGGTCGGTCCCCGGCCGGCCCGGGTGCGGGGCGAGGTTCGCTGGTGCGGGGGATGCCGAGCCCGATGGTTCACGGGCTGCTTGATCTTCCATCATCATCCACGATCCGGTAGGTCCAGCGCTGAGCGGCAGAGGGACCGGACCCGCCGTGGTCCGCGGCCCGCCCGCCCGTTCGGTACGACCCGTCCGGCATACGCACCGCACGACACCGCAGGCCGGAATGCCGTGCACGGTGAATGTAGCGCCCGGCGGCAGGGGGTGGGGTCCCCCGGAGGAAGACAGCCGGATAGCTCGCTCGGGGGACAGACTCAAGCGGCAAGTGCCCACCCCGTGGTGACGATTCACAGTGCTCGCGGCCCGTAGCTTTTCGGCATCGCCAGCGGAGACCGCCCACTGAGAGTGGGCGCTTGAGGAGGAAACCATGTCGTCCAACTCCCCATCGGCCGAGAAGGCCGAGAAGGCCGAGAAGAGCGCCGGGCGCCCTGCGCGGTGGGCGGCGTCGACGTGGGTGCGTCTGCCGGTGCTGTTCGTACTGATGCTGGCCGTGGGTGGCATCGCCAGTGGCATCAACGGCGTCGCTGATGCCACCCCCCTGACCGCCCTGATCGCCGGGGTGGCCACGGCCGGTCTCGCTCTGGCCGCCTATGCATGGCTGGTGCGGTATCTCGAGGGCCGCAGGCCACAGGAGTTGGCGCGAGAGCAGGCGCGGCCGGAACTGCTCCGGGGAGCCCTCCTGGGCGTGGGCCTGTTCACCGTCACGATCGCTCTGGTCGCGATGACCGGCGGCTACCACGTCCGCGGCTGGGGCTCGATCGGTGGCGCGCTGACCACCCTGGGGTTGATGAGCTGCGTGGCCGTCACCGAGGAACTGGCCTTCCGCGGTGTGTTGTTCCGGGTACTGGAGGAGAAGACCGGGACATGGGGGGCGCTGGCTGTCTCCGGGCTCGCCTTCGGTGGCCTGCACCTGGTCAACGAGGACGCAACGGTCTGGGGAGCGCTGGCCATCGCCGTCGAGGCCGGGCTGATGTTCGGCGCGGTCTACGCCGCCACCCGCTCGCTGTGGCTGCCGATCGGCCTGCACCTGGGCTGGAACATGGCCGAGCAGGGCATCTTCGGCACCACCGTCTCCGGCTCCGGGACCGGCTCCGGCGGCCTGCTGCACGCCGCCGTGAGCGGTCCCCAGGCACTGACCGGCGGCGACTTCGGCCCCGAGGCCAGCATCTTCGCCGTCCTGGTGTGCGCCGTGCCCACCGTGCTGTTCCTGCGGGCCGCCAAGCGCCGCAACCGGATTCACACCCGGGCCGACATGGCACAGGCACGCCGGGCCTGACACGGGCCGTGACACCGACGCGTGGGGACGGACACGCAAAGAGCCGTCCCGGAGTGGAAACGGGGCTCTGGCCTGCACGCCCGAGGGGATGTGCCTGACGCTGCCCGTCGAGCGGACGGTGCGGGTGACGGAGTCGCCAGTGGCCCTCGGCCCCGCCGAAGAGAAGACCTTCCACCAGGGCGGCGACGCCGGGTACATCACCTGTCCGACGTACCAGCGCACGGCCTGACCGTCTCACCGCAGGTACCGCAAGCGCGAGCTCCACGCGACAATCGCGACGCTACGCGGTCTCCGTACGAACCATGCTGGACCAGGCCGACGAGGCAGACTCGCGGTCCTCTGTGCGACATCCCGTGAGTTCCCGTGGTCCTTGCTGGGGTTCTAAGACGTCATTTCAGTTGGTGAATCGGCGGTGGTTGATGAGGCTGGTGGCGAGGGAGATGGAGGCGAGGATTCGCTGCCGCAGGCGCTCGTCGCTATCATCCGCACCGGCCATGCCCCGGGATAGACTGCTCCGCTTCATCCTGACTGGAGGTCAGCTGAGTGTTCCCCGCACGGGTACTTGCCGGTGCTCCGTTGGCTCTGGTGATTCTCGCCCTATCCGGCTGCTCTTCCCACTGGGGCTGCACCGATACGACGGCGGAGCGTAGTGAGGCCGGTGTCAGGGTGCAGGTCGAGGACCCGTCTGGGCGGCCTCTCGGCGTCACCGCCGAGGTCGTCGACTGGCACCTTGAGCCCCACCCGCAGATGCCCTCCGAGGGTGACCAGGTCCACTTCCACTACCGCTTCGACGGCGCCTACGAGATATCCGACCCTGCAGTGGACGCCTGCGTGGTCGATAAGGAGCGCGTGGCGTTGGGGTGTCAGACGGTCTCTTCGTCCGAGGCGGGCGACGACTGGTTCGCCGTCGAGCACCCTGAGCAGGTCGCCGGAGTGCTGTTGATCCCCAATGACCAGTCGTACGACAGACCAACCTGTGAGCAGGACAGCAAGGACGGTGGGGGGCCGCAGCCTCCGGATCCAGCCAGCATGGGGGACCAGCTATAAGCCGTCATTGAGCTGGTGAGTCTGCGGTGGCATATGAGGGTCGCGGCGATGGCAGTGAAGGCGAGGAAGTGTTCCGGCTTTCGCTCGTAGCGGCGGTGGGGCGCCGACAGCCGGACAGCCAGGACGTTGGGTCGGCCGCGCGGCGAGGTGCCTGCCGTGACAGGTCCTGTTCCACGCGGCCTCCCGCCGAACCGGACATGACGGTTTCCCTGTCATCCGGCTCTCCAGTGACTACTGCGTGAGCGGTCTGGCCGGCCTTTCCGAATGGATGCGGTCGTGGCAGGTGTCGCAGGCCACGACCGTTTTGCGGCGCCGGTGAAGCATGACGCGCGCCCAATCGGAAGGCTGCCATCCGGCATGTGCGAGGTCGGCGAGAGCGCGGACGTGGTGCACTTGCACGTTGCCCTTGCTTCCGCAGATCTCGCAGGTATCCGCCAGAAGTCTCGCGATGAGTTCCTTCTGCGGATAGTCCACCCGGACCGGCTCACGATCGACGAGTTCCGTCGCTCGCTGCCGTTGGAGGGGAATTCCGCCGAACCGTGCCACCAGTGGCTTCCTGTTCTTCCGCTCGATTCGGGCCTCGAAGCAGACTCGGGGCCCATTGGGGGTATCGATTCTGACCTTGTGCTTGGCGGCCATCTTCGATACTGATGAACGGTGCTTGGCAGCAAGGGTCTTGAGCATGGATGTCTCCATGACCCATTGCAGCCGGTGCAGCCGGAAGACATCTCCGGCGAGCAGGTAGTACTGGATAATGCCCCGGTAAACGGTCCCGAACGTCGCCACGATCGCATGATCGCTGCTGTTGATCAGGGCCGTCCTCTTCGCGGGGTTTCCGCGGGCGAGATAAGGGGCGCACTTGGCTTTGATCACGTCCCGTGGGACACGGAGAGCGATCTGGCCGTTGGCTCGGCGGTAACGGCCTGTCTTCTTCGTGTCGTTGTGCTGGGTCGTGATCTCGTAACCGAGGAACCTCGCTGCCCCGGTTCGGGCATGAGTGATCAGCGTCTTTTCCTGGGAGAGCTCCAGGGTGAGTTTGTCACGTAGGAACTGTGCCAGACGCTGTTTGATCTGCTCGGCTTCAGCTTTTGGTCCGGTGAAACCAAGGAGGTGATCGTCCGCATAGCGTATGTAGCGCAGCCTGCGGTAGGCCGGATCGTTGGGATCCGCGCTTGGCAGACTGACCATCCACTGACGCAACGCACGGGCCAAAACTCGATCGCCGCGTCGGCGGGCTTTCGCCAGCAAATTCTGCAACTCCAGATAGGCCGGGTTTCGGGCCCGGCGTTTCCCTCGGGTGTACTCCGGAATCAGAACTGTTTCGACAAACTCGTCCAGCTTGTGCAGATAGATGTTGGACAGAACCGGGGATGCCACTCCGCCTTGTGGCGCTCCGGAGAGCGTGGCACCCCACTTCCACTCCTCCAGGTATCCGGCTGTCAGCATGTTGCGCACCAGCCGTAGAAACCGCTGGTCATGGATCTTCTCGCCGAGGATCGACAGCAGGACCTGATGGTCCAGGCTGCCGAAGCAGTCGGAGATGTCCCCTTCGATGAACCAGGATGTTCCGGTCCAGGTGTGGTCAACCTCCCGCAATGCGGTGTGACAGCCCCGACGGGGACGGAATCCATGCGAGTGGTCGGAGAAGGTCGGCTCGTAATATGCCTCTAATAACAGGCGGATCACTTCACCGACGAGTTTGTCCGACCAGGTCGGCAGCCCCAGCGGGCGCATCTTCCCGTTCTTCTTCGGGATATGGATGCGTCGGACCGGTTTGAAGCGGTAACGCTCGTGACGCATCGCCTCGGTGATCCGGTCGATCTTCCGCTGTGACATGCCGTCCACGGTTTCCGACGTGACCCCCGGCGTCATCGCGCCATGGTTGGCGTAGATGCGGCCATAGGCCAGCAGATACAACTGCGGGTTGAACAGTTGCCGATACAGTTCCTCGCACGGCAGGCCACGCCTGCCGCGTTCACGTAGGACACCCAGCACCGTTTTGGCGCTCTGCATTTCGCATACCTCCCGGGTTCGAGTGTCCGAATCACCTGGCCCCCTTCGCCCGATGCGGACGGCTTTCCCGTCCTCCCTGGCCGGTCGTGACTCCGGCGACTACTACGGGGCCTCCGTCACCATAGGACTCGCGTCCCGTAGGCGATCCCACGTTCGTCTCTGTCTGTACGTTCTAGCGCGACTTAGGCGTCCCACTCATCTCCTTGGATGTCCTCGTTGGACATCGCTCCGCACTCCGGAGGTGCACCGGGCAACAATGAAACCCAGTGCAGAGTGCGGCGCCGGTTTCAGTCGTCTTTCCGGCGGATGGGAACTTGCATCTTCTGGAGATTGGGCTTCAAACAATCCAGTCTTCGCCATATCGCACGGGCCGCCCAGCACACCGTCTCTGACAACTGAGCCCGGTCACTGGTTTTCTGACATGCTGTTGTCCCCTTCACCTTTCGGATCCAGGTGAGTCATTCGGCCCAGGAACCTCCTTCCGAGTTCCTCCCGGTTGAACCGGGGATACAAACAGAGCGCCTCGTGGCGCACACGGTTCGTTCCACGACCCGGCGGTGATTGCCCAGGCGTTGGGGCGATTCGATGCCTTTGCGGGCGATGCGGTGCCGATGCCGCGGGAGGCCGGCCATCGCCGCAGGTGCCGGTAGTCGTATCCCTTGACTCCGTGCAGCTTGTCGGGCCGTCGGTGCTTTGGGCCGCGGCGTGAGCGGATGGGCGGGATGCCGCGGACCAGCGGGATGAGGGCCTGGCTGTCGTGGAGGTTCGCGGCGGAGATGCCGATCGACAGGGGCAGACCGCTGCGGTCGACGATGAGGTGGATTTTCGATCCCCTCTTGCCGCGGTCGGTCGGATTCGGTCCCGTCAGGTGCCCCCTTTGAGGGCGGTGGAGCTTGGCCCACACTCGGGCCTCGGTCCATTCGGTGAACCGGCGGAAGGCGGTGACGCCGGACAGGCCGAATCCGGGTGGCAGTTGGTTCCAGATGCAGCCCGAGGTGGCCACGAAGATGATCGCGGCCAGTGCTTCGCGGTCTCCTCGCCGACGGTGTCCTCCGCCCTGCGGACGTTCCGGCGCCGGCGGGACCACCCGCTGGAGCAACTCCCACAGGTCTTGCGGCGCCAACCGTTCGACAAGCGCAGCAGTCATCACCCCAGACTGCCGCAAGATCACACCAACTGAAATGACGTCCAAGCCCCTGGCCTGGGCTTAGCTCTCGTTCGCGTGCGCCGCGCAAGGACCAGCGGGCCAAGGGCGACTGCTACCTGCGGGGGCTGATGCTGGACGGTCGCCGCAAGTCCATCCAGGCGATGGCGGAGCGGCTGCCGGACGGCAATGAGCACAACCTGCAGTAGTTCGTGAACCAGTCGCCATGGGATCCGGTGCCGGTGCAGCGGCGGATCGCGCAGCGGATGGTCCCGCTGATCGGCCCGGATGCCTGGGCGGTCGACGACGTGTCGTTCCCCAAGGACGGCCGGATGTCGGTCGCCGTCGCGCACCAGTACTGCGGCGCGTTGGGCAAGCAGGCCAACTGCCAGATCGCGGTCAGCGTGCACGCGGTCACCGACGCCGCGTCCATCCCGCCGCACTGGCGGCTGTTCCTGCCCCCGGAGTGTGCCGGCGATGCCGGGCGCCGACGCCGGACCGGGGTGCCCGATGAGGTCGGGCACCGGAAGAAGTGGCGCCTGGCCCTGGACGCCTTGGACGAACTGGCCGGGTGGAATCTGGTGCCGCCGGTGGTGGTGGCCGACGCCGGCTACGGGCAGAACGCCGATTCCCGCCACGCGCTGGCCGGCCGGGACATCCCGTACGTGGCTGGCATCCGTGGCGACCTGACTGTGCAGCCGCACGACGCGTTCCCCGCCACCCCGCTGGAACGGCCGACACCACCACGCCACCCTGGTCACCGCCGCCCACGCGTTCCTTACCGAGCAACGACTTGAGGCGCTTGAGTCTCCAGCGGCTGGAGGGTTCAGGATCTCTCCCATGGACGACGAATACCCCGACGTGCTCACCATCGGCCAGCTCGCGCACCGCACCGGACTTCCGGTGCGTACCCTGCGCTTCTGGTCGGACGAGGGGGCGGTGCCGCCCGTGGCCCGCTCCGCGAGCGGCTACCGGTTGTACGACGCCGAGTCCGTGGCCCGCGTCGAGCTGGTCCGCACCCTGCGGGAGCTGGGCCTCGGGCTCGACGACGTGTGCCGCGTCCTGAGCGGCCGCACCACGGTCGCCGAGGTCGCCGACGCGCATGTGGCCGCGCTCGACGCGCAGATCCGCTCACTCAAGGTGAGCCGGGCCGTCCTGTCCACCGTGGCGAAACGGGGTTCGACCGCTGAGGAGACAGCACTGATGAACCGGTTGGCGCGGCTTTCCGCCGCCGAACGCAAGCAGATCATCGACGAGTTCAAGGAGGAAGTGTTCGGCGGTCTCTACGTCGACCCGCGCCTGCGCGACCGCATGCGCACTTACAGCATCGAATTGCCCGACGATCCCACACCTGAGCAGGTCGACGCCTGGATCGAACTGGCCGAACTGGTGCGGGATCCCGGGTTTCGCGCCCGGTTGCGCACATGGATGGAGCTCAACACGCCCGTACCGGGGCAGGGCCGTCCCCCCGGGGCATCCATCTGGTGGGCCAGGCAGGTCGTGCAGACCGTCGCAGAGGCCCGAAAACGCAAGGTCGCTCCCGAGGGGCCGGCAGCGGCCGAGGTGCTGTCCGAGCTGTTCGGTGACGCCGATCGGGCCGCCGTGCTGCGCAGCCTGGAGGCCGGGATCGAGGCAGGGGCGGAGCGCTACCGCAGACTCGTCGCCCGTGTGCGCGGGCAGGACTCGTCGCCCGACGCGAGCGAGGAGCTGGAGTGGCTGGCGCGGGCCCTGCGCGCCGCGGATCAGGCCGGACCGGCCATATTGTGATCGCTCAGCATCCTTGTGTTTCACCCGAACCCACGGACAGATGCATCGACCTGACGCACACCGGTGGACCCGTGGGTTCGCGCTGAAGGACCCTCGGTTTCCCCGAACCCACGGGGATCTCACCGTGGCGTAGGAGTGGCCGCGTTTGGTGGCGAATCGTCGACACCGAGTACGCGCAGGATGCCGTGGACCGGGTCGGGCATCGCCCGGATCCGGTTCAACAACTCCATCCTCCCTGCCGACAGGCCCATCGCGTTGGCCATCCGCGCCCCGGCACGGCCGGCCAACACGAGCGCGATCCGGTCCAGTGACGCGCCCAGCCGATCGCTGACGCGGGCGTATGGGCTAGTCAGCCTTGGTATCTGCTCGGCGAATGAGCGCTGAGCTTGACTCTGTCGGGGATCTTGGAGTTTCGCGGTGCGGCAGCCTGGTCAGCGGGCATGCTCGGGTGGTTCCGATGGCCGATGCAGCTGTCGAGGTGCCCGTTTGTCCTTCCACCCACGGTTCCGATGAGCAGGTCCCGCCTCTGACTGCGCAGGTCGCGCGGGCGAGCAACCCGGGCGGCACGACGGCGATATGGGTGAGAGACCGCCTCGACGGATTGTGGCACGACGAGGACTTCGCCGACTGGTATCCACGTGACGGGCGTCCGGGCCTCTCGCCGGCTCAACTGGCTACCGTCTGTGTGCTGCAGTTCCTGCTCGGTCTGTCGGACCGGCAGGCTGCCGAGGCGGTCCGCGCCACACTGGAAGAAGTCGCCGGCACCTCCCCTCACCTGCTGGACGAGCTGGTCGATGAGGACTGGGAGCGCCGCTACGCGCGGGGGCCGGCGGCATGGGTGTGGCTCCTCCCGTGCCGCGCGGCGCCGTCGTGGTGTCAGGCGGCGTGCTTCACGTGGCGGACCAGCCACATCAGCAGGGCGTCCAGGTCGGCGGCGGCCGAGAGGACCCGGTCGACCGCCTCGGGGGTGTGCAGCCACTCCTCGCAGCCGAGGAGGCGGGCGGCGATCAGCGAACGGTGGCGCAGCAGGTTCGTACGGGAGTGGTCCGTCGGATAGCCGCGCGGGGGGCGTTTCATCACGTCCCCGGAGATGTCGTAGCCCTTCTTCCGTACGTCCTCGACGATGGCGGACAGTTCGCGGCCACTCCCCTCGGAGGCCACGGCTTTGCGGAACATGTCCACCTGGCCGGGATCGGGGTACCACCAGGCGCCCTGGACCCGCAGGCCGTCCAGGGCGAACCGGAGATTGATCTCGATCTTGCGGCCGAGTCGGATCACCGCGCCCTGGTGCTGCCACCACCAGGAGTCGGTGCGGTAGTGCCAGACGGAGAAGTCCTCGTACCGCGGGTCGGTGTCCGCGACCTCGTTGAGCAGGGCGATCATCGGCTGTCGGACCAGGCGTTCGCGGTCCGCGCGATAGCGCTCGCGGGTCGCGTGGGTCGGTTCGCCCTGGAGCTGCCACAACACGTCCATGGCCTGCTCCGGCCAGCCGGTGAACTGTCCGCGCATGCGCGGCAGGGTAGCTCACCCACGATCCGCGCACGCGGATAGTGAGGCGGGCAGGGTGGTCAAGGCGGGTCCCCCGATTGGGAATCGGCTGGTGGCGAGGACTTCGAGCGTGGCGAGGACTTCGAGCGTGGTGAGGAAGACCGCGAAGTCCGCCGGGAGGCCCCGTCCGAAGGGCCCGCCAATCCGCCTCGGGCAGATCAGGACCGGTCGAATCGTCAACAGCCTGCGGGACTGCACGAGTTGGGCGGTGATCCGGCATACGAGCGGTTCCCGGCTTCGGAGGAGCTGTTCCTCATGCTGGAGCACGCGCAGACGTGGGCCGGGAAGCTGAAGCAGCCGAAGGAGGCGAGCAGGCCGACGCCGGACAGCTGAAGGCGATCGAGGACGGCCGGGCCGCCGGCGTCCCCTGGGACCACTTCACTGAGGCGCCGTGCGTGACTTCCAAGCAGGGCGCGTACCAGAAGGCGCGGCGGCTGAAGGCCGAGCAGCTCCGCGACCCCGGCGAGCGCCGTACCCCCGAGGTTGCCCACGAACACGAGGACCGCAAGCCGCCGAACAGCGGGCCGAGCGGGCCCTCATGCTCGTGCAGGAGCGCCGTTTCCCCGTCGCCCGGCAGATCGGCCGACTGCTCCTGGAGCACCGCGACGGCATCGTCCTGGACAGCTGGGCGACGTACTGGCTCGGCGAGATCGCCGAGACCATCGACGACTGCGACGACCCGGCCGAGCGCGCACGGTTCACCGGGTGGCCGGAGAGCTTCGTCCGAGCTGTCCACGGCCACGCTCGGCAGCGCAATCAGCCCTTCGCCACAACCGAGAGGCCCGCCACGCCCTGGCCCTGGCCCTGGCCACCGAGTTCACCTTCCAGGAACGGCCCAAGATCCCCGAGCAGATCCCGCGTTCCCAGTCCGGGAACCCAGCGCGGCGCGAGCGCCGACGAACACGCGGCGGCCGTCCGGACCGCTGCCCCACCCAGGACATTCCGTCGCCCCACGAGCCGCATTTCGTCGGTTCCCCACGTCAGTCAACGGGGTCTTCGGTCCATATGAGCGTTCCGGGGAAATCCCGGTGTCTGTCAGTCACCTCCCACTCCTCGTCGCCCGGCAGGATCGCGATCCAAGGAGGAGGTGAGGCCAGCAGATTCCCAACGAAACCGAGTGCGCTGGTGAGGGAGTTCCACAGTGGATCACGGTTCCAGAGGAAGCACTGCTCTATATCCCACCAGCCGAGCCTGCCCGTCCTGGTATCGACCAGGAGCTGAGTAACACTCAATGCTGCAAAGGGGACAAGGAAGAGCTTGTCTTCCTCCCTCAGGTTCGCGTCATCAGGTGCCGCGTACTTCAACCAGGTCGCACGTTTCTGGAGGATGTCCTCGACGCCCAGGAGCGTGTACCCGGGCGGGAGGATCTCTGTGAGGCCAGACCCGTCATGTCGTAGCAACGAGCGTTCGACATCCTCAGGCAACCGCGCCCCGAGGCACTCATGCAGGCGCTCCAGGTCTGCGTGTGAGCAAGGGCCCGGCAATGTGGGCTCTTCCGGGGCGTACTGGGCTATCCAGCGTTCGATCTTTTCCCAGGATTCTTCGACAGTCACGTGTCCTGCCTCTCCCCGGCTGAAGGGTTGAAGAACCCATTCCTTCCCCTCGCCATCGAAGACATCCACCGGGGTGCAAAGTCTGGACCGCACGGTCGTCGCGCAGGAGTTCACCCACCTGCTGCCCTGGGAGATCCCCGCACTGCCGTCGGAGCCGACCATGGTGCTGATCCCGTTCCCGGTGATGGCCGGGATCACCAAGGGTAGGAAGTTCCGCACCACCTGGATCTGACGCGCGAGCAGTTCCAGGATGGCCAGACTGTCACCGCAGCCCGTGTCGTCGAACTCGGCATCGCTCGCACAAAGAGGCCCAGGTCAGCCAGGCAACCATGAACCGCGCGCATGCGGTCCTGGCCAAGTGGGACGCGCATCTCGCGGCCCACGGCAGGGTCACCCCCGGTGAGGCCAAGCGCTTCCCCGCGGACCCCGACAACGCCGCTGAACCCCAGGCACGATGCCGAGCTCCTTGCGAGTCCGATGCGTGAAACGCGGCGCTGTTCGAACAGACGGCTGAGCACGGATATCCGTACGCGGTGGTGCACGGCGATTGTGCATGACCCAGATACATCAGAATCCCACCACGGGATGATCTTGGAGCCCGGGCAGCTCGTTACGCCTCGCCACCTGGCGTGAGGATGCGGGCCGGACGGGGCGGGGAGTTGTCGATACTGGGCTCGTTTCGCGCCAGGTGGCAGATGCCCAGGGAACCGCGGGTTGCTGATTTCCCTGTTGCTCTCCCTTGCTGGGGATGTCAGGTGTCAGCCTTCAGTCGTTGCCCTCGCGTTCGCCCTGAGGGGCGGGGGGCGGGGCCGTGGTCCCTCGGGG
>NZ_JAAKZY010000194.1 GCF_011045015.1 Streptomyces scabichelini | reverse complement strand
CGCCACGCCCCGCGAGCTGGACAACCTCACCCCCCGCGAACAGGAAGTCCTGCTCTGCGCCGCCGAGGGGCTCACCAACGACGAGATCGCCGAGCGCCTGTACGTCAGCCCGATGACCGTCCGCACCTTCGTCCAGCGCATCATGCACAAGCTCGGCGCCCATCACCGAGCCCAGCTAGTAGCCCTCGCCTACCGGTCCGGCTTCGCCCGCGTGCCGCAGCCGCCCCCCGCACGGCCCCGCAGCGGGCGCGGTCCCTGAAGTACACATCGACCGCGACGCCCGGCACGACAACCAGCCGCCTCGCCCGCACCCATCAAGGGCACGGGCGAGGCGGCTGTTCGACGCGGTGCCCTCGGTGGACTACCGGCCACCACCGCAACCGACACGCGAACAGGCGTTGTGCTTCATTGAGGAGCACCTGGCCGCGCGGCGCCGCGACGACGGGACGTGCCGGCCGCCCGTCGTCGCCGAGGCGTAGTCGCCCGGTTGAAGGGGATTTCGCGAGTCGACCCGTCGACATACCGAATCGACGCGGTAGGGGTGTTGCGCCTGCTGCGGCCTTCCCTCGGGCGCTGTTCGGCCATACGGTGCGAAACGGGCGCACCGCCCAAACTGGAAGATCGTTAGCGGTCGACAACTGACCGCTACTGAACATTACCGCTGCTCATGATCACGCGGAAGTGCTCACGAAACCGCGGAACCTACACACCGTCAGAGGCGGTGAGCCTTGAGCGTCATGTGCAGGAGCAGGCGGTCCTCGCCGTCGTCCAGGTCGAGGCCGGTGAGCTGTTCGACGCGGGAGAGACGGTAGTAGAGGGTCTGGCGGTGGATGCCCAGGTGGGCCGCCGTGCGGCCCGCCTGGCCCGCGCAGTCGAGGAACGCCTCGGCGGTGCGGGCCAGTTCGCGGTGGGCGGGAGCCAGCAGGGGGCGTACGACGGGATCGTGGGCCGCCTCCGCGGGCAGGGCCGTGAGCAGGCGGAACGGGCCGATGGACGCCCACTCGGCGACCGGTCCGAGCCCAGGTTCGGCCAGTGCCGCGCGGGCCGCGGCCGATGCCTCCTGCCAGGCGGCGCCCAGTTCGGCGAGGCCGCTGCGGGGCGCGGAGACACCGGCCGCCGGTCCTCCTGCGGCCGTTCGCGTCCCCTCCGCCGGGCCGGATACCCCTCGTGTTCCTGCCGCCGGTCCTCCCGAGGCCTCCCGAGCCCCGTCCGCCCGGCCTCCTGAGGCCCCCCGCGTTCCCGTCACCAGGCCGGAGGCTCCCCGCATCCCCTCCGCCTCCCTGAGCAGCCGCGAAGCCGCCGACGTGGCCGGGGTCAGCACCGTCGACGAGCGCAGCCGCACCAGCAGGGCCAGGCTCTGCCCTGTGGTGCCCCACGGGACCGTGCACAGGGCCGTCGCCCCCGGGATCGTACGGACCGAAGGGGCGTCGTCCGGGTCGGCGGACGGCCAGGGCGTCACGCACACCATCGTGTGGAGTCCCTCTCCGCGGACGCCGAGTGCCGTGCGGAGTTCGGCCACCGCCATGTCCCGTGGCCAGCCGCGCTCGGCGGTCAGCACGGCGCGCAGTTCGCGGGTCAGGTCCGCGCCCGCCTGGGCCTCGTCCGCGAGGAGGTCGCCGATGCGGGCGGTCACCTCCATGGCCGCGTCGAGCTGCTGATCGGTGGGTCCGGGGTCGTCGGCGAGCAGCCATACGTACCCGATGACGACCCCCCGATGGCGTACCGGAAGGCAGACGCGGCCCCGGTAGACACCGGCCTCGGGCGTCGGCGGGATGCGGACCGGCCCTGTGGCGTGGGCGATGCCGAAGCCCTCGAACCAGGTGCGGACCGCCGGGGTGGAGCGGCGCGTGAGGATCGAGCGGGTGCGCACGGGATCCAGGGCGGACTCGTCGATCTCGCTGTCGCTGTCGTACGCGCCGAAGGCGATCAGCTCGAAGTCCCGGTTCTCCAGCGTCGCGGGGGCGCCGAGGAGCTCCGAGATCTCGTCGACCAGTTCCTGGTAATCGCCTTTCGCCTCGGTCACTCGGGCATTCTCCCGCATTTCCCGCGCCCTTCATACAGATGTCTGAGATCCAGGGCACGGATGCGTGACAGCTGTCGATGGCCCACGATCGGAGGGATCCTTAAGTTTCACGGTGGTTCTCCGCGCCGTCGCCGAATCGTTCACCCCAAAACGTTCGGTTACGGCCTCCTGCTGGTCGCTGTTGTGGAGGTTGCCCCGTGTTGGGACCCGTGATTCTCGCCGCCTCGCGCAGCGACAGGATCCGCCGCCTGGTGTCGGCGGCCCCGGTCACGAAGCCGGTCGTCGAACGGTTCATCGCCGGTGAGTCGGTCGACGACGTCGTACCGGTCGTCAAGCACCTCACCGACCGAGGGCTCGAGGTCAGCCTGGACGTCGTCGGCGAGGACGTCACCACGGCCGAACGGTCCACGGCGGCGCGCGACGCGTACCTGGAGCTGATCGACCACCTCGAAGGCCTCGGCCTGGGCGAACGGGCCGAGATGTCGGTCAAGCTGTCCCTCTTCGGCCAGTCGCTCCCCGGCGGCCACGAGCTGGCGCTCGCCAACGTCCGCCCGGTCGTCGAGGCCGCCGCCCGCATCGGCACCACCGTCACGCTGGACGCGGAGGACCACACCACTCTCGACTCGATGTTCGCCATCCACGACGAGCTGCGGAAGGACTTCCCGCAGACCGGTTGCGTGATCCAGGCCTACCTGTTCCGCACGGAGGCCGACGCCCGCCGCCTCGCCGCGAACGGCAGCCGCGTGCGTATCGTGAAAGGGGCGTACAAGGAGCCCGCGTCGGTCGCGTTCCAGAAGAAGGCCGAGATCGACAAGGCGTACGTCCGCATCCTGAAGATCCTGATGGAGGGCGAGGGTTACCCGATGACCGGGTCCCACGACCCGCGGCTCATCGCCATCACCCAGGAGCTGGCCCGGCGCGTGGGACGCAAGCTGGACGACTACGAGTTCCAGATGCTGTACGGCATCCGCAGCGAGGAGCAGACCCGCCTCGCCGCCGAGGGCCACCGCGTGCGCGTCTACACGGCGTACGGCACGGACTGGTACGGCTACTTCATGCGGCGCCTAGCGGAGAAGCCGGCGAACCTCCGCTTCTTCGCTCGCTCGATCCTCACCAAGGGATGACGCTGTGGGTGGGCGGCAGCTGTCGACATCCGGGTGCATCCTGGGTGACGGCAGCTACCGCCCGACGGTCGACTGGGTCGACCCGGTTTTCCGGAAAGGAGTTACGGAAAACGTGACTCCGCCCCCGTGGGGGCTTCTCACTCGCACGCCGCAGCGAGCTCATGACGGTCAAGCCCTGACCGCCGCCCAAGATACGTACACAACTTCGGCTCTCGTGGGCCGAAGGCCGGCATTCACTCGGAAGAGGTAGGTAGCTCATGGACGCTGTGACCCAGGTCCCCACCCCCGTCAACGAGCCGGTGCACGGCTACGCCCCCGGCTCTCCCGAGCGTGCCCGGCTCGAGGCCAAGCTCAAGGAGCTGGCCGAGAACCCCGTCGACCTGCCCTGCACCATCGGCGGCGAGAAGCGGATGGGCGGCGGCGAGCCGTTCCAGGTCGTGCAGCCGCACAACCACAAGGCCGTGCTCGGCACCTTCCGCAACGCCACGCAGCAGGACGCGCAGGACGCGATCGACGCGGCCCTGGCCGCCGCGCCCGCCTGGCGCGCGATGTCCTTCGACGACCGCGCCGCGATCATCCTGCGCGCCGCCGAGCTGCTGTCCACGACGTGGCGCGAGACGCTGGCCGCCTCGACCATGCTCGGCCAGTCGAAGACGGCCCAGCAGGCCGAGATCGACACCCCCTGCGAACTGATCGACTTCTGGCGCTTCAACGTCAAGTACGCCCGTGACCTGCTCGCCGAGCAGCCGCCGGCCAACGCGACCGGCGTCTGGAACCGCCTCGACCACCGTCCGCTGGAGGGCTTCGTCTACGCGATCACGCCGTTCAACTTCACGGCGATCGCCGGCAACCTGCCGACCGCGCCCGCCCTCATGGGCAACGTCGTCGTGTGGAAGCCGTCCCCGACGCAGACCCACGCGGCCGTCCTGCTGATGCAGGTCCTGGAAGAGGCGGGTCTGCCCAAGGGCGTCATCAACCTGGTGACGGGCGACGGTCTGGCCGTCTCCGAGGTCGCCCTGAACCACCGTGACCTCGCCGGCATCCACTTCACGGGCTCGACGAAGACCTTCCGTCACCTGTGGAAGACGGTCGGTGCGAACATCGACAAGTACCGCACGTACCCGCGCCTCGTCGGCGAGACGGGCGGCAAGGACTTCCTCGTCGCGCACCCCTCCGCGGACCGCGCCGTGCTGAAGACCGCGCTGACCCGTGGTGCCTTCGAGTACCAGGGCCAGAAGTGCTCGGCGACCTCCCGCGCGTACATCCCGGCCTCCATCTGGAACTCCGGTTTCAAGGAGGAGTTCGCGGCCGAGGCCGACGGCATCAAGATGGGTGACGTCACCGATCTGTCGAACTTCATCGGCGCCGTCATCGACGAGCGGGCCTTCGCGAAGAACAAGGCGGCGATCGACCGTGCCGCCGAGGACCCGAAGTGCACGATCGTCGCGGGCGGTTCGTACGACGACTCGGTGGGCTACTTCGTGCGCCCGACCGTCGTCGAGTGCTCGGACCCGGCCAACGAGGTCTTCACGACGGAGTACTTCGGGCCGTTCCTCGCCGTGCACGTCTACGACGACGAGAAGTACGAGGAGATGCTGACCCAGATGGAGTCGGTGTCCGACTACGCGCTGACGGGCGCGGTCATCGCGAACGACCGCGCGGCGGCGGCGTACACGGCGGAGAAGCTCCGCTACGCCGCGGGCAACTTCTACATCAACGACAAGTCCACCGGCGCCGTCGTCGGCCAGCAGCCCTTCGGCGGCGGCCGCAACTCCGGCACCAACGACAAGGCCGGCGCCCCCCAGAACCTCCAGCGCTGGACCCTGACCCGGGCCATCAAGGAGACCCTGGTCCCGCCGACGGACTACGCGTACCCGCACATGGGCTGATCCCGTACGGGTTCAACAGCCGCCCCCGCTCCGTGATTCCGGAGCGGGGGCGGTGTCGTATCGGTGATCGGTCGGCTCGGTCAGCGGTCGCAGGTCGTGCGGCCCGGTGACCAGCGGCACGCGAGTGCCGCGAAGCCGCCGTCCGCCACCACCGGGACGGTGAGCTTGGCGTCGCCGCGGACGACCTGCGGTGTGCGGACCAGGCCCGACGGGCCGTCGGTCACGGTTTCCACGAGCCACTTGCCCGAGCCGAGGCGCATCGGTACGTCCACGTCCTGGGCCGCGCCCGCGAACGTGCCGCCGATGAACCAGCGGCCGTCGGGCGCTTTCCGCGCGAGCACCGCGGAGCGGCCCGGGTCGCCGGTGAGCAGGCGGGTCTCCTCCCAGCCGGTGGGGAGTTGCTCCAGGTAGCGGCGGGCCTCGGGGCGGGCGTCGTACGACTCCGGGGTGCCGGCGAGGTTCTGGATGCCGGACTCGTAGAGCACGGTCAGACCCAGCTCACCCGCGTCCGACTGGACGTTGGGGCGGAACGGGCGGTGGAAGGCGCCAGGGGTGAAGTCCATGGAGCCGATGACGTTGCGGGTGAAGGGCAGCGAGGCGAGCTGCGCCGCCGTGTTGTTGCGCTTCTCCTCGCCGCCGACGCCCTCCAGCGTCATGACCTGCGGCCAGGTGCGCTGGATGCCCTTGGGGATCGTGGAGCCGTGGAAGTTGACCATCAGGTGGTGCTTGGCGGTGTCCTCCAGCACGTCGTCGTACCAGCGCATCCGCTCCTGCGACTCCGAGTCCATGAAGTCGATCTTGACGCCCTTGACGCCCCACTTCTCCAGCGTGGACAGCCATTTCTCGCGTTCCACGGGGTCGGTGAGCAGGGTGTAGTGGAGCCAGACGTGGATGCCGACGCCGCGCTCCTTGCCGTAGCGCACCAGCTCGGGCATCCAGTTGTTCGTCTGCCAGTCGGGGTCGATGACCTCCCACTCGCCGGGCTTGAAGTACCAGCCGGCGTCGACGACTTCGTACGGCCACTTCCGCTCGGCCGCGTAGTCGACGTACTTCTTCTGCGCCTCCAGGCTCTGACCCGCCTCCTTGCCGCCCGCGAGCCAGGTCCACAGCCCCGCGCCGGGCTTGACCCAGGAGGTGTCGCGGACACGGGACTTGGGGGCGAGGTCGTCGGTGAACGTCGACTCCGTGACGGTCGCCAGATCGCCGGTGATCACCGCTCGCCAGGGGGTGGTGAGCGCGCCGGACACCTGGACCGGCTCGTCGTTCCACAGGCCCACGCCGTACGTCGGCGAGTCCGCGGCGTGCGTGAGGTGGGCGCCCGAGTAGTCGCCGGTCAGGTCGGACTCGGCGATGAGGGCGTAGCCGCCGTCCGTCTTGAAGAGGGCCTGCATCGAGTACGTGCCCGCCGGTACCGCGGCCGCCGACTGGTAGCGGGTGAAGGGGAGTTCGTTGTCCCGGCGGTAGGCGCTGATGACGGCTTCGGCGTTGGTGGGGAGGGTGAAGGCGGAGGCCTCGCGTACCACGTCGCCGTGGTCGCCGGGCAGGACGTAGCGATACGCGACGCCGTCCGGGGCGACCCGCGTCAGCAGGTCGAGCCGGGCACCGTCGGCCGTACGGAAGCGGAAACGGGACTCGGTCATCCGGACGTCCCTCTTGTGGGACTTGCCGGTGGGGACCGTGTAGTGCTCGGTGATCGTGCGGTCGGTGCGGCCGGTGAACGTCAAGTCCTTGGAGAAGTCGGCCTGTTCGGTGACGAGGCCGACGGGTGACGGTTCGAGGACCGTGCGCCCCGCTCGTCTGACGGCAAGGGTCGGGCTGCCGTCGGCCGGGTCGAGGGAGACCACGGCCGTGGGGGAACCGTGCGGGCCGCGGACCTCCCAGGCCTTGGGGGCCGCGGGTGCCTCGGCGCGGGCCGGAAGCGCCGCCGTGGCCGTGGCGAGTAGTGCGGAGCAGAGCGTCAACACGATGGTGCGGGCCCGGGGTTGGACCGCCATGTAAAACCCCTCCTGTCACAGACATCGGATGACTGTGAGGGTGGAGGGGTGACTGAGGGGTGTCAAGGAGTCTGACAGCATCAGACATCGGATTGCTGATGAGTTGTTCAGTAAAGCGTGAGTGAGGTCACGGGGAAGGGATCACTCCGGGAGCGTGAGGACGAGCTTGCCCTTCGTGTGGCCGGACTCGACCAGCTCGTGGGCTTTGGCCGCTTCCGCGAAGGGCAGGACGACGTCCACGTGGATGCGGATGCGGTCGTTCGCCAGCAGGGAGGCGATCTTCTGGAGGCGGGTGCCGGACGGCTCCGCCTGGACGACCGCGAAGCGCATCCCGCGGCCCTCGACGTCCTCCGGGGAGAGGCCCAGGCTGCCCGGGAGTGCCGAGATCAACAGGCCGCCGGGGCGCAGGGTGTTGAGCGTGCGCGGGCCGTAGTCGCCGCCGATCAGGTCGAGGGCGACGTCCACGTCGTGCACGGCGGTGGAGAAGTCCGTGGTCGTGTAGTCGACCGGCTCGTCGATGCCGAGCTCGTACAGGAAGCCGTGCTTGTCGGCGCGGGCCGTGCCGATGACGTACGCGCCCTCCGCCTTGGCGAGCTGCACCGCCGCGTGGCCGACGCCGCCCGCGGCCGCGTGCACCAACACCCGTGTGCCCGGGGCGATGTGGGCGAGGTCGACGAGGGCCTGCCAGGCGGTGAGCGTCGCCGTGGGCGCGGCCGCCGCGTGGACGTGGTCCAGTGTCGTGGGCTTGGCCGCGAAGTGGTCGGCCGGGGCGGTGACGTGTTCCGCGTAGCCGCCGGCCGGGATCTTGCCGAAGACCTCGTCGCCGGGACGGAAAGAGGTGACGCCCTCGCCGGCCGCCTCGACCACGCCGGAGACGTCGCGGCCCAGCGTGAACGGCGGGTCCCCGTAGATCCGGGCCATGCCCGAACGCACCAGCCGGTCAACGACGTTGACCCCCGCCGCGCGCACCCGCAGCAGCACCTCCCCCGGGCCGGGGACGGGCCGCTCCCGCTCCTCGATCACCAGGACGTCAGGTCCGCCGAAACGGTGCTGGGTCATCACATGCGTACGCGGGTGTGCGGTGGTCATCGGTTCTCCCTACCGAAGCCTAAGCGCTCCGCTGGAGGTGCGATCCGGAATCTGCGGGCTGTCTGTGACTGGTCCCTCCCCCGCTCATGGGGGTCCCCCCACTCTCGGCTTCGCTCGAGCGGGGGGACCCCCATGAGCGGGGGGACCCCCATCGCGGCGGAGCCGCATATCGACACAGCCCCGCGCCCCTTAAGGGGCGCGGTACAGCACCGGACTTCGCCGGATCCGCTCAGGGTGCGGACCGCTCCACTTCCCATCGTGCTCCCGAAGCCGCGCTTCCGCACCCTCCCGCCGCCGTGATACTGACGCGATGACCACCCGACTGCGTACGGCTCACACGGCTGATCTCACCCGCGCCGAGCTCCGCGTCGTCCGCGCCTTCCTGGACGACGTCTTCGAGGGCGACTTCAGCGACGAGGACTGGGACCACACGCTCGGCGGCGTCCACGCCCTCGTGCGCGACGGCACCAGGCTCGTCGCGCACGGCGCGGTGATCCAGCGCCGCGTCCTGCACCAGGGCCGTTCCCTGCGTACCGGTTATGTCGAGGGCGTCGGGGTCCGCGCGGACGTCCGGCGCCAGGGACTCGGCGGTCAGGTGATGGCCGCCCTGGAACGGGTCATCGACCACGCGTACGCACTCGGCGCGCTCTCCGCCACGTACGAGGGCGAGGGTCTGTACGCGGCCCGTGGCTGGCAGGAGTGGTCGGGCCGGATCCACGCCCTCGGCCCCGACGGCATCGTGCACCTCCCCGACGAGGAGATCTGGCTCTTTGTCCGCCCCGCCTCCGCAGGGCCGCTCGACCCGGCGCACGAACTCGTCTTCGACTGGCGCGACGGCGATGTCCTCTGACCGTCCGTATCTGAATCGCATCTGACGCATCTGACGCATCTGTCATCGACGCAGGTCAGAGCCGTGTGACCCATTCCACCGTCTCAGATAGTAGGAAGTCCGAGTAATTGTGGAGACAGGCGCCCCGTCCTCGCTTAGCTTTGTAGAAGCCGAACGTCTCGCTCGACCAAGCGAATGGCGGTCGTGAGCCGGAGCCCTAGGCAGGCAACCCCTGCGGCACCGCTCCCCGCCTCTCTGGGGGTCCCCCCACGCCCATTAGGCAGAGGGGGAGTCTCGTAATCCCTCATCGCACTTCCGGCGGCCGCTGCCGGAGGCAAGGAGTCGATTCATCATGGCCGAGACGACCGTCCGCCGCCGAGTCCGTCACGTTTCCCGTACGAGCGAGTCCGACCGCAAGAACGCCGCCGCCGCGCTCCAGCGCGCCCTCGACCGCAGGGACAACGGCGGCGCGACGGGCCACTGAGCGCTCACCTTCGAAGGGCCGCTGAGGTCCTCCCCTTCCGGGAGCCGCACCCGCAAGGGGTGCGGCGCGGGCCTCAACTGCCGCGCCGCACCTCGAAGTAGTCGATGCGCCCGCCGTTCTGCGCGAGTGCCGACACCTTGAGCTTCGCGGCCGTGCCGGTCTCCGCCTCGATGGCGAGGAACGAGAAGCCGGTGTACCGCACCCGGGACCACTCCACGGTGTCCGGGTTCTCCGACTTCCCCTTCGTCCAGTGGAAGGTCTCGACCGACTCCCGGTCGCTCACCTTCCCCTCGTAACTGTCCTTCACCCCGGCCGGAAAGCCGTACAGGTCCTTGCCCGCACCGCCCGCGGTGACGTACACGATCCCGTCGCGCCTCGGATCGGTCGACGCCCCCACCGGCACCCGCTTGCCGACCTCGCCGCCCTTGATCGCGTCCGTCCGTTCGTAGACGTGGTTGTGCCCGTTGATGACCAGGTCCACCTGGTGCTTGGTGAACAGCGGCAGCCAGGCGTCGCGCGTCCCGCCGTCCGAGGCGTGCGTCGACGTCGAGTACATGCAGTGGTGGAAGAACACCACAATGAAGTCGACGGACTTGCGCAGCTCCCCGAGCCGCTTGTCGAGCCACTCGGTCTGCTTCCCGTCCGAGTAGCCGAGGTTGGCGGGGATCTCGTACGAGACGTCGTTCGCGTCGAGCGCGACGACGCCGACATTGCCGTACGTGAACGAGTAGACGCCCGGCGACCTCTTCGGGTCGAAGCCGTTCTCCGGGAGCGACCAGCGGGCCGACTGGCCGCCGTAGCCGTCGGGCGAGTACCAGGCCTCCATGTCGTGGTTGCCGGTCGTCACCATCCACGGCACGGACTTCGCGACCGACTCGGTCTGCGCCAGGAACTGGTCCCACACGCGGGCGTCGTACGTGTCCGAGTCCTTGCCGTGGCCTGTCGTGTCCGCGTAGCAGATGTCGCCCGCATGGAGGTGGAAGGACGGGTCCTGACCGAGGATCACCTGGTCGTTGGCGAGCGCGTCGTAGCTCACGCCCTGGTCGCCGAAGGCGGTGAACACGAACTTCTCGGGCCGCGAGGGCGCCGTACGGAACGAGCCGAGCGTCGAGAGCCGCTCGGCCGACGTCGGGTCGAAGCCCTCATGGCCGACGCCGTAGTAGTACGTCGTGCCCGGCTTGAGGCCGTCGAGGGCGGCGTGCAGGTAGTACTGCTCGACCGCGGGCAGCTTCTTCGACAGGGACGGGGTGCGCAGGTCCCGGACCTCGGCGTCGATCCTGCGGCTCAGGTCCCAGGGCTTCGAACCCACGCGTACGTAGGGTTTTTTGACCGCGAACGGCACCTGCCAGGAGATCCGCATCTGGGTCTTCGGGTCGGCGCCGAAGGCGAGATGGCGGCCGAAGGGTGCGACCACGGAGCCGGGGACGCGACCGGTGGCGGGATTCGTCACCGGTGAGGACGTCGTCCGCGCGGGGCTCGCCGAGTCCCCGTCCGTACAGCCGGCCAGCAGCCCGGCACCCGTGAAGGCGCCCGCGGTCACCAGCGCACGCCGCCGCGACAGCTTCGTCCGCAGGTACTCGTGCTGCTCCGCCATGCTCATACGGCGGGCGAGCTGTTCCGGAATGCCGACGTTCGGGACGGGGGGTCCGGGGGGTACCCCCTTGGAAGGCACAGTCATGGTGGGGAACTTCCCAGCAAGCCCCAACAAAGGCCTAACGTTTGGGTGAACGGAGACCGACGGGCTGACGCGGCACCACCCGATGGCGTCCGTATCGGTGTCCGTGCCGGTGTCCATGTCGACGTCCGTAGTGTCCGTATGGCGGATGGTCCGTGTCATCCCCTGGGACGCAGGGGTAGGGTGCCGACATGTCTCGCAGCCTCAATCTCGCAGTGATCCCCGGTGACGGCATCGGCCAAGAGGTCGTGGCCCAGGGGCTGAAGGTGCTCTCCGCCGTCCTTCCGCAGGATGTGAAGCTGGAGACGAAGGAGTACGACTTCGGCGCCAAGCGTTACCACGCCACCGGTGAGACCCTCACCGACGCCGACCTCGAAGCGCTGAAGAAGCACGACGCCATCCTGCTCGGCGCGATCGGCGACCCCTCGGTCCCGTCCGGCGTCCTGGAGCGCGGCTTCCTGCTCAGGCTCCGCTTCGCCTTCGACCACCACGTGAACCTGCGCCCGTCGAAGCTCCTCCCGGGTGTCGCCACCCCGCTCGCGGGCCAGCCCGAGATCGACTTCGTCGTGGTCCGCGAGGGCACCGAGGGCCCGTACACCGGCAACGGCGGCACGATCCGCAAGGGCACCCCCCACGAGGTCGCCACCGAGGTGTCCGTCAACACGGCGTTCGGTGTCGAGCGGGTCGTCCGTGACGCGTTCGCCCGCGCCCAGGCCCGCCCGCGCAAGAAGCTGGCGCTGATCCACAAGAACAACGTGCTGACCTTCGCGGGTCACCTGTGGACGAACATCTTCAACAAGGTGGCCGAGGAGTTCCCCGAGGTCACCACCGAGTACATGCACGTGGACGCGGCGACGATCTACCTCGTCACGCAGCCCGAGCGCTTCGACGTGATCGTCACCGACAACCTCTTCGGCGACATCATCACCGACCTCGCCGCGGCCGTCTCCGGCGGCATCGGCGTCGCCGCGAGCGGGAACATCAACCCCTCCGGCGAGTTCCCCTCGATGTTCGAGCCGGTGCACGGCTCCGCGCCCGACATCGCAGGCCAGGGCAAGGCCGACCCCTCCGCCACCGTCCTGTCCGTCGCCCTCCTGCTGCGCCACCTCGGCTACGAGACCGAGGCCGCCCGCATCGAGGACGCCGTCTCCGCCGACCTCGCGGAGCGCGGCACCACGACCCGTACGACCGACGAGATCGGCGACACGCTCGCCGCCCGAGTATCCGGCTGACCCGCCGGATCTCCTCAAGCCGCCGGGTCGCTTCCGCACCCGGCGGCTTTTCCTATGCTTCGCCGGGTGCCACCATCATCCCCTGGGCCGCATTCACACCGCTTTCAGCCATGGCTCCGCTCGCGCGATAATCGAACGCGGAGCCGCGGCACGAAGGAAAACTTGGACGTCCTAGCGCAGTGAGCACAGTCCCGGGCCCCGTCAGGGGCGCGGGACTGCGCGACCAGCCACGGACGGCCTGCAGTTTCGTACTGCACTTCCCGCGGAGCGCTAGGCGGCCCGTCACAACAACCGGTGAAGGACTACCACTCATGACGACGCCCACGATCGAGCTCAAGCCCTCCGCGCACCCGCTCTCCGACGCGGAGCGGGAGGCGATCCTCGCCAACCCCGGGTTCGGCCGCCACTTCACCGACCACATGGTGACGATCAAGTGGACCGAGGGCCGCGGCTGGCACGACGGGCAGCTCGTGCCGTACGGGCCGCTCTCCCTCGACCCGGCGACCAGCGTCCTGCACTACGCGCAGGAGATCTTCGAAGGGCTCAAGGCGTACCGCCAGCCCGACGGCTCGGTCGCCACGTTCCGCCCCGAGGCCAACGCCCGCCGTTTCCAGGCGTCCTCCCGCCGGCTCGCGATGCCGGAACTGCCCGTCGAGACGTTCATCGAGGCCTGCGATCAGCTCGTCCAGCAGGACAAGGCGTGGGTGCCGGCGCACGGCGGCGAGGAGTCGCTCTATCTGCGTCCGTTCATGATCGCGACCGAGGTCGGCCTGGGTGTGAGGCCCGCGAACGAGTACTTGTTCATGGTCATCGCCTCACCGGCCGGCGCGTACTTCCCCGGCGGCGTGAAGCCCGTCTCGATCTGGCTCTCCGATGACCGCGTGCGCGCCGTCCCCGGCGGCATGGGCGACGCCAAGACCGGCGGCAACTACGCCGCGTCCCTGCTCGCGCAGGCCGAGGCCGCCGCGAAGGGCTGTGACCAGGTCTGTTACCTCGACGCCGTCGAGCACAAGTGGGTCGAGGAACTGGGCGGCATGAACCTGTACTTCGTGTACGGGGACAAGATCGTCACGCCCACGTTGACGGGCTCCATCCTGGAGGGCGTCACCCGCGACTCGCTCCTGTCGGTCGCCCGTGACCTCGGCTACGAGTCCGAGGAGGCCCGCATCTCCATCGACCAGTGGCGGGACGACACGGCGAACGGCACCCTCACCGAGGTCTTCGCCTGCGGCACCGCCGCCGTCATCACGCCCGTCGGCACGGTCAAGTGCAAGACGGGCGAGTGGCAGCAGAGCGGCGGGCGGCCCGGCGCGGTCACGACGAAGCTGCGCGAAGCGCTCCTCGACATCCAGCGGGGCGTGGGCGAGGACAAGCACGGCTGGATGCACAACCTCGGCTGAGCCACGTTTCGCACTCCTGCCGGTCCCCGCTCTCCTCAACTGGAGGGCGGGGACCGGCCGTTGAACCGGGCGTCCGCCGACCGCGTCTGCGCCTGCGGACGCGCGAAAAGCCGTGCGGGTTGTACGTAAACGTGCGCATTGACCCGAGGTGCGTGGTGCGGTTGTATCCCTATGGGCCCTCGGTTCAGGGCCGGGGGAAGACAAGGTTTCGGGGGGAACCATGTCCAATGCTGCACGTGTGCCCTTAGGGGCCGCTCTGCTCATCGCGCTCGTCACGGCCGCCGTGCCGTCCGCCGCGGCCGCGCCGCACGCACCCCGCGTCGAGCGGGTCAGCACCGCCGCCGACGGGACCCAGGCGGACGGCGCTTCCACAGCGGCGTCGATCACGCCGACCGGCCGCTCCATCGGCTTCCGCTCGTCGGCGGCCAACCTCGTGCCCGGGAACACCCGCCTGGGCACGCATTCGTACGTGCGCGACCTGCGCACCGGCCGCGTCCAGCACTTCTCCGGTGCCCGGGCCAGGGCCGTCAGCCCGGACGGACGCCAACTCCTGTACGTGGACGGACAGTCGGCCCTCCACTTGCGCGATCTGCGCACCGGAGCCGACCGGACCGTCGCCGCCGCGGGGACACAGGCGAGCGCGATCGCGGGCGCGCTGAGCGACCGGGGTGTGAGCTTCGCGTCCGCCGCACCGGATCTGGTGCCCGGCGACACCAACGGGGGCGCGGACGTCTTCGTCCGCCGCGTCCACTGACCATCACCACGCAGTCCACTGGCCGCCACCATGCAATCCACTGACGGTCACCACGCAATCCACCGACCGACCTTGCGCAATCCACCGACCGATCACCGCGCAACCGATGACCGATCACCACGCAACCGATGACCAGCACCTCAGGGGGAACAGATCTTGTACGCCAGCACACGCACCGCGCTCGCCACGGCTCTCGTCGCCGCCGTCACCGCCACGGTGGCACTGACCGGAACGTCGGCGATCGCCGCGCCCCGGGCCGCGCACACCGAGCCCGTCAGCGTCACGTCCGCCGGGGCGGCGGGCAACGGTTCGTCGTCCGGGGCCGTGCTCAGCCGCAACGGCCGGTACGCCGCCTTCGCCTCCACCGCCTCCGACCTGGTGGCCGGCGACACCAACGACGCCTCCGACGTCTTCGTACGCGACCTGCGCACCGGAAAGCTCCAGCGCCTCGCCGAGGGCGAGGCGGCACTGGGAGACCCGTCCATCAGCGCCGACGGACGCCACGTCGCCTATGTCGCCCGCGGCGCGGACGGCTACGAGGTCCACCTGCGCGACCGCCGCACCGGCCGGACGGAGCGCCTCGACACCGGGCTGCCCGACCTTTTCGGCGGCTACTCGTCCTCCGTCTCCCTCAGCGCGGACGCCCGCTACGCGGTCTTCGACGTCGAACAGTGGAACGGCTACGGCCGCGTGGTCTTCCTGCGGGACCGCGTGAAGGGCACCACCGAGCGCATCAGCCAGCCCAATCCGACGTGGGAGCCGCGCAACGCCTCGGGCGCGACGGTCAGTGACGACGGCCGCTACGTCGTCTACGGCCACAGCTACGCCAACGGCCCGCGTGGCGATGACTGGGGCGACGTCTGGATGCGGGACCGCGCCACGGGCACCCTCACCCAGATCGACCGCTCCCACGACGGCTCGGGGACCGAGCGCGAGTCCCTGAAGCCCTCGATCAGCGGCGACGGACGCACGGTCGTCTTCGAGTCGGCCGACACCCACCTGGTGCCGGACGACACCGACAAGAGCTGGAACGTGTTCGTGCACACCGTTGCCACCGGCACCAACGAGCGGATCCACGGCACCCAGGGCGGCTCCGGCGCGGTCTACACCCGCAACCCGGCGGTGAGCGCCGACGGCCGCCACGTCACCTTCAAGTCGGAGATCGCCGAACCCGGCAGCCGGTGGGGCACGGAGAACCCCGTGTACCTGCGGGACCTGAGGACCGGCGCCACCACCCTCGTCACCCCGGACACCACCGGCGGCACGGCCACGGCCGACGTCGGCCCCGGCGCGATCGCGAACGGCGCGCGGATCGCCTTCACGTCGAGCGACGAGACGCTCATCGGCGGGGGTGACACCAACGACGGCCAGGACGCGTTCGTACGCCATCTGCGCTGATGCGTACGTCACCTGCTCTGAGTAACGTGTCGCTCGCATTCTGAGACAAACATGAGCACGGGGGCGGTCTGTGCCAGACTGCCCCCGTGCTCTCGTTCGCCATGATTATTGGCAGCAGGCGCGCCGGTCCGCAGTGACCGCCCCGTACGACCACGTACGGGCGGACACCGTCGTCCTCGACCCGCGCGCAGACCTCTCGCACCCGCGAGAGGTTTTTCTGTTTCCTGGCCCACCAACAGCCGGGACCGGAGCGTGAGGGATCATGAGGACGGTGGAGCCGGTCATTCCGGTAGACCGCATCCCAAACAGGAGCCAGTAGAGATGACAGACGCAACCGACGAGAACTACGGCCCTTCCCGCGTCGACGACGACTTCCACGTCTTCGACACGACGCTGCGCGACGGTGCGCAGCGCGAGGGCATCAACCTCACCGTCGCGGACAAGCTGGCCATCGCACGGCACCTGGACGACTTCGGCGTGGGCTTCATCGAGGGGGGCTGGCCCGGCGCCAACCCGCGCGACACCGAGTTCTTCGCCCGCGCCCAGCAGGAGATCCACTTCAAGCACGCCCAGCTCGTCGCCTTCGGCGCCACGCGCCGCGCGGGTGGAAAGGCCGCCGAGGACGCCCAGGTCAAGGCGCTCCTCGACTCCGGTGCTCCCGTCATCACCCTGGTCGCCAAGTCCCACGACCGCCATGTCGAGCTGGCCCTGCGCACCACGCTCGACGAGAACCTGGAGATGGTCCGCGACACGGTGTCGTACCTCCGCTCCCAGGACCGCCGGGTGTTCGTCGACTGCGAGCACTTCTTCGACGGCTACCGGGCGAACCCCGAGTACGCGAAAGCGGTCGTACGAGCCGCCTCGGAAGCGGGCGCCGACGTGGTCGTGCTCTGCGACACCAACGGCGGCATGCTGCCGGCCCAGGTCCAGGCCGTGGTCTCCACGGTCCTGGCCGACACGGGTGCCCGTCTCGGCATCCACGCCCAGGACGACACGGGATGCGCGGTCGCCAACACCCTGGCCGCGGTGGACGCGGGCGCGACGCACGTCCAGTGCACGGCGAACGGGTACGGGGAGCGGGTGGGCAACTCGAACCTGTTCCCCGTGGTGGCGGCCCTGGAGCTCAAGTACGGCAAGACGGTCCTGCCCGAGGGCGCGCTGTCCGAGATGACGAGGATCTCGCACGCGATCGCCGAGGTCGTCAACCTGACTCCTTCCACCCATCAGCCGTACGTAGGGGTCTCGGCCTTCGCGCACAAGGCGGGCCTGCACGCCTCCGCGATCAAGGTCGACCCGGACCTGTACCAGCACATCGATCCCGAGCAGGTCGGCAACACCATGCGGATGCTGGTCTCCGACATGGCCGGCCGCGCGTCGATCGAGCTCAAGGGCAAGGAACTGGGCATCGACCTCGGCGACGACCGTGAGCTGGTCGGCCGGGTCGTGGAGCGGGTCAAGGAGCGTGAGCTCAAGGGCTACACGTACGAGGCGGCGGACGCGTCCTTCGAGCTGTTGCTGCGCGAGGAGGTCGAGGGCAGGGTCCGCAAGTACTTCGAGGTGGAGTCCTGGCGGGCGATCGTCGAGGACCGGCCCGACGGCACCCACGCCAACGAAGCCACGGTCAAGCTCTTCGCCAAGGGAGAGCGCATCGTCGCCACGGCGGAGGGCAACGGGCCGGTCAACGCGCTCGACCGCGCGCTGCGCGTGGCCCTGGAGAAGATCTACCCCCAGCTCGCCAAGCTGGAGCTGGTCGACTACAAGGTCCGCATCCTGGAGGGCAAGCACGGCACCTCCTCCACGACGCGTGTGCTCATCTCCACGTCGGACGGTGCGGGGGAGTGGTCCACGGTGGGCGTGGCGGACAACGTGATCGCGGCGTCGTGGCAGGCGCTGGAGGATGCGTACGCGTACGGTCTGCTGCGGGCCGGGGTGGAACCGGCGCAGTAGCCTCCGGAGTGCGCGGGGTGGGTTTCGCCCTCGCCCCATCCCTGCGGGCTTCGCCCCCGGACCCCTCGCTGCCGCGGCGGCTACGGCGGCCGTGGCGGCCGTGGCGAAGCTGACGGCGGCATACCGGGCCGCGTGACCCCGGTGGGCGGTGCACCCGACCGGTGTGCACCGCCCACCAGCCGGTGTGCACCGCCCACCGGGACCGACGTCCCTTTTTCGGTGCGTAGGAGTAGCTTCGAGGGTATGAAGGCCGCACTGAACCGTGGACTCTACGTACTGCTGATCGCGTTCGCGGCCTTGGCGGTGGTGTCCGTCGGGGCCACGCGCGCCCATGCCGCCACTGATGTCTCGAAGGTCGCGGAGGCCCTGCAGAAGAGCCCCGTGTACGTCGACCCGTCCATGTCCCGGCAACTCCCGGAGGCCGACGCCGACGCCCTGGCCGAGCAGATCGAGGACGCCGACAAGCCGGTCTTCGTGGCGGTACTCCCCGCCGACTTCCCGGAGGAAAACCTCTTCAAGAACCTGCGCACGGCGACCGGTGTCACGGGCCTGTACGCGATCCGGCTCGGTGACCAGTTCAACGCGCAGGCCGACTCGGCCGTCCTGCCGGCCAACGGCGTGCGGAACCTCGTCTCCAGCGTCCAGGGCGAGGACACCAGCACCCAGCTCGACAACTTCACCGACCGCGCACTGATGAACGTCGGCGGCTCCGCCCCCAGCAGCTGGACCGACGGCGGCGACGGTGACGGGACCGGCGTACTGATCGGGACCGGTGTGGTGCTCGCGGCCGGCGGCGCGGGCGCGTACACGCTCGTACGCCGCAACCGCCGCAAGAAGGAAGAGGAGCGGCAGGCCGCGCTCGACAAGCTCCGCGTGGTCGTCGACGAGGACATCACCGCGTTCGGCGAGGAGCTCGACCGGCTCGACTTCCACCCCGCCGAGAAGGGCGCGGACGACGCGATGCGCGCCGACTACGAGCGTGCCCTCGACGCGTACGACAAGGCGAAGTCGTTCATGGCCGCGGCGCGGCGCCCCGAGGAGGTGCGGGCGGTCACCCAGTCCCTGGAGGACGGCCGCTTCTCGCTCGCCGTTCTCGCCGCGCGCCGCGAGGGCCTCCCTGTGCCCGAGCGCCGCGCCCCCTGCTTCTTCGACCCGCGGCACGGCCCCTCGGTCGCCGACGAGACGTGGACGCCCGACGGCGGCACATCCCGCGACGTGCCGGTCTGCGCCGCCGACCGCGCCCGGCGGCACGTCCAGGCGCGAGAGCTCACGGGCTGTCGTCACCGGCTTGGGGCGTACGCGGCTGCCGCGCCGGCCCGCGGTCTCGATGACCCCGCGCTCACGCAGCGTGCGGTACGCGGCCGCGACGG